>NZ_JAHRYQ010000002.1:1005038-1322605 GCF_020622065.1 Geothrix sp. | reverse complement strand
GGCTCCCCTCGGCACCTCGCAGCCTCAACTGCGCAGGACATTCAGACTATCACTGTGGAGCCGCAGCGCAAGTGGAAATTTTTCAGAGGAGCCCGCCAATGTTGGGTCTCTGAAGAAATCCCCAGGCATTTCCTAGGAAATCCCCAGTTTCAGAAGGGTCCGGCGCTTCCCCGACTCCACCGCCGGCTGATCAAAGGGATCAACCTCCAGCGCCATGCCGCTAAGCCCCACCACCAGTTGCCAGGCCATGAGGAAGGCGCCCAGAGAGGCTTCGTCCAGAGCATCCAGATGCCAATGCAGCACGGAGATTCCCGCCCCCTCCAGGGCTTCGCGGGTGCCTTCGGCTTGCGCCTGCAGAATCTCGGCGCCGCCCCACCGGCCCAGGCCGGGGAACGGGCACTGCGCCGGAGGATCGGAGGGTTCTGCGGCGATGCTGTTGCCCGTCGTCACCAGCACCACACCGACATTGCGGGGACCATCAAGCCAGCGCTGCAACTGCGCGTGTTGATCCTGGGGACCGACGGCGCGGATGGGCGTGATGCCTCGCCGGCTGCCATCCTTCGCCTGCTTGCCCAGGCTTTCCGCCACGAGCTGGACCCACCAGGCACCCACCGTTTCCAGCGGCGTGGCGTAGGGCAGCAGCACCCACTGATCAGTGCCGCGGAGGAAACCTCCCGTGAAGGCGCGGACCATGTCCCAGACCCGCGTGCCCCACACGCCCCGTTCCTGTTCCGCCTGCGCCACCACCTCGCGGGCTCCTACGAGGAGCCGGCCCGCGTCCAATCCCGCCCAGTGCAGCGGCAACGCACCGATGGCCGTGAAGGCCGAGTAGCGCCCGCCCACCTGCTCGGGAATGGGCAGGATCCTCCAGCCCTCGGCCCGTGCGAGCTGGGCCAGCGGGTTCGCGTCATCCTGCGTGATGGCGATGGGCGCCTGCCGCCAGCGTCCCCAGCCGGCCTGGGCCCGCAGCCGCCCGATCCAGGTCCACAGCTCCAGTGTGCGGCCGCTCTTGGAGGCGAACACGAGCTGGTCTTCCGGCTCCAGCCGGATGCCATTCGGCTCGGGCGAGGCCAGCGGCTGCCAGCGGTGACGAAGAGAGGCTCCGGCCAAGGCATGGATCAGGGCATCCGCGGGCAGGAGGGAGCCGCCGATTCCGCACCAGAGCAGGCGCCCCGGAGCCAGAGAGGCAGGGAGTGCGACATCTTCCGCAGAACGCCACCCCGACATCGGGTGCCCGGCCATCTTTGACCACATTTCCCGCGATTCCATTCCGACCCCTGCCATTCCATTTATCTTAGGTCATCATGGGCCTTCGGAGCCGCCATGAACACCATCCACAAGGCCGTCATTCCCGTCGCAGGCCTGGGCACGCGCTTCCTGCCCGCGACCAAGGCCCAGCCCAAGGAGATGCTGCCCCTCGTGGACACGCCCGTGATCCAGTATGTGGTGGAGGAGGCCATCCGCGCCGGTGTGGAGAGCATCGTGCTGGTGACGGGCCGGGGGAAAGCTGCCATCGAGAACCATTTCGATGTCGCGTATGAGTTGGAGGACACTCTGCAGCGGCGCGGCAAGCAGGAGGATCTGGATCTCGTCCGCGGCATTACGCATCTCGCCCAGTTCGCCTATGTCCGCCAGGGCGAGCCATTGGGCCTCGGCCATGCCGTGCTGTGCGCGCGGCATGCGGTGGGTGACGAACCCTTCGCCCTCCTGCTGGGCGATGATGTCTTCGATGATCGCGATTCCGCGCTGAGCGCCCTCATCGCCGCCCACCAGGCCACGGGCAAATCCGTCGTCGGCGTTCAGGAGGTGCCCGAAGCGCATGTCTCCCGTTACGGCATCGTCAATGCGCCGGGCCCTGGCGAAACTGTTTGGAATGTGACATCCATTGTCGAAAAGCCTCGACCCGAAGCCGCTCCGAGCCGGTGGGCCGTGGTGGGCCGCTATGTGCTGGAGCCCCGTGTGTTCGAACATCTCGCCGCCCTGGAGCCCGGCGTAGGGGGCGAGTATCAGCTGACAGACGCCCTGGCGATCCTGGCACAGGAGGGCCGCCTGGTCGCCGCCCCCATCCCCGCCAAGCGGTTCGACACCGGGAACAAGCTCGACTATCTGAAGGCGAATGTGGAGTTCGCCCTCAAGCGCGAGGACCTGCGCGAGGATTTCTCCGCCTACCTGAAAGAGCTTTCGAAGGGGCTCTAGCGGCGCAGCCGCAGGGCGTTCAGGACCACGGTCAGCGAGCTGAGGCCCATGGCCAGGCCCGCCAGCATGGGGCCACCGAAGCGCTCCAGCTGCCCGAAGGCCGCCAGCGGCACCAGCAGGAGGTTGTAGCCGAAGGCCCAACCCAGGTTCTGCCGGATCACGCGATGGGTGCGCAGCGCCAGGCGCCGAGCCGCCAGCACGGGTTCCAGGCCCGGCCGCAACAAGGCCAGGGGCGCAGCGGCCATGGCCGCTGCCGTGCCCTGCTCGCCCGCCCCGGAGCCCATGGCGATGCCGCAATCCGCCTGGGCCAGGGCCGGCGCATCGTTCACGCCATCCCCCACGAAGCCCACCACGGCGCCGCGGGCCTGAAGATCCCGGATCCGTCCCAGCTTGTCTTCGGGACGCAGGCCGGCGGACACCGACTCGATCCCCGCCGCCGCGGCCATGGCCTGGGCTGCCTGAATCCGATCTCCCGTGAACAAGTGGAGACGAAGCCCCTGGCGCCGGAGCTGCTCCACCACGGCGGGGGTTTCCGCCCGCAGACGATCCCCGAGGACGAAGACGGCCTTCAGCCCGGAAGCATCCGCCAGGCCCACCGCAATGCCATCCCCATCGATTTCCGGGAAGGACGCCTCCAGGAAATCCGCGCTGCCCAGGCGCCAGGAAACGCCCTTCAGATCGCCACTGACGCCCCCTCCCGGATGGGCCCGGAACCCATCGACGGGTTTCAGGGGCCCGCCATGAGCCGCCACCAGGCCTCGGGCAATGGGATGTTCCGAATCCCGTTCCAGGCTCGCGGCGATGTCCAGCAGATCGGCTTCCGAGGCCTCCCCCAGCCGCAGGATCTTCCTCAGCCGGGGTCGCCCTTCGGTGAGAGTTCCCGTCTTGTCGAAGGCGAGATCCGTCGCCTGCCCGAGCGCCTCCAGGGCCGCCGCATCCCGTACCAGCACGCCCCTCCTGGCCGCGGCACCCAGCCCCACCATCACCGCCACGGGCGTGGCCAGCCCCAGGGCGCAGGGACAGGCGATCACCAGCAGCGTCACAGCCGGGCGCCAAGCCTGGGCCAGCGATCCCGTGACCCCCCACCAGCCCGCCAGGGTCAGCAGGGCCAGCGCGAGAATGACGGGCACGAAGACGGCGCTGATGCGATCGGCCAGATCCTGGGCCGGCGCCTTGGAGCCCTGGGCCTGGGCCACGAGGGCCGCCATGCGGGCCAGTTGGGTTTCGGCGCCGACCGCCTGGATCTCCTGCTCCAGGGCCGACCCGTGGACCACCGTGCCTGCCACCAGGGCTTCTCCCACACCTTTGGGGACCGGCAGGGGCTCGCCCGTAAGCATGGATTCATCCACTTCGGCCTGCCCGGTCACCACGCGGCCATCCGCCGGCACGGCATGGCCCGGCAGCACACGGACGCGGTCCCCGGGCCGCAGCGCCGCCACCGGGACTTCTTCCACCGATCCATCCCCCGCCAGCCGGAGGGCCGTCGGCGGCGCCAGGGCCAGCAGTTCCTTCAGCGCGTCCGTGGCCTTCGACTTGGCGCGGCTCTCCAGGTATTTCCCTGTGAGCAGGAAGGCCACGAGAGCCGCGGCGGTCTCAAAGCTGAGGTGGTGCACCCCGTTCAGCCACTCGATCCCGGCGAAGATCCAGGCGACGCCTGCACCCAGGGCGATGAGCGTGTCCATGGACGCCTGCCCATGCCGGGCCTGCCGCGCCGCGCGGCGGAAGAAGCCCCAGCCGGCCCAGAAGACCACGGGGGCCGACAGCACGGCCTGGAGCCAACCCGGCAGGTGCAGGCCCAACCCGGGAACCATCGCCAGGAGCAGGGGCGTGGTGAGCACCAGCGCCACCACCATCCGGCGACGGGCCGGGCCCGGATCCTCCCCGGCCTGCGGTCCCGGGGTCTCGGCTGCGATCCGCTCCAATCCGTAGCCCGCGTCCTCGACCTGGGCGGCCAGCACCTCGAAAGCGGCTTCGCCTTCGACGGTGGCCATGGCCGTGGCCAGGTTCACGGACGCCCCCCGCACGCCAGGCGTGGCGGTCAGGGCCTTTTCCACATGACGCACGCAGGATGCGCAGGTCATGCCGGTCACGGCATAGGTCTCGGTGCTCATGAGCCTTCCTTGGGCCGATTCAGGCCTGTTCCATCAGCTGATAGCCCGCCTCGGATACCCGGGCGGAAAGGGCCTCGAAGGTCGCGGTCCCCGTCACCCTGGCCGTTCCCTGGGCCAGGTCGACGGACACCTCGCTGACGCCGGGCGTGGCGCGAATCGCCTTGTCGACATGGCGGACGCAGCCGCCGCAGGTCATGCCCGTCACGCGATAGATCTGGGTCGTCATGGGACCTCCATTCAGAAAGGTTCAGGCTGGGAGGATCAGGCCCGCGCCGGCAGGCGCTGGGCTTCGGCCAGCAGGGTTTCCATCAGGTTGCAGCCCAGGGCGCTGCTCTGGCCGTCCGGTGTGCCGAGGGTGATCCTCAGAATCTCCACCAGCAGCTGGATTTCGCTCAGCTTGGCCTCCAGGGCGCTGAGCTTGCCGCCCAGGGCCTCCCGCACATGGGCGCAAGGGGCGCTGTCCTGGCGCAGGGCCCGCAACAGCTCCTGGACCTCATCGAGCGAAAAGCCTGCCGCCTGGGAGGCCTTGAGTACGCGCACCCACTGGACGGCTTCCTGCGGGAAGAGCCGGTAGCCCTTGGTCGAGCGGGGCAGTTCCCCGAAGACCCCGGCATCGGCGTAAAACCGCAGATTCCGGGCGGTGAGCCCGGACCGCGCGGCCAGTTGGCCGATCTTCAGCATCCGGGGCGTGGTGGTGGGGCGGGGTTCGAGAACGGCCTGCATGGGAACCTCCCGAAGGTCTACCCTTCCAGGTTAAGGTTCCAGTTACATGGAAGATCAAGGATAAATTTAAGAAAAACTATATGCCCTTGGAGCGATGGATCAGCAGGTGCAGCAAGGTGACCGCCGCCGGGGTGACTCCGGGGATGCGATGGGCTTGGCCCAGGGTTTCAGGTCGGTGCAATTTTAGTTTTTCCAATACTTCCGTGGAAAGTCCTTGAACCTGCTCCATGCGGAAATCTGCCGGGATCCGCACATGGTCCCAGGCCCGGTGACCCTCCAGCAGGCGCGCCTCCCGCTCCCGGTAGGGAGCGTAGCG
Source organism: Geothrix sp. (assembly GCF_020622065.1). Taxonomy (NCBI): domain Bacteria; kingdom Pseudomonadati; phylum Acidobacteriota; class Holophagae; order Holophagales; family Holophagaceae; genus Geothrix; species Geothrix sp. Next base: position 1,317,259 of record NZ_JAHRYQ010000002.1, on the reverse strand, counting down.
GAGCTCGAAGAGCAGCAGGTCCCGCTCCCGGGCGGGATCCCAACCCTCTCTTTCCGTCCCCCACCCCTCCAGCTGGGCGAGGCAGGCATCCGCCTCGGCCGGGCCCATGTGCTGGCGGCGCAGCAGGTCCGCCAGGGTCAGGCCCGCGTCGAGGCGCAGCCCCGCGCGCGCGGCGATGGGTCCGAAGGGGCTGGTCTGGGTCACCCAGGCGGTTTCGCACTGGGCGTGCAGCCGAGCCCGGCGCACGACCTTGGCTTCCACCAGGGCCAGTTCTCCCGGCTCCAGGGCCCCCACCGCCCTCGCCACCGTCAGCAGGCGGGCGTCCGCCAGGTCGCAGGCCAGGCCCAGCCGGTGCTCGGCCCGGGCCGTGAGCATGCGGTAGGGTTCGTCCGTGCCCTTGGTCACGAGGTCGTCGACCATCACGCCGAGGTAGGCCTGGTCGCGCCCGAGGACGATGGGTTCCTGGTCCCGCAGCCAGCGCACGGCGTTGATCCCCGCCAGCAGGCCCTGGCCCGCGGCCTCCTCGTAGCCCGTGGTGCCGTTGATCTGCCCCGCGAACCAGACCCCCTCGAGGCCCTCTACGGACAGGTCCCGGTGTAGCTGGAGAGGATCGAAGCTGTCGTACTCGATGGCGTAGCCCGGCCGCAGGATTTCCGCCGACTCGAAGCCCGGGAGGCTCTGCACCATGCGCAGCTGCACCTCCGGTGGCATGGAGGTGGAGAGGCCCGCCAGGTAGATCTCCTCGGTCTCCAGGCTTTCCGGTTCCACGAAGATCTGATGGCGCCCCTTGTCGGGGAATTTCACGAATTTGTCTTCGATGGACGGGCAGTAGCGGGGGCCGATGCCTTCGATGTGGCCCCCGTAAAGGCTCGACTTGGGCAGGTTCTCCCGCACGATGGCCTCGGTCAGAGCCGTGGTGTGGACGATGTGGCAGGGCACCTGGGGCTGGGGGATGTCCCGGCTGAAGAAACTGAAGGGTCGGGGCGGATCGTCGCCGGGCTGGATCTCAAGGCGGCTGAAATCGATGGAGCCCTTCGCCAATCGGGGGCTCGTGCCCGTCTTCAGGCGGCGATGGCGCAACCCCAGCGAACGGAGTTGCTCCGCCAGGTGGGTGCTGGCGGGCTCCCCCGCCCGGCCGGCCTCCAGGCGCCGCTCCCCGATGAGGATGCGGCCGTTGAGGAAGGTGCCGCTGGTGACCACCACGGCGTCGCAGGGCAGCACGGAGCCGTCCAGCAGTTCCACGCCGCGCAGACCTCGGGTGCCGTCCCGCCACAGCAGGCCCGCGGCCGTCCCCTGCCGCAGCTTCAGGTTCTCCGTGTGCTCCAGCAGCCGGCGGGCGGCGCTGCGGTATTTCACCTTGTCCGCCTGGGCCCGGGGGCCGCGCACGGCCACGCCCCGGCTCTCGTTGAGAATGCGGAAATGGATGCCGGTGGCATCGATGAGGCGGCCCATGGCGCCGCCGAGGGCGTCCAGCTCCCGCACCATGTGGCCCTTGCCCACGCCGCCGATGCTGGGGTTGCAGCTCATCTGGCCGATCTGATCGAGGTTCATGGTGAGCAGCGTCGTGGCCAGGCCCATGCGGGCAGCCACATGCGCCGCCTCGATTCCCGCATGCCCACCGCCGATCACCACCACCTGCTTCATCCCAGGACCTCCGCCCAGCCTTCGATGAGGGGAATCGAGGCCTCCCTCCTATCGCGGGCGACATCCAGTCGCCCACTCCCGCGTTCCGCTGCGCGGAGCCGCGGAGTCGGGACAATTCCCGCATGCCCACCGCCGATCACCACCACCTGCTTCAAGCCGCCCTCCACGAGGAGCCAGGATACCCTTCCGCACGCCGGGGAACCCCGGGGGCCGGGATGTGAGAAACTATCCCCATGCGACCCCGTCTGAGCCCCGAGGAACGCCGTGACCGGCGCAAGCGCGCCATGCGGCGGTCCATGTTCGTGCTGCCGTCCAGCATCACGATGGCCTCCATCTTCTGCGGGTTCTCCAGTGTGGTCATGTCCATCAACGCCGCGGGCGCCACGCCCGAGCGCTACTTCCTGTGGGCCGCGGGCCTGCTGGTGCTGGCGGGTGTCTTCGATGGCCTGGATGGCCGCGTGGCCCGGGCCACGAACACGGCCACCGAATTCGGCGTGCAGCTCGACAGCCTGGCGGATGTGGTCAGCTTCGGGATGGCGCCGGCCATCCTGGCCTACCGCTACGGCTTCTTCCAGTTCGGCATCCACGACTCGCACCTGCGGGCCGTGGGCTGGGCGGCCTGCTTCGTCTTCACCGCCTGCGGCGCCCTGCGCCTGGCGCGCTTCAATGTCCAGGTGGGCTCGACGGACCCGCGCTACTTCATGGGCCTGCCCATCCCGGCCGGCGCCGCCTGCGTGGCCTCGGTGATCATCTGGCACCCGACGCCCCCGGCCTCGGCGGCACACGCGTATGCCTTCGCCGCAGAGCTCTTCGCGGTGGGGCTCCTGATGGTGTCCACGATCCGCTTCCCCAGCTTCAAGAAGCGGGCGGGCAGCCCCCGCGCCGCCATGCTCACCAGCCTGGGCATCGTGCTGCTCTTCGCGATGATGATCCTGTTCCAGCAGCGGTTTTTCGTCGGCTTCTTCGCCGCCTATGTGACCCTCAGCCTCCTCCTGAACCTGGCCTGGAAGGCCGGATGGCACGGCATCGAGCCCCCCCGGGACGGCCGCGAAGACCTCGAAATCGTCCATTAATATTTCTAGACAAATATCCAGCTTTCCTCACGCTCCGATAGAGTCGAGGGAGGGGGACTCATGGCGGTGCTGCGGGCCAGGGGCGTGGGCAAGCGATTTGGGCCCCGCTGGGTGCTCCGGTCCCTGGACTTCGACCTCGCCGAGGGCGAGCGGGTGGCCCTGTTGGGCCCCTCGGGGTGCGGCAAGACCACCTTCCTGAACCTGCTGGGGGGCCTCGACCGCCCCGATGCGGGGGCCATCCTCCTCGACGGCGAGCCCCTCCACCTGGCCACCCCCGAGCGGCTGGCGGACCTGCGTCGTTCACGCCTGGGCACGGTCTTCCAGTTCTTTCACCTGATCCCCACCCTCACGGCGGAGGAGAACCTCGAGCTCCCCCTGAGGATGCTGAAGTGGCCCGAGGCCCGGATCCGCGCGCGGTGCGCCGAGCTGATCCGGGCCGTGGGGCTCGCCTCCCGGGCCCAGGCCTGGCCGGCCGAGCTCTCCGGCGGGGAGATGCAGCGGGTGGCCGTGGCCCGGGCCCTGGCGGCCCGGCCCGCCGTGCTGCTGGCTGATGAGCCCACCGGGAACCTGGACCGGGCCTCCGGAGAGGCCGTCCTGTCCCTGTTGGCGGAGCTGACGGAGCAGGAGGGTTCGGCTCTTGTCATGGTCACCCATTCCGAAGCGGCTGCCGGCATCTGCCACCGGGTCCTCCGCATGGAAGACGGCCGCTTTCTATGAGCTGGTTGGCACGGCGGCTGGTGGTCCGGGCCCTGGCGCGGGAATGGGTGCGCACGCTCCTCACCCTGGTGGCCGTGGCCCTGGGCGTGGCCGTGTTCCTCTCCATCCGGCTGGCGAACCGGGCCGCCGTGGCCAGCTTCGAGCAGTTCACCCGGGGGGTGGGCCAGGGATCCGACTTGATCATGCAGGCGGAGGCCGGCCCCCTGCGGGAGTCCATCCTCCCCGGCCTGCGGCCCCTGGCGGAATGGGGCTGGATGCGCCCCGTGGTCGAGGGGAGCTTTGCCCGGGCAGGTACGCTCGAGGGCTTTCAGCTGATGGGTCTCGATCTGGTGAGCCTGGGGGCCACCGCCGGGGAGGATTCCGCCGCCCCCCAGGAGGCAGGCCCTCTCCATCAGACGACGGAGGGTTTCTACGCCCTGCTCCAGGATCCGGAGGCGGTCCTGGTCCCCTCGGCCCTGGCGGCGGAGGGCCTCGGTCCCGGAGCGTTCCTGGAGGGTTTCATCCAGGAGCGCCCGGTCCGCTTGCGCGTGGTCGGCCTCCTGCCCGACCCGCCCAACCGCCCCAAGCTCCAGCGGAACCTCCTCGTCATGGACCTGCCCGCCGCCCAACGGATCCTCAACCGCGCGGGCGAACTGGACCGCATCGAATGGGGCCTGCGGCCCGGGGCCCACCTGGCGGACCTGGAGGGCCAGGCCCGGCATCTGCTCCCCCCCGGCCTCCTGCTGGAGCCTCCGGAGCAGCGCGCTGAGAGTGGGCGCACCATGACCGCCGCCTTTCGCTTCAACCTCACCATCCTCAGCCTCATCGCTCTGGCCGTGGGGGCCTACCTGCTGTTCCAGGCCTTCGATGCGTCCGTGAACCGGCGGCGCGAAACCTGGGCGACCCTGCGGGCCCTGGGCTTGCCCCCCGCCGGCGTCACGCGCCTGCTGCTCGGGGAGGCCGCCCTGTTGGGCCTCCTGGGGAGCCTGCTGGGCGTGGGCCTCGGCTGGCTGCTGGCTCAGGGCACGGTGAAGGCCGTCAGCCGCACGGTGAACGCCCTGTACGGCGCCAGTTCCGCCCGGAGCGCCACCCTCAGCGGCAGCGAAGCCGGACTCGTCCTGACGGTGGGTGCCTTCGCGTGCCTGGTGGCCGCCTGGGTTCCCGCCCGCCGGGCGGCCCTGACCCCGCCGGTCCAGCTGCTGGCCCGGGAGGGCGGTCCCAAGCCCGTGCGCTGGGGCTGGGCAGGCGGGGCGGGCGCCGCCTCGCTGCTGCTGGGCGCGGGCCTGGCCTACGGCCTCCATCCCTCCCCCGGCGTGGCCTGGCACGCCTATGCCGGGTCCGGCCTGGCCCTGCTCGGAGGATCTCTCGTGGCGGTGGCCCTGCTCCCCCTCCTGGGCCTGCCGGGGCGAGGTCTCCGGTCGTGGCGGCTCCGGCTCGCCCTGCGGCCCCTGCTGCGCCCGACAGGCCGCCACGGCTTTGCCGCCGCCGCCCTGGCCGTGGCCGTGGGCATGGCCTCTGGAATGGGCGTGATGGTCCAGAGCTTCGAGCGCACCGTGCTCGCCTGGATCGGCAGCAGCCTCCGGGCGGATCTGTATGTGTCGCCCCTCGGGGCCGCCGGCGCCGGCAGCCACCACCGCATGGCCCCGGCCACCGCGGATCGCCTCGCCGCGGATCCCGCCGTGGCCGCGGCGGATCGCTTCCAGATGCTGCCCATCACCTTCCGGGGCCGCCCCACCTTCCTCGGGGCCGGGGACATGGGCGTCCAGGCCTCCCGGGGCGGCCTCATCCTGGCCGCGGGAGGTCCCTTCCCGGGTCCCCTGCGCGCCCTTCGCGAGGGCGGAACCACCGATCCTGGCGTGCTGGCATCCGAGACCTTCGCCCGACATTTCGGGGTGCGGGTGGGAGAGGTCCTGGAGCTTCCCGTGCCCGGGGGCACCCGCCGGGCCACGGTGCGCGGCATCCTCGCCGACTACGGGAACGAACGGGGCAGCCTGATCCTCGACCGGCCGGTCTTCCTCGCCTGGTTCCAGGATGCGCAGGTGGCCAGCGTGGCGCTCTACCTCAAGCCCGGTGAATCGCCAGAGGCCGTGGCCGCGCAGCTCCGGCGCGGGCATCCCGGTCTGCAGATCCGCAGCAATGGCGCCCTGCGGACCCAGGTGACCACCATCTTCCGGCAGACCTTCGCCCTCACCTACGCGCTCGAAGCCATCGGCCTCCTCGTGGCGGTGCTCGGCCTCGCCCAGGGCCTCACCGGCCTGGCCCTCGCCCGGCGCGGCGAGATCTGGTCCCTGCGGGCGCTCGGCGCCACCCGGGCGGAGCTCACGGGCATCCTCGTGCTCGAGGGCCTCGGCGTGGCCATGGCCGGGCTCCTCGCGGGCCTGGGCCTGGGCCTCCTGCTCGCGCGCATCCTCGTGGATGTGCTCAATCCCCAGGTCTTCGGCTGGACGCTCAGCTTCTCGGTCCCTTGGGGGTTCCTGGGCCTGGCCACCCTGTCCACCCTGGCGGCGGCCCTCCTCGTGCTGATCCCCACGGCCCGCTGGGGGGCCCGGCTCGGAGCCGACCGGGAAGTCGAGGAGGGCGCATGAAGGCGATCCTGGCAGGTGTCCTCGCCCTCGCGTGCAGCGCCGGGGTTCCTGATTCCGGGGCCTTCGCGGTCGCCCGGCCCGGCTACCGGTTCGCCTTCCCGAGGGATCACGGCAGCCATCCCGCCTTCCGCTCCGAGTGGTGGTACTTCACCGGCCACCTCTGGACCCCGGATGGGGCCCGCCGGTTCGGGTACCAGCTCACCTTCTTTCGCCAGGCCTCGCCCCCGGCAACCTGGAAGGGCAGCCCGGCCTGGCGGAGCGACCAACTCCAACTGGCCCACGCCGCCCTGACCGACGAGGCCGGCCATCGCTTCCTGGTGGCCGAACGCCTGGATCGGGCAGGTCTGATGGCCGGGGCGGCCACCGACCGCCTGAGCGTGTTCCACCAGGACTGGCGGGCGGAACAGGATCCTTCCGGGCGCATCCGCCTGCACATGACCGTGCGCGGTGCGACCTTGGACCTGGCCCTGGATCCCGCCACCCCACCCGTGATCTTCGGCGAGGAGGGCGTGAGCCGGAAGGGGGCCGATCCCAGCGCCGCCAGCCACTACCTCACCTGGCCCCGGCTGTCGGCCCAGGGCTCCCTCCGGCTTCCGGAAGGACCCGCGCTCGCGGTCCGTGGCCAGGGCTGGATGGACCACGAGTTCAGCTCCAACCAGCTCGATGCCGAGCAGGTGGGCTGGGACTGGGCGGGCATCCAATTGCGGGACGGCCGCAGCCTCATGGCCTACCGCCTGCGCCGCCGGGACGGCAGCCAGGATCCCTACTCCACGGTGACCGAGGTGGATGCCGGGGGGCGCGTCCGCCGCCGCACCCAAGCCTTCACGCTGGGGGCGACCGGCACCTGGAGGAGCCCTACCAGCGGCGCCGCCTATCCCACGCCCCTGGTGTTGGAGGCCTGGGGAGAACGCCATACCCTCGTGCCGGTGCTCCCGGATCAGGAATTGCGGACGGGCCGCAGCTCCGGCATCACCTACTGGGAAGGCGCCTGCCGGGTCCTGGATGCCGCGGGGCGCGAGGTGGGCGAGGCTTATGTGGAGCTCACCGGCTACGCCCACTCTCTGAAGGGGCGATTCTGAGGCATGAGAAGGCCCCGCCGGGGCGGGGCCTTCGGTGGAGGAAGACGATTAAATGGCGGTGGCGCCCGCGGGCACGGCCACGCCGGCCACGGCAGCCACCTTCGCGTTCGACATCAGCTTGCCCCCGGTGCCGGGCCCGATGCCCAGCGCCGCGCCCTGCTTCACGCCCGCCTCGGTGGTGGCGACAGCGGGCACCTTGAGGGCGGCCATGCGCTGGATGAGGAAGCTGGCGGCGGAGGAGCCGTCGCCGGCCACCTTGTCGCCTGACAGGAGGATCACCGCATCGGGTTTGCGGCCCGTCAGGGTGCCGATGGCCTTGCCCATGTCCTGGGGACCCTTCACATCCACGACCATCACCTTCAATCCGCCGGCGGCGGCGGTGAGGGCCGAAAGGGCGGCCTTGCTGCCGTTCGCGTCGCAGACCACGGCCACGGTGCCGACCTGAGGCCAGGCTTTCTTCATGGCGCCGATCACGGCGTCGTAGTCCCCCGCTGCAAGCGTCATGGAGACGAGGGCAGAAACGAGAACCAAGGAACGGACACGAATCATCAGCACTACCTCCGGCGATCCCCCTTCATCGGCAGATTCGAGGAAAGGCTGGAGCATAGAGTTGTATTGATGGTTTTTTCTAACTGAGGATCCCGGCGATGCAGGCGCTCAGGAAATTCGCCAGGGTCCCAGCCAGCATCGCCCGGATGCCCAGGCGGGCCAGATCGCCGCGACGCTCGGGCACCAGGGCGCCGATGCCCCCCACCTGGATGGCGATGCTGCTGAAGTTGGCGAAGCCGCACAGGGCGAAGGTGGACACCAGGCGGGCCTTGGTGGACAGGTTCGTCATGGCCCCCAGATCCAGGAAGGCCACGAACTCGTTCACCACCATGCGCTTGCCCAGCAGCGATCCCACCTGGCCGGCCTCGATCCAGGGCACGCCCATCAGGTAGGCAAAGGGCTTGAAGACGGCGCCCAGCACCAGCTCCAGGCTGAAGCCTGGGTGGATGGCCTTCATCAAGCCGTTGAGCAGGTAGATGAGCGCGATGAAGGCGATGAGCATGACGGCCACATTGAAGGCCAGCTGGCCGCCCTCGAAGGCGCCCCGGGCCGCGGCATCCAGCACATTGGCGTCGTGGTTGGGGATGTCCACCTTGATGTCGCCGGCCGTCTCGGGCGTTTCCGTCTCAGGCTCCAGCAGCTTGGCCATCATCACCGCGCCGGGCGCCGTCATGATCACGGCCGTGAGCAGGTGCACGATGTCCACATGGGCCACCTGCACATAGGCCACCATGATGCTGCCCGACACATGGGCCATGCCTGCGGTCATGATCACCATGAGTTCGCTGCGGGTCATGCGTGCCAGAAAGGGCCGGATGGTGAGGGGCGCCTCGGTCTGGCCCATGAGGATGCTGGCGGCCACGCTCACGCTCTCAGCGCCGGAGACCTTCAGGAAGCGGCCCATGGCCCGCGCTGCGGCGCTGACCACCCACTGCATGACGCCGATGTAGTAGAGCACCGCGAAGATGGAGGCCACGAAGATGATGGTGGGCAGCACGGCGAAGGCGAAGACCATGCCCACCTTGCCGCCGGGCCCATCGGACAGCGAGCCGAACACGAAGCTGGCCCCTTCGTGGGCGTAGGCCATGAGGTGCTCGACCACGATGCGCATCTGGTCGAAGGAAGAGCCCACGAGATTCCCGCGGAGCAGGCCGAGGACGATCACGCCGAACAGCGCCCAGTTCAGCGCCTTGTTCTCATAGGATGCGAACCGCCGCAGCAGCATCGGCGTGAACATCAGGACCAGCACCACCCATCCGGTCCCCTTCGGGAAGGGGAGGAAGGACAGCAGGCCAGAGATGACGGAGCCCTTGAGCACGATCAGCGCGAAGATCCACTGCAGGGTGAGGCCCCAGCCAATGGTGCGCCAATGGATGGCGCTCCGCTTGTGCGACAGCGCATACGCAATCGCCATGAAGGCCACGATTCCGGCCAATCCGATAAAGCGTTCCATCCAGGCTCCTAGGCCGAGTGGGCGGGTTCATCCCACCCACTTGGCGGGGGCCCGGGGGGACATCGCGAGCGCTGCGAGCAGGCGGTCCCCCCGGACAGCATTACAACTCGTCGTTCAGGGCCTTGATGGCCTGTTCCATGTAAAACCGCGCGCGGCCCAGCAGGCCCTCCCGCTGCATCACGAGCACGAGGGTGCATTGCTCGCCGGCGCCCATCATGAGGATCCAGTGCTGGTCGGTGGCGAAGGCCACCTGCTGCACCTCGCCGCGGTCGAATTCCTCCACGGCCTGCTGGAGGTGCCGTTTCACCATGTGTTGATAGGCGCCCAGGAGTTGCAGCCCCTCGTTCGGGATCTGGATCGTGCGTGACGAGATCGGATCCCCGTCCCGGTCGTTGAAGGTCGCGGCCAGGGACTCGGGCACCCGTTCAATCAGCTGATCCAGGATTTGCTGGAACATAAGGGGACTCCGGTGATTCGTGTCCAAAGCATGACCGGACTAAATCCCGCGCGCCACCTGGAGCGCCCAGATTCCCACCAGGGCGGCCCAGACGGCGAGGCGGGCGGCCCGGGAATCCGGCAGCGCCGGATAGGAGTCCCCCCGCCAGGCGCGGCGGAGATCCCAGAGCACCGCCAGCGGCAGCGCCGCCAGCGCGGCCGCGGCCGGGTACCAGTGGAAGGCTTCGCGCCAATGCCCCCCGGCCAGCGCCAGGACGCAGCGCGTGGCCCCGCAGGTGGCGCAGGCGAATCCGGTGATCCGCTTGAAGGGGCAGACCGGCAGCAGGTCCGCCAGGGGCGCCAGGAAGGTGGCGGCCCAGAGGCCCAAGGCCAAGCCCAGGGCGAGGCCCAGCGCCGCCAGGGCGATCCAGGGCACGCGCCTCATGCCGCGGCCCCCAGCAGCGCCAGCAGGGTCACCCCCAGGCCCAGGGCGCAGATCCCCAGCAGGGCCGCATGAACCACGGTGGCCGCCACGCCCCGCCAGGGTTCGCAGCCGTGCCGAGCGGCCAGGGCGAAGCCCCGGAAGAGCCAGAGGTAGCCGTCCAGGAGCAGGAGCGGGACCGCCAGCAGAAGGCCCAGGCCCGGGAGGAAGCCCAGCAACCCCACCAGCGCCCCCAGGGCGGTGATGCGCAGGGCCTCGGCCTCGGCCCCCAGGCTGGCGCGGAAACCGCGCTTCCCCTTCAACCCGCCCACCAGCCAGAGCCCCATGTGATCCCAGACCGCGTGATGGAACCAGGTGCCCAGCAGGATCAGGGGCACGGCCAGCAGCAGCCAGGGCCACACGCGACCGAAGGCCGGCGGGGGCGGCAAGGAGGCCAGCAGCCGGCCCAGATCCTCGGGATCGCCCCCGAGCCCCCGCGCCAGCCGTTCGGCCAGCCAGGGGGGAGGCCCGTTCTGGCACAGGGCTCCGTAGCCCTGAAGCCCCTGCCAGACCGTCAGGCCCGCGTTCACCAGGACCGGGGGCGCCCACGCGGCGAGCATGGTCCCCACGGCCCGCCCCAGGGGCGGGGCCTCCCCGGGAAAGGCAGCGCCGGGCCGGACCAGGGCCCGGAGGGACGCCGCGAAGGGGAGACCCATCACTTCCTCAGGAAGAGGGCTTCGTACTCGCGGAGGGCGACGGGATCCCCATCGCGCTTGATGGGCCCCTGGAACTCCCGGGGGCTCAGGTCGGCGAATTCCCCGAAGGTGGCCACATTCCCGTTGATGTAGGCGATGAACTCATCCTGCCGGCCCTTGATGTAGCCCCGGAAAGGGCGGGCCATCACGCCCAGCAGGGCCGAGTCCAGGGCCGTCCAGGTCTGGAGGTGGGTCTCGAACCCGCGCTTGCTCTCCCAGTAGCGGTACGAAGTCAGCATCCGGGCCCCCACGGAGAAGGGCGTCTTCAGGCGGCCCTTCTCTGCCCGGCCCTCCACCAGGTACACCCGGTGCCCCGGCCGCTGATACACCAGCCGCAAGGTGCCCCTGAGTCCCCGGCCATCGTCGAGGCTCCAGGCCCCGTCCGGGTGGACGAACCCGTAGAAGCTGGGCACGAACTGGCAATGCCGCCACATGGCCAGGCTCAGGCGCGGGTGGTCGAACAGCTTCTCCATGGTGGCCAGGCGGACATGTTTCGGCTGGGTCTGGGTCTCGAAGATGAAATCGGCGCGGTTCACGATGTCCAGCGCCTCCTCCCGGGCGGCCGGCGGGAGCTGCGCCAGGAAGGCGGGAGGCTGGGCCTGGGCCAGGAGAGCCAGGGAGGCGAAGAACAGGGCGCGCATGCTGAAAACGCTAACACCTCCCGGGGAAATGGTGGTTCTTCACTCCGCGCCGGGTTGGGCCGATGAACCACCTTGATGGCCGCTCCCCTCCGACACCTCCCCGTCACGCCGCTGGACGAACTCCGCGCCTGGCTCGGCAACCCTGCCGAAGGCGATGCCGCCGCCCTGTCCCGGCTGAACCAGCTCCTGCAGCAGCTCCGCCAACTGGCCCTGCCCGAGCTCGGAGGCCGGCTCGTCAAGGCCACCTCCACCATCGCCCTGAAGCGGTTCATCCTCGGGCTCACCGCAAAATTCGACTGGCCGGAGTGGACACCCTGGATCCTGCAGGCCCTGCAGCATGAGCCTGATCTCGGGGTCTTCGACGAGGGCTGTGCCGCCCTCGGCCGCCTGGAGCTCCGCTCGGCCCGGGAGGCCCTGCAGAAGTTGGCCGCCCAGCGCACCGATCCCGATCGCCAGCTGATCCTCCGTCGCGAGCTCAGCGCCCTCGATTTTCAGCAGCCCCTGGCCTTCTACCTGGGCCGGCTGCTGGAGGGGGAGAGCAACCCCCGCCTCGCCCACCAGGGCGCCCGGGGCCTGGCCGCCGGGGCGGAACACGAGGACTTCCCGCAGCTGTGGGAGGCCCTGGCCGGGGCGGACCCCCTGGCGTTCCGGCTCCTGCTCCGGGCCGTGGCCGAGCTGCCTGGGGAAGCCCCGGGCCCCGCCCTCCTCGAGTTGTTCCGGGAGACCCTCCGCACCCTGGAGGACCTGGGCGCCCTCGAGGCCCTCACCCAGCGGATCCAGACCAGCGCCCGCACCGCCGCCCGCACGGATCTGGCCCAGGCTCTCAGTGACCGGATGGCGGCACGGGCCCCCGAGGAAGTCCTGGCCCTCCGGGAAGCCATGGGGGCCGGCGAGGCGGGCCATCCCGGCGCCCCTCTGGATCGCCTGAGGGAACTTGCCCACGGCCCCTACGAGGTCTTCCAGACCGAGGCCCTGGCCATCCTGCTGGAGGGCAAGGTCGCCCGCTTCAGCGCCATGGTCACCGAAGCCCAGGACACCGCCACCAAGCAGCAGGCCCGCCTCTCCGCCACGCTGAACCAGATCTGCGACGGCCTGGTCCGGCAGGCCCTCGCAGGCCACATCCCCGCGGCCGACATCCTTCCGGTCCTCGAGGATGCCTTCGACCGCTTCTCGCACAGCCCGGGCCTGGACTATGCCTTCTGCCGGCTGGTCCCGGCCAGCGCCGACGCCAGCCTGGGCCATGTCCCGAAGGCCCAGGAACCGAAGCGCCGGATCGCCTGTCTGGATGTGCTCGGAGCCCGCGAAGAGGACGCCCTCGTGCCCTTCTTCCTGAGGGCCATGGAGGATTCCATCGTCGAGGTGGGCCAGCGCGCCATGCACCACTTCGGCAAGCTGCCCTCCAGCTTTCCGGCGGTCATGGAGCTGTTCCGCTCCGGACAGCCCGAGCGCGTGCGTACGGCCCTGCACATCTTCGCCGAGAACGGGACCAAGGCCGCCGCCGAACCCCTGATGGAGTATCTGAAGACGGATGTCCGGGACGACCTCGTCCTGGAATGCGTCGAGGCCCTCGGGGCCATCCGCAGCCCCATGACGGCCCCGGTCCTGCTGGACCTGCTCCACGACGGGAAACCGGCCCGGCTCCAGGAGGCCCTGGTGGATGCCCTCGCGGCCATCGCCACCCCCGAATCCGGCCTCGGCCTGCTGGCGAAGGCCGCCCACCTGAAGCTCCCCGAGGTACTCATCGTCGCCCTGGAGGGGGCCCTGGCCGCCTTCCCGGGATTCGAGCGCCCCCTGCCCCAGTCGGAGCTCCCGCTCCTGGAGCAGCTCATCGCCCGCTGCTGCGATGACCGGGAGGGCGAGGGGCAGCGCCTGCGGGCCATTCTCGCCACCCAGCACCTCTACTGCTTCGACCAGGAGTGCTACCTCCGCCTCAAGGACGCCTTCTCCGATGTGCTGTTCGAGCTGCGCACCAAGGCCGACTGGGACCGGGAGACCAATGACCGCGTGGCCGCGGTGGTCAAGGAGCTGGGCCGGCGGAGCGCGAGCCTGGGCCACATCGCCGGGAAAGAAGAGAAAGTCCGCGCCCTCGTGCAGGCGATCCCACCCCAGGGCCCCGGTCGGGCCCCGGCCCTGCTGGCGCTGCGCGAGGCCCTCCACGACCCCGAGTTCATCATGCGGGCCGAGCTGGCCGAGGAGATCGCCACCTATGCGCTGTCCGAGTTCGGCCGGAAAGATCAGGACTGGCGCGAGCTCGCGCGACTCTGCGAAATCGCCGGACTCACCCGGCAGGCCCAGCTCGTGGAGCCGCTGAAGGAGCTCTTCAACCGCGCCACCGGCCTGGGGCTTCGGAGCGCCGCCAAGGAGGCCCTCCTGGCCCTCGGGCTGGACGAGGCGGACATCTCCCGCCGTGCACCCATCCATTCGATCCTGCTGCTGGACCCCAGTGCCTTCTTCCGCAAGCGCCTGCTTGCCGCCCTGGGCGGGACCTGGGATGTCCGCGAGGCCGGAAGCCGCAGCGAGGCCGCGCCCATGCTGACCGAACGGCCTGTGGACCTGCTCATCTCGGAGCAGACGGACGCCACCGGCGACCTGCGCCCCTGGCTGAAGATGCAGTGTGAGACCCGGCGGTGCCGTCAGGTGCTGTTGTCCACCGCCGCCCGCGACACCAGCCCCGGCGAGCCTTGGATCCTGGGGGTGCTGTACAAGCCTTACCCGCCCGAGCAACTCCTGAAGGCCCTGGAACCCTGAACCGGCATGGCCGCTATGATCTCCCTACTGACCTGAGGCCTCCATGCCGTTCGCATCTCCCTGGTTCCGCACTCCGGCCGCCCTCCTCTGCGCCCTGTCGGTCCCAGGCGTGGCCCAGGTGGCCGCGCAGGATGGAGAGCTTGCGGAACGGCTGTACCGGAGCGGCGAACGGGCCTACGCGGCCAAATCCTACAAGGAAGCCCTGGATACCTGGAGCCAGCTGCTTCAGACCACACCCAAGAGCGGGTTCGCCCCCCAGGCCCTGCTGCGGCTGGCCCACCACCAGGTGGAAGTGGAGCGGAAACCCGAGGCGGCCCTGCCCTACCTCGACCGCCTGAAGGTCGATTACATCAAGAGCCCCGAGGCCGCGGAAGGGCTGCTGCTGCGCGGTGTCCTGCTGGCCCGGCAGGCCCGGCGCGCCGCGGACCTGAAAGACGCCATGGCCGAGTTCAATCGCGTCCTCGACCTCTTCCCGGATGCCCCGGCGGTACCCGAGGCCCGCTTCCAGCTGGGCCGGGCCTGGCGGGACCAGGGGCAGTGGGGCCGGGCCCTCCAGCAGTTCGTGGAGGCCTTCCGGATCCGACCCGATGCCGCCGTGGCTCCCCGGGCCATGCTGCAGGCCGCCGAGGTCCTGGACCTGATGGGCGATCTCCCCGGCTGCCTGCGCATGCTCCAGCGCCTCCGGACTCAGGCGCCCCAGAGCCCCGAGGCCCGGGAGGCCGGCTGGCGCATTGCCGTGCGGGTGAAGCACCGGCTCCAGAAGCCGCCCCTCCGCAACGGCGGCCCCTGGCCCGGCGGCCGCGCCAAGTGGCTGAAGACGCCGACCCTGCTGGCCCTGGCCCCGGACGGAGACCTGCTCATCTATCAGAACGACCTCGACCACGCGTTTCGCCTCCACGAGGGGGAGTTGACCGCGGCCGGTCCCGCCGCGACGGGGGCCCGGGCCCTGCTGGCCTCCTCCACCGGCGCCCTCTGGCTGCTGTCCAAGACCGGCCTGGTGCGGGAGGACGCGCCGGTTCCCCTGCCCCTGGGCACCCTCGGTGCCATCACCGGCGCGGCCCAGGACCGCTGGGGCACCCTCTGGGTGGCGGATGCCAAGACGCCCGCCCTCACCCTCTTCGGCCTGGACGGCACCTCGCGCACCGTGGCCTCGCCCACAGCCAACGCCCTGGCCGCCCTGCCCTCGGGCGGCGTCGTCATCGCCGCGGATGCCGACCGCAAGCTGCTCTTCCTGGATGCCGACGGCCAGCCCCGCACCGTGGTGTCCTACGGCAAGGACCTGCCCGCCCCCTTCCGTTATGTGGTGGCCCTGGCCTCGGACGGCGCCGGCCAAGTGGCGGCCCTGGTGGATGGCGGGGACTTCGGCGAGGGCGTGGTGGTCCTCGGGCCCGATGGCGCGGTGCTGCGCCAGGCCACCTTCAAGGCCCTTGGCATCAGCGGGCGCATCACCTCGCTGGCCCTGGACCGAGAGGGGGGGCTCATCCTCTGCGACCGCCGCAACGACCTCCTGATCCGTGTGGACTGACATGCGCCTCCGACGCTTCCTCCCACTCGCGCTCCTCCTCGGGCTTTCGCTCGGGGCGCAGGATCCGGCCCTCCGGGATACCTTCCTCCAGGCCAAGGCCCTCTGGGCCACCCAGGGGGACCGGGAAGGCGCCACGGCACGCTTCGAAAAGGTCGTCGAGGCCCTGGCGCCCAGGGGGGCTTCCTTGGAGGCCGATTGGCTCGCCGCGCTGTGCGAGAGCTACAACTGGCTCGCCGTGCTGGATGACCGCAGCGCCCCGAACCGGCCCCGGGCCCAGACGCGGCTGCAGGCCCTCATCGACCTGAACCCGGATTTCGACGTGGACCGCGCCCTCACCTCCCAGCGCCTGGCCACGCTGTTCGATCGCCTGAAAGCCGAGAAGTACGCGCCGGTGAAGCTGAGCTATGCCCCGGAGGGCGGGAAGCTGCTGGTGGACGGCCGCCCCGGACCGCCCCTGGCCCGGAAGTTCCTCCCCTTCGGGACCCACAAGCTGACCTACACCCGCCCGGGCTTCGCCCCTGCGGAACTCAGCCTCGAACTCGCCCCCCGCGACGCCAAGACCGCCGACTTCAAGCTCGTCCGCGTGTCCTCCACAGTCACCCTCTATGTTCAGCCCAGCGGCGCCGAGGTCCTGGTGGATGGGCGCAGCCTGGGTCGCACCCAAGGCAAGGCGGGCCCCGAGGCCGCATCCGTGGCCGTGCCCCTGGGCCTGCGGCCCGAGGACCTCTCCGAGGCCTTCGTCATTTCCGAGCTCGGTCCCGGCAAGCACAAGCTCGAGTTGCGCGCCCCCTGCTTCCGCACCAAGGTGCTGGAGATGGGCGAAGGGCTTGCCACCCCCTGGGCGGACCACACCCTGGAACCCATCCGCCTCGAGTCGTCCAAGGGTACCCTCACGGTGACCTCCGCCTGGGCGGGCGGCGAACTCTTCCTGTCCGGGCAGAGCCAGGGGCCCCTCCCCGTCACCCAGCTTCCGGTCTGCTCGGGTGCCTATGATCTGCTGGTCCGCTTCCCCGCGGGCGGGTTCTCCCAGCGCATCACCGTGGAAGATGGGAAGGCCCTCTCCGTGGAGGCGCGACCCAAGCCCCGCCTGGCCTTCCTGGGCCTGGAGGGCGAGGCCGACTTCACGGGCCGGGCCCGGTTCCTGGCCCAGCTCGAAGGGCTTGGCGACCGCCTGCAGCAGGTGGCCTTCCTGCCCGCCCGGCCCGGCGAAGGCACCGGGGAGGCCCTGGCCCGGGTGAAGGCCTCGCGGGAAGCAGAGCTGGTCCTCCTGGCGACCCCCGTGCCCGACAAGGTCATCCACCAGGTCGAGCTTCGGCTGGCCACGCTCGAGGGCGAGGAGGAACGCCTGGTGGTGAAGCCCCTGGAGCAGGACCCCCTGGGACCGCTCGCCACCCGCCTCAACACCCTCCCGGTCATCCACGAACCCGGCCTTGGCCTGTCCCTGCTCGACCTTCCCGGTGAACCGGGCCCCTGGGTCCTCGCCGCATCAGAACCGGCCCAGAAGGCCGGCATCCAGCCCGGGAAGGCCCTCACCCAGGTGAACGGCAAGCCCATCAGCTCCGTCCAGGCCCTGCGGCCCCTTCTGGAAGGTGTCCGCGGCCCCGTCACCCTCGTCCAAGGGGGGGGCGCCTCCGTGACCCTGCCCATCCAGACCGAGGCCCTGGAGATCCCCCTGAGCGCCCCGGACCTCTGCTACCCGGCCGTCCTCGCCCACCTGCGCCTGCAGTACGCCGGGGCCCGGGGGGATGAAGCCAACCTGATCCGGCTGAACCTGGCCCTCGGCCACATGCACTTCCGGGCCTTCGACAAGGCCATCGACCTCCTGCGGGATGCACGCCTCAGCACCGTCGCCGGGGTCAGCCAGGGCACCCTGGACTACCACACGGGCATCTGCTTCCTCCGCCTCGGGGCGGCCTACCAGGCTGAAGCTGTGCAGGCATTCCGGCAGGCTCTGAAGTATCCTCAGGCAACCCTTCTCGGTCCCGACGGTCCCCTGGTCGCTCCCCTGGCGCGGCAGGCCCTGGAGGATCTGAAGTAGCGGAGGCACCCATGAGGCACCAGCGCGGCGAAGGCAAAATCGGCTGCATCATCTCCCTGCTCGTGTTTGGCACCTTGGCCGCCGCAGGCTACAAGGCCATTCCCGTCTACTACGGCAACAGCGAGCTGGTGGATGCCTGCGACTTCATCGCCAGCGGCGCAGCGCGCAAGCCCGTCGAAACCCTTGAGCGGGAAATCAAGGACAAGGCCCGCGAGTTGGGCGTCCTTGAAGTCTTGACGGATAAGAATGCCATCCGCGTCAGCAAGACCGGCTATGGGGAGACAGGAAACTGCACCATCACGCTTCGCTACAAGCGCGTCATCGATTTCTACGGCACCTACAAGTGGACCGTGGTGACCGACAAGCGCATCACGAAGCCCATCTTCGAGAACATCGGCTGAGGCCGCTGCCGTTGACGGCGCTGATCTCCTGCTGAAGGCTTGCGGCGGGGCGCCGGACGCGGCACCCTCGCTGCATGTCCCTGTCACTTCCTGAAGACAGCCAGTTCCCTTCTGGAGCGGCGTTCCGCCCGGTATCCATCCCCGGCTCCAAGTCGGTGAGCAACCGCGCCCTGCTTCTGGCCGCGTTGGCCCCGGGCGAGAGCCGTCTGAAGGGGGGACTGGAAGCCGAGGACACGCGCTGGATGCGCCGGGCCCTCGGCGACCTGGGGATTCCAGTCGCGGTGGCGGATGGGACCTGGACGATCCGCGGCGGCGACCGCCCCCGAGCGGCCGCGCCCCTCTGGCTCGGCGCCTCGGGCACCACCTTGCGCTTCCTCCTGCCCTGGCTAGCCCTGCGGGCCGGGAGCGACCTCCGGATGGAAGGCGATCCGCGCCTCTTCGAGCGGCCCCTCGGTCCCCTGCTGGAGCCTCTGACGGCCTTGGGCGCGACCTGGCATCCCGATGCCTCCGGGGCCTGGCTCCGCCCCGTGGCCGCACCCCCCGAGCGCCTGGAGCTGGTCGTGGACGCGCGCCTCAGCAGCCAGTTCCTCACCGGGTTGGCCCTGGCCGCCGCCGCGCTGCCGGGAGGGGGCATCCTGCGGTGGACCGAAGCCGCCAGTCCGAGCTACCTGGCCCTCACCACCCAATGGCTGCGCCGCTTCGGCTGCAAAGCCGACCTGGAGCCCGGCCACTGGCGCATTCCGGGCGGAGCCCTGGAACCGCGTTCCCTGGACCTGCCCGGCGATTGGAGCGGGGCCGCGGCCTTCCTCGCCGCGGCGGCGGCCACGGGGCGCCGTCTCCGCCTGGGCCCCCTGGACCCTGAAGATGCGCAGGGCGACCGGGCCATGGTGGCCATCCTTCATGCCGCCGGGTGCCGCGCCCAGTGGACCGGGCCACAGATCCTGGAGGTGGAGGGCCCCCTCGTCCGGGGCCTCGACGCCGACCTCACCGACTGTCCAGACCTGGGCCCCGTGCTGGCGGCCCTGGCGGCCCTGGCCCCCGGCCCTTCGGAGCTGCGTGGCCTCCACACCCTGCCCCTGAAGGAGTGCGACCGCCTGGATGCTTCCGCAGAGCTGGTGCGCTGGCTGGGCGGGACGGCCGAGGTGATTGGAGACCACACCCTGCGCGTGAGGCCGGCGCCTAGGTTCAGGCCTGGGTTCAGAGCTGAATTCGGGACCCGATCCGGGCCGAATGCTCCGTCCGACCCCCGCCCGCCCTTCAACCCCCGGAACGACCACCGCATGGCCTTCGCCGCCGCCGTCGGCGGGCTCCGTCACGGCGGGGAGCTTCTCGACCCTCACTGTGTGGCCAAGACCTTCCCGGATTTCTGGGATGTCTGGCGCGGGATGCTGGGGTGCTGAAGGCCCCCTGGCTCGGCCACTGGAAGGCCCCCTGGGGTCTGGATCGCGGCCGGCGCTGGGGCGACCCGGCCTGGGCCCTGGCCGCCATCGCCCAGGCCTGGCTGCTGGGCGGGCGCGAGGGCCTGTGGCCGCAGGTGGAGCAGGAAGCCCGGCGGCCCTTCGGACCCCAGGTCTCCCGCCAGCCCACCGTCTTTGGTCCCCGCCCCGATCCCGCGTGGGTGGCCCGCCTCCGCCACGGCAGCCCCACCGTACCGGCTTCGCAACGGGGCGCCCGGGAGGACGAGCTGCAGGCCTGGGCCTGGGAGGCCCTGCTCGAAGGCGACGGCGCCCCCTGGATGGCCGTCGGGTCGGTCCTTCTGGATCGGCCCCAGCGTCTGCGATGGATCGCCCTACTGGGAGCCGTGGACGCGGAGGGGATCCTCCACCTCCCGCCCTTTCTCGACATCCTGGTGCCGCCCGCACTCCATCGCCTGCCACCGCATTGGTGGGCCTTCCTCCTGCAGAGCCAGGACTCCGGAGGACGCCTGCTGCCGGAGGGTGCACTGGACGCGGACCTGCCGTGGTCCATCCTCCAGGCCCACGCGGGATCCCTGGTGCTGGAGGTGCTGCCCGAAGGCCTGAAGCCCCATCGCGAGGCCCCCTGGCTGGCCGCCCTCCCCGGGGGCCGCTGGATGCTGGACCCGCGCCTGCGGGCCTGGGCCCGGGGTTTCGGGGCCTCCCCGGCCGGCCTGGAAGGCCTCGCCCTCAACGGCCTGGCGGGAGGGGCCGCCCCCGAGGTGGGCCTGACGGCCCTGCTCCGGCTGCAACCCTCTCCCGCCTTCCCCGATGGCTGGACGCCTTCCCTGGAAGCCGACATCCGGGAGGATCTCCGGCGGCCAAGCCTCCCGCCGACCTCAGGCCATCCCACCTGGGATCGGGTGCGCATGCGCTGGGGTGGCGAGGCCCCGGAACCTGCCGAGGGCTATCCCGCCTGGGGCACCCGCGTGCATCCCTGCGCGGACCCGTTCCACTGGATGGCCCAGGGGCAGCGCGCCATCCAGGCCTGTGAACCCGAGGCGGCCCTGCGGGCCTTCACCCTGGCCCACGCCCACTTCGGGCGGCTGACCGCCACCGGATGGGCTGGCCGGGCCGCGTCCAACGCCGCCGTCGCCGCCCTCCAGTGGGCGGATCTCCCCGCTCACGCCCGGTGGGCGGCCCTCCGCGGCTCACTTCCCCAGCCCTGGCGGGACCTGGAAACGGCCCAGCTGGCCGAGGTGCATCTGGAGCCCGAGGCCGCCCTGACCCGGATCCGCGGGCTGGTGGAGGCCCACCCCGGCCTTCCCGGGGCCTGGGGCCTGCTTGCCAGCCACGGGGCCGACCGGGAGCGCTGGGACCTGGTGCGGGAAGGCCTCGCCGGAGCCGGTGACCACCCCTACACCCGCTTTCTCCACGCCGTGCTGGGACCCTTGACGGAGGAACCGCCGCACGATGCCGACCCCGAAACCCGCCTGAGCTGGGAGACCCATCGCCTCTTCCGGGGGGGCGTGGATCCCGAGGCCTTCTGGGCGGCGTGGCGGGCCTGCCCCACCCAGATCATGTGCCTGGAATTGGGCCTGCAGGTGATGGAACGGCGACCGGATCTCCGTCGGGCTTCTTCCCTGCTGGCCCTCCAGGCCATCGCCGATCGGGCGGCCAGCCCGCGGCACCAGCGGCGCCTGGCGGCCCTGTGGCCCCAACCCGATGCCGTCGCTGATCCCGCCCCCCTTCACCTCATCAAGGACTGGTTGGCCAGCCTGACCACCCCCACCTGGATCACCTGGGAAGAAGAGGGGCGGCTGCACGCCTTGGGTACCGGAGAGGCCCCGCCCGAGGGCGCCCTCAGCCGCCTTGCCCAAGATGGAACGCTGGCACCTTTCGCCCAGGGCCCCTGGGTCTGGTGCGGGCATCCCCTGGTCTGGGAGGGCTGCCCCGTGGGCGCAGTGCTGCTGGCCCGGCCTGCGGAGGCCGTGCCCACGGCTCCGCTGGAACCGCTCCTGATCTCGCCCTGGCTCGCCCGGATCCGCGCCCGACAGCCTGTCGAAATCGCGGTCGAGCCCGGCCTCCTGCTCACGGATGGCAGCGAGCCCATGGCCTCCCTGCTGCGGGAGCTTGACCGCGTGGCCGCTTCCGACCTGCCCGTGCTGATCCTCGGCCCCACGGGCAGCGGCAAGGAACTGGCGGCCCGGGAACTGCACCAGAGGTCGGGCCGCTCGGGCCCGCTGGTGGCCGTGAACTGCTCGGCCTTTGCCGAGGGCCTGTTGGAGTCCGAGCTCTTCGGCCACACCAAGGGCGCCTTCACAGGCGCGGACCGCGACCGGCGCGGAGCCATCGAGGCCGCCCGGGGGGGCACCCTGTTCCTCGACGAGGTGGCGGACCTGTCGCCGCGCCTGCAGTCTCTCCTCCTGCGCGTCCTCCAGGAGCGGGAGATCCGCCGCGTCGGCTCGGACCATGCCGTGAAGGTGGATGTCCGCTTTGCCGCCGCCACCCACCGCCCCATGGAAGACCTCGCCACGGCCGGGGCCTTCCGGCGCGACCTGCTCTTCCGCCTCCAGGGCGCGGTGCTCCGCCTCCCGCCCCTCTCGGCTCGCCGCCATGAATTCCCCTTCCTGGTGCCGCGGTTCGTGGTGCGGGCCGCAGCCTCGGCCAGACGGCCCGTGCCGGCCCTGGCCCCGGGCCTGCCCGAGGCCCTGGCCCGCCTGCCCTGGCCCGGCAATGTGCGTGAGCTGCTGCACGCCCTCGAGCGGGCCATCCTCCGCTGCGAGGGCGGCACCCTCAAGCCTTCCCACCTCCCGGAGCTGGAAGCGCCCATGGCCCAGGCACACACCTGGGATGACGCCACCCGCGCCTTCCAGCGGCGCCTGCTGCTGGAGACCCTCCAGGCGAGCGGGTTCCGCGTGGCCGAAGCCGCACAGACCCTCGGCCTCGCCCGCCCCGCCCTCTACGCCGTGGCCAAACGGTTGGGCGTGGATCTGGTGGCGGAGCGATCGGAGTCGACTCCGGGTCCCGCGGTCAGGAATCGTGAGGTCGGCAGGATCGGGTGAGGTCTCCGGAACGACGGAAGGTCCAGCGGCAGGAATTTCTGGCCATCATGGAGACCTGATCTTTCACCCCGACACCCCGTGATGGGAGCTTCATGGCCTTCCAAGACCCTCCACTGGTGAGCATCGGCGTCCCTGTCTTCAATGGGGAGAGGTACCTGGCCGACTCCCTGGACTCCCTGCTGGCCCAGGATCATCCGAACCTGGAGATCCTCATCTCCGACAATGCCTCCACCGATGGAACCGGCGAGATCTGCGAAAGCTATGCCCGGCGGGATCCGCGCGTACGCTATGTCCGACAGGACACCAACATCGGGTCCACTCGGAATTTCGAATTCGTCTTTGAACACACCCGGGGGGAATACTTCTATTGGCAGGCGCACGACGACCTCCGTCATCCGACCTTCACCTCGAGGTGCCTGGAGGCGTTGCAGAACCATCCCAACGCTGTCCTCTGCAACAGCGCCGTCGAGATCATCGATGAAGCGGGGTCTTCCCGCCCCGATTGGGAGGACCTCAACTTCTCGACGGTGGGGCTCACGGTTCTTGAGAGACTCCACCGGCTCTACGATCACATGGACTGGGTGGACATGATGGGACTGGTCCGGCGGAAGGCTCTCGCCAAGGCCCTGCCCTTCGAGGGAACCTGGGGCGGAGATGTCCTGATCAGCGCCAAACTCCTGCTCCAGGGTGATTTCTGCAAGGTGGATGCCCCTCTGTTCCGCTACCGGGTTCGCGAGGTGCCCAAGGGGAGCGAGCAGACCTTGAAGGAGTGCTTTGATGAGGGGTTCGAAAGCCCGAAACCCTACACCGCCTTCGCCCAGACCTGGCTCAGGATCCTCGTGACCTCGCCCCTGGGAATACCTGAGCGGAGGTGGCTCTTCACCGATTTCCTGAAGACCCTGGTGCACCTGGTGCCCCGGGGCCCTCACCCCTGCTGGCGGGACATCCTCAGGGGCGAACATTCGGGGGCTTTCGCGGTGCCCAACCCACCGACCCTTTCGACTTTCCTCGCCGACACCTTCTTCCCCCTCGCCCAGTCCAGCGGCATCGCCCTGGGACGCACTGCCGTCGAGCATCTGGCGGCCTCGGCCCGCACCGCCCTTCTCTGGATTCCAGGCGGTCTCCCCGAGCACGAAGCAGCGGGCCCCTTCTTCTCCGCTCTGCGCAGGGCCCTTCCTGACACCCGCCTGATCCTCGTGTGCCCCGTCGAGGCCCTCGAAGCCGCCGAGGCCAACCCGGACCTCGATGACCTCATCGCGTTCGACCTCCGCACCTTCGTGCTGGACTCAGCTTTCCGCCAGGAGATCGTCGATCTCGTCGGCACCCTGGATATCGACCTGGTCTACTGCGCCGCCCTGGCTCACGATCCGCATCTCTGGCCCTTGGTCCAGGCGGCGAAGCCCGCCCTGGCTGCGGCCCATCAGGATGGCCATTCGGGTGAGGACACCCTCGCGCCCTGGATGTCCCCACCCTACGACTGCTTCCTACCCCCCAGCCGCCTTGGCGAGTTGACCCGGACCGTCCTCCCGGCCCTGGGGCTCAGCGGGTCCGTTTGAGCCAGCCGCCCGGCCAATAGGTCACGGGATGCTCAACCTGCCCTTCGTTGAAGGGACGGGGGGGCTCCACAATTTCAAAGGCCGGACATTCGTCGATGAAGGCCCGGGCCGCGGCTTCGGGATTGTTGGTGGCCCAATCCGGCTGGCTGCGAGGCGCACCCACCAGGTCCTTCATGATGCCGTCCGCCGCCAGGATGTACGAACCCACCGACACCAGCGGAGCATAGAAGCGGAGTTCCTGCAGGACATGATCCTTTGAGTGGCAGGAATCCAGGACCACCAGGACGCGGTCGTCCGGCCGGATCCGACTGCGGACCGCCTCCACCACGGCCGGATCGACGGAACTGCCTTCGATGAGGTCGATCCGCTTCGCCATCGGATGGGTCTCGATGGCGGTGCGATTGTGGGGGCGGATCTCGATGTCCACGCCCACGACCCGCCCCGTCCCCATGGCCTCGAAGAGGCTGGCGTAGAAGATCAGCGATCCGCCATGGGCGACGCCGGTTTCAATGATGAGGGTCGGCCGGACCTGGTGGATGACCTCCTGGATCCGGAACATGTCCTCAGGGAGCTGAATGATGGGCCGTCCCATCCAGGTGAAACCGTAGACATACTTGGTGTCCCAGCCCACGCGCAACCAGGCCTTCGAGACCAATTCAAAGGCCTCCGCCGTGCCCGCCTCATGGGATTCGACCGGACCCGTTCCCCGCTCTACCTCCACCCGGCCGTTGTCCATGTCGATGCTGATTTTCATCGTTCCAGCTCCAGGCCCGCGGCCATAAAAAGACGATCCAGGTCCGCCCGATGGAATTCCCTGGCCAGGGCCTCTTTTACGCAGGCCGGAACCACCTCCACCCGCCCTCCGGCTCCTTCGAGATAGGCGAGCCCATAGGGCGGCGCCCAGAAGGCCCGGGCATGGCGATCGATGATCGCCCCATCGGCGCCCTCCGGAATCCGCTTCAGGGCCTCGAAACCGGCCCGGTCCAGGTAGCGCATCCGAGCGGGGTCCTGGGCTTCCCGGGGCAGCTCGCTTCCGGATTCCGCCAAGGCGCAGAACTCCAGGAAGAGCTGGATCATCTCCTCCTGGGAGCGGCGCTCCAGGCTCTCGGCCGTCTCCTGCGCCGGATTGATGGGGAAGCGCCGGACTCTGAGGAGATCGCCCGCGTCGAAGGCGTCTTCCATGTAGTGGCATGTGCAGCCGTACTCTCTGCGTTCCTCGAGAATCGCCACATTGTAGAAAGCCCAGCCGCCAAACTCGGGAAGGGGACCTGCGTGGAAGTTGAGGGCCGCTCGGCGGGCGAGAGCACGGGTGGAGGCTGTGACCCGGTTCCGGTACATGTAGCTGATGACGAAATCGACCGGCGGCGGATCGAGCAGTTCCTTCTGGCTTCGGACGGGGATGCCGCGGCGACGGGCGTGGGCTTCCAGATCAGGGGTGGGCATCCAGGGATGGGAGACATTCCGCCCCACCACCACCATGGGGACCTCCCAGCCCCGCCGGAGCAGTATCTCTAGGGCGACGACACTCCCTGGCTTGGAGCCCATCAGAAT
Source organism: Geothrix sp. (assembly GCF_020622065.1). Lineage (NCBI taxonomy): Bacteria > Pseudomonadati > Acidobacteriota > Holophagae > Holophagales > Holophagaceae > Geothrix > Geothrix sp. Next base: position 1,291,650 of record NZ_JAHRYQ010000002.1, on the reverse strand, counting down.
GGCACTGGGTCTGGTTGGGCTCACGCGGACCACCTCACTTATCAAAAAAGGCCCGGATAGCCGTCACCGTGCGGTCGAGGTCGGCATCCCGCATGGCCGAATGCAGAGGCAGGGAGAGGATCTCGTGGCCCACGCGTTCCGTCACCTTTAGATCGCCCTTCCGACAGTCCTTGAACAGGGTGAACCAGTGACCTGGCTGCCAGTGGATGCCCGTATCGATGCCCCGCTCCTGGAGAAAACCCCGCAGATCATCCCTCCCCTCGGGTGGAACCCGGATGTAGTAGAGGAAGGGCACCACGCCTTCAAAATCGCTTCTGGGGGTCCGGACCGTCGGCAGGTCCGCCAGTCCTTCGCTGTAGCGGCGACAGGCCGCCCGGCGGGTCCGCTCGATGGTGTCCATCTTGGAGAGCTGTCCGAGGCCGATGGCCGCATGCAGGTTGGCCATGTGATAGCGGAATCCGAGACGATTCACATCGTAGGTCCAGGCCCGGCGGTTCTGATACATGAGCGTGGACGGTTGCCCCATGCCGATGAGCCGCATCTCTTGCAGGGCGCGCTTCTCTTCCTCCGTGCGGACGACCACCAGACCGCCATCGATGCAGGTGATGGTCTTCACCGGATCGAAGCTGAAAATGGCGATGTCCGAGAAGCTGCCGATCCGCTTCCCATGGTACCGGGACCCGAAGGCGTGGGCGGCATCGTGGATGACCCGGAGGCCGTGCCGGGCCGCCAATCGGCCCACTTCATCGTGATCGCAGAGAATGCAGTCGTAGTCCATGGCGATGATCGCCTTGGTGCGGGGTGAAATCAGCGCCTCGGCCCGCTCCAGGTCGATGCAGAGGGTGTCGTCGCTGATGTCACAGAAGACCGGGTCCGCACCCGTGGCCAAGATGGCCTGGAAGTCCGCCACATTGTTGAAGGAGGGGGTGATGACCTCATCGCCGGGTCCCACCCCCGCGACCAACAATGCCAGATGCAGGGCGGCGTGCCCGGTGCTCACCGCCACCACATGGCGATCGTCTGCTTCCAGGTAGGTCCGGGTGGCCTCCTCGAACTGCCCGACATAGCTGCCCATGCCCAGCCAACCCATCTCCAGGGCCGCCCGCGCAGCCTGGAAATCCGTTTCATCCAAGAAAGGTCTGAATACCGGCAGGGCCCGTTCAGTCATGGTGTTCCCCCTTCTCCCTCAGCTTGTCCGCATGCCACGCACCCAGATCCGGCCAGGCGCGATCCTGTTCGGACAGCACCGGATCCCCCTGGGGCCAGGGGATTCCGAGATCCGCATCATCCCAGCGGATGCCCCGCGCCACCCCAGGGACATGAAGGGCCGAGATCATGTAATGGATCTCCGAGTCATCCACCAGCGTCTGGTAGCCGTGGGCGAGGCCCACGGGGACGAAGAGGGTCCTCAAGTTCTCCCGGCTCAGCTCCACACCCCACCAATGGCGGTAGGTGGGTGACCCGGAACGGAGATCGACGATGACATCGAAGATCCGTCCCACCGCGCACCGCACCAGCTTGGCTTCCTGATGGGGCGCCTCCTGGAAGTGCAGGCCCCGGAGGGTGCCCTTCCGCCGGTTCCACACGCTGCTGGACTGGGGCCAGGTCACGGGCAGCCCCGCCTGCCGGAAGGCCTGCTCGCAATAGACCCGGGCGAAGAAACCCCGGTCGTCCTCGTGCCGGTCGGCCTCGATGACCATGGCCCCGGGAATCGGCGTCTCCAGGAAGTTCACGCCATTACCTCCAGCCGGGGGACGGCGGTCACGAAACGCCCTCCCCACCCGCGGATGTGGCCCATCTGCTCGCGGATCTCCTCTCGGAGGTTCCAGGGGAGGATGAGCAGAAAATCCGGCCGCCGGGCAGCCACGGCCTCGGGTGCCAGGATGGGGATGCGGCTTCCCGGAAGGAATCGGCCCTGTTTGTGCGGACTCCGGTCCACCGTGAAAGGGATCAGATCCGGTCCGATCCCGGCAAAATTCAGGAAGGTGTTTCCCTTGGCTGGAGCCCCGTAGGCCCCGACCACTCGCCCCGCGCGTTTCTGGTCGATGAGAAAGGTGAGCAAGGCGTTCTTCAGGTCCCACACCCGCGCCTGGAATCCCGCGTAGCCTTCCTTCCGGTCGAGACCGGCCTCGTGCTCCAGCCGCCTCAGGAGGCGCAACCGCTCAGAGGGATGGGCGGCCCGGGGATCAGCAGAGCCGCATCCGTGGATGCGGAGAGACCCCCCATGGGTGGAGAGACGCTGCACATCGAAGACAGCCAGCCCATGTTCCGCAAAGAGCCGCTCCACGACCAGCAGGCTCAGATAGCTGAAGTGTTCGTGGTAGATCGTGTCGAATTGGAGGCCCTGAATCAGCTCCAACAGGTGGGGAAATTCCAGGACCAGCGTGCCCCGGGGCGCCAGGGCCCGGCGCAGGCCCTCCGTGAAATCATGCAGGTCCGGGACATGGGCCAGGACATTGAGGCCCAGCAGGAGATCGGCCTGACGCCCCGACTGCGCCAGCTCCTCGCCGAGCTCGGTCCCAAAGAACCGGGTCAGCGTCGGAATACCCTTGGCCGCGGCGGCCTGGGCCACATTGGCGGCGGGCTCGATGCCGAGGACCGGGACTCCCGCCTCTTTGAAATACTGGAGCAGGTACCCGTCGTTGCTGGCGACCTCGACCACGCGGCTCCGGGTGTCCAGTCCGAGGTCCCGGATGGCCTCGGTGGCCAGGGCACGACCATGAGCAAGCCACGCATCCGAGAAGGAGGAGAAATACAGGTAGTGCCCGAACAGGGCCTCGGGTGTCTCGAAGGCGGGGAGCTGGATCAGCCAGCAGGACTCGCAAACCCGCGGATGCAAAGGGTGGTACACCTCGGACCGTTCCAGGTCCTCCGGCCTGAGGTAAGCGTTGGCCAAAGGGCTCGTACCCAGATCCACCAAGCTCAACTCGAGGGGTGAGCCGCAGATGCGGCAGGTCAGGTGGCTCATCCGCGGGCCTCCAGATCGGTTTCGCAAAGGACGCGCGCTGGCACCCCATCCGCGAAGGCCCGGTACCATCGGACGCTCCGCTCAATCGCCGCTTCCACGGTCCATCGCGGCGTCCAACCCAGCCGTTCCTGGATCCGGGAACCGTCGAGTTCCAGCCGCTCCGCCTCCAGCCCAGAGGGAGTATCTTCCCGAATCCAGCTCGCCGTCCCCCCCCAAGCCCGGCAGCAGGCATCGGCGACTTGGGCCACCGTCCAGGCCTGCTCCGGGGTGGGGCCGACATTCCAGGGCCCGGACCAGGGTCCCGGCTCAGCCGCCAGCTTGGCCCCGAGGCGCAGGTAGCCATCCAGGGGATCCAGGACATGCTGCCAGGGCCGCCGGGCTTCAGGCCGCCGGATCCCGGGGGTCCTCCCCTGCTGGAAGGCGCGCACGAGGTCCGGGACCAACCGGTGGGCCGCCCAGTCGCCGCCTCCGATGACATTGCCTGCCCGGACCGTGGCGAGGCCGACCCCCTCCTGGAAATAGGAATGGCGATAAGCGGCCGTGGCGAGTTCGGCACAGGCTTTGGAGGCGCTGTAGGGATCCTCCCCACCCAGGGGATCGTCCTCGCGGAACGGGCGCCTCCCGGGTTGGCGGTAACACTTGTCGCTGGTCACGACCACCATGGCCCGGATGGAGGGCTGGTGGCGGCAGGCTTCCAGGAGATTCACCGTGCCCATGAGGTTGGTGGCGAAGGTGCCCACGGGATCTTCGTAGGAAGGAAGCACGAGGGCCTGGGCCGCCAAGTGGAAGACGAGTTCCGGACGGAAGGTGTCCACCAGGGCCCGCAGCCGTCCGGAATCGCGGATGTCTGCATACTCCGAGCGCACCTCCTTCTCGAGGCCGAGGGCGGACCAGAGGTTCGGCTCGGTGCCCGGGGGCAGGGCGACCGCCCCGACTTCCGCCCCCAGGCGCCGCAGCCAGAGGACCAGCCAAGCCCCCTTGAACCCGGTGTGCCCAGTCAGCAGGACGCGCTTGCCGCGGTAGGCTTCGCCCAAATCCATTGGATCACCAGGTCTTCCAGGGAGCATGCCCCGAATGCCACAGATCCTGGAGCAGCTCCATTTCCCGGTAGGTGTCCATGCACTGCCAGAATCCCTCGTGGAAGTAGGCCCGGAGCTCGTCCCGCTCCGACAGCTTCCTCAGGAGGCCCAATTCCAGAGAGTCCTCGTCTCCCTCGATGAGATCGAGGACTTCCCGCTGGAAGACGAAGAAGCCGCCGTTGATCCACCCCTCCCGCACCTGGGGCTTTTCCGCAAAGAGGGTGACGCTGTCGCCCGACAGGCCCAGTTCGCCGAATCGGGAGCTGGGACGCACAGCCGTCACCGTCGCTAACTTCCCATGCGAGGCATGGAAGGCCAGGAGTCGGGGAATATCCACATCGGCCACGCCGTCACCGTAGGTTGCCAGGAAGGTCGGCCCCTGGATGTATTTCTGGATGCGCTTCAGGCGCCCGCCCGTATTGGTCTCCTGCCCGGTGTCCACCATCCAGATCCGCCAGTTCCTTTCCTCGTACCCGGCCTCCAGCGGCACCACATGCTTCGTGCCCAGCTCGAGCAACACATCGGAATGGTTGAGATCGTAGTTCAGGAAATAGTCCCGAATCAGCTCGGCCTTGTACCCCATGCACAGGACGAAGTCACTGACCCCGTGGGTCGCGAAGTGCTTCTGGATGTGCCAGAGGATCGGCTGGTCACCCACGCGGATCATGGGTTTCGGTTTGAATTCGGTCTCTTCCCGAAGGCGCGTGCCCTTCCCCCCACAAAGAATCACGGCCTGCATGGAAGCTCCCTCGCTGGTTGGGGATCCCATCGGGTTTCCTCCGGGATGGGCTGAGAATTGGGCAGCTTTGACCCTGTTGAGGCCAGGGCGCCTTCCGGGGGCCCGATCAAAGCCTCCGCCCGAAGCTCCGCTCCAGGTCCTCCAGGGTCAGTTTCTTGATGATCGGCCGGCCGTGGGGGCAGGTGTTGGGGACTTCGCAGGCGAGGAGGTCCTGGATGAGGCCCAGGGCCAGATCGGGCGGCAGTGCGTGGTGCTTCTTGATGGCGGCGCGGCAGGCCAGTTCGGCGTTGAGGTCGCGGCGGAACGCGTCGAGGTCCACGCGCCCTTCCCGCTCCAGCCGGGCCAGCAGATCCTCCAGCAGGGCCTGCGGGTCGCGATCCACCAGGAAATCCGGCAGGCCGCGCACGACCAGGGCATCGGCCCCAAACGGATCGACCTCCACGCCCGCAGCGGCCAGTTCCGCCAGGAAGGGCAGGAGGCGGGCCAGCGCTTCCGGCCCCAATTGCACGACCTGGGGCGGCATCAGGGGCTGGATGGCGGGCGCATGGCGGCGCAGAAAGAGCTGCTCGAAGAGCACCCGTTCATGGGCCACATGCTGATCCACGATCCAGAGTTCGGGCCCCGCAGGGCCAGTGATCTCCGCCAGCAGGTAGGTCCGCTGGAAGGCCCCCAGGTACCGGATGCCCGCCTCTGAATCCGGGCCCTCCGCCACGCCCGAGGGCGCCGGTTCGTAGGCATAGACGGCGTCCGACGGTGGCGTGCCGAAGGCCTCCTCCAGGGCCCGGTACCCCCCGAGGGCTCCCCCCGAATGATCGGACCAGAGCCGCGGATGCTGGGGCACCAGCCGGCGCGAAGGGTCCAGCTCGAACTCGGCCTCCAGGGGCTTGGGCGGCAGCTCCAGCACCGACGCCAATCCGCCACGCAGTTTCGCCCAGGCCTCCTCGGCGCCTCCCCGCACCCAGGCGAAGATGCGCTGGGGTTCGCGGAAGCGCACCTCAGCCTTGGTGGGATGCACATTCACATCCACCGCCTCGGGAGGCAGCTCCAGGAAGAGCACGGCCGCCGGGTACGAGCCCTTGGCGAAGGTGCCGGACCAGGCCTCGGAGAGCGCCGCCAGCAGAAGGCGATCCCGCACGGCCCGGCCATTCACGAAGAGGTAGAGGTGGTTGCGGTCGCGGAAGCTGAGATCCGGCGGCGACACGAAGCCCCGCAGACGCCAGGGGCGTTCTCCGTTCACGAAGGGCACCAGGCGGCCCAGCTTCTCGCCCAGGAGCGGCGCCAGGCGCTGCCCCGGGTCGTCCACGGGCGGCAGCACCAGGGGCGCGCCGCGATCCGGGCGGATGGTCCAGTGGACCCCGGGCGAGCTCAGGGCCAGCCGCGCCACGGCGCCCCAGAGCTGGGCGTGTTCCGTATCCGTGGACTTCAGGAAGCGGCGCCGCGCCGGCAGCTGGGCGAACAGGTCGCGCACGGCCACGGTGGTGCCTCGGCTGCGGGAGACCGGCGCCACCTCCTTGATGACGCCGAATTCGCAGCGAAGACGGTGGCCCGCACCCTCGGATTCCGCGCTCGTGAGGTCGAAGCGGCTGACGCTGGCGATGCTGGGCAGGGCCTCGCCACGAAACCCGAAACTGGCCAGGTGCCCCAGATCCTCCGCGGTGCGCACCTTGCTGGTGGCGTGGCGCTCCAGGGCCAGGTACAGGTCATCCCGGGCCATGCCCGAGCCATCGTCCGCCACCTCCAGGAAGCGCTTGCCACCCTCCTCCCAGGCCACTTCAATGCGGCGCGCGCCGGCATCCAGGGCATTCTCCACCAGCTCCTTCAACACCGAGCTGGGTCGCTCCACCACCTCCCCGGCGGCGATCTGGTTGGCCACCTGGTCGGGCAGGATCCGGATGCGGGACATGGGTAAGACGCTATCAGCTGTCCGGCCCCGCCCGTATAGGGAAGGCAGGAAGGATCCCCCGCGAAAGGGCACACTGGTGTCATGAACTGTCGATCCCTCTCCGCCGGCATCGCCCTTCTGTCCGCCCTGGTCCAGGCGGCGCCCCCGGTCCAGGCGCCGGACGCCCGCTGGCTCACCTTCAGCACGGCCCACTACCGGATCCACTGCCCCGCGGCCTTCGAGTCTTTCGGCCGGGAGGTGGCGAGCCGGGTGGAAGGCATCCACGCCCAGTACCTGGGACTCGTGGGATTCGCCTATGAGAAACCCGGTCAGCCCATCGACATTCTGATCCAGGATCCCGTGATGGAGGCCAACGGCATGGCCTTCCCACTGCTCCGGCGCCCCCATGTGGTGCTCTGGAAGACCGAACCCGAGGCCGATTCCATCATCGGCCACCACCGGGGCTGGGCCGAACTCCTGGTCGTCCACGAACTGGGGCACATGCACCACCTGCTGCGCCCCGCCCGCAAGCCAAATCTGTGGCAGCGCTGGACGGCCGTCCTCGGCCCCCTCACTGAAAAGTCGCCCCGCTGGGTCACCGAGGGCTACGCCACCCTCATCGAAGGCAAGCTCACGGGCAGCGGCCGGCCCCACAGCGCCATCCGCGCCGCGGTGCTGCGCCAGTGGGCCCTGGAGGGCAAGCTGCCCACCTACGAAGCCCTGAGCCGCACCGACGGTTTCCTCGGTGGCAGCATGGCCTACCTGGGGGGCAGCGCTTATCTGGCCTGGCTGGAGACGAAGTCCACGGATCCGAAGGTCCTCCAGGGGCTGTGGACCCGCCTGGCCGGAACGCGCGGTTTCGAGGCCGCCTTCACCGCCACCTTCGGATTCGGCCCCAAGGACGGCTACCAGCGCTTCTGTGCCGAGCTGACCCACACGGCCCTGGAGCTGGAGCGCCGGGCCAAGGCGCAGGGCCTGCGCGAGGGCGAGGTCTTCACCCGCCTCAACGGCTGGGTCAGCGACCTGGCCCTGAGCCCGGATGGCACGAAGCTCCTGGCCCGGGTGCTGGATCCGAAACACCCCGGCCTCTACCTCTGGGACCTGAACGCTCCGAAGCCCGCTCCCAAAGCCGCCCCCTCAGCCTCGGACGAGCCCCCCGACCATGCCCCCGCCACCCCCACCGTGGCCCCCACTCGGCGGGTTCCCCGCCTGCAGGGCACCTTGCCCTGGAAGCCGGTCTGGCTCGGAGCCGACACCGTGGGCTTCCAGCTCCGCCTGCCCAACGAAGAAGGCGTGCTGCAGGCCCAGCCGTATCGCTGGATCCTCGGCACCAGCGTCCGGCCCGGAAAGTTCACCCCACCCGCCCCGGCGAAGGGGGGCCCGGGATGGAAAGACATCGACGGCATCTGGAACCTGGTGGACGCCCAGGGCCGGACCCTCACCCGGACCCTGGCCGCCGCGTGGAACCCTGTGGCCACGCCGGACGGCAAGTGGATCTACTTCACGCGGCTCACCGCCTCGGGCGTCGAGATCCGCCGCCTGGAGGTCACGCAGCCGCCCCCCGCGGCTCCACCGCCATCCTGGATGGACCCGGCGCCCCTGGTGGCGGGCGCCATCCTCTCTCCTACCGACGAGCCCAGCCCCCTGCCCGCCTCGGTGCCCGTCGAGCCCCATCCGTATCGCGTCGGCGAAAGCCACGACGCCTTTGCCCTCGCCGGGTACAGCGCCGCGCCCTCGGGCTTCAGCGCTCAGCTCGGCTTCGGGGGCAATGACCTGCTCCACCGCCTCAACTGGCAGGTCCTGGCGGGGCTGGGCGATGGCGCCGGCCCCCGCGGGGGCATGGCGGGGGTCGCCTGGCGCGGGTGGCGGTGGGCTCCCTCCCTTCAGGCCTTCTCGCTCCTCGAACGCCCTTCGAGCCAGCGCTTCGTACCGGCGGCGGGCTTCGATCGTGAACGCCGGGGCGCCGAGCTGGCCTTCGAGCGGGAAGACCTGGGCCGGCCCCGGGCGCGCATTCGGCCCGTGGTGGCCTTCGAGCGCGTCGAAGGTCCGGACGGACTGACCACCCATCGGTCTCTCGGGGGCGTGGAGGCGGGTCTGGGCAACCACTGGAGCCGCGACGATCAGGGCGTCCTCCTGAGCGCGGCCCTCCGCGAGCAGCGCGGCCGCACCGCGGGCCAGACCTGGAACCTGACCCGGGCCGCCCTCACCCTGGGCTGGCTCAATCCCTGGAGCCCCCTCACGGTGCGGCTGGAAGAGGGGCGGATCACGGGCGACCCCACCGCCCTCGACCGCTTCCACCTGGGGGGCGTGGCCACCTCGCTGCTGCCTTCGGCCCTGGACGCGAACCGCGTGACCCAGGCCGCGCTCCCGGCCTACACCGCCACGGGGGACCGCCTCCGCCGCCTGCGTGGCGAGCTGGGCCTCGGGCCCCTGGAGGCCTACCTGGAGCATTCGACGGTGTGGGACGGGGCCCAGCCCCGGCCCGCCGCCCAGCGCGTGGCGGGGCTGGAACTGGACAGCCGCCGCCTGGGCCTGCCCCTGGATGTGCTTCGCCGCCTGAGCGGCAACTTGAGCTTCACCCTGGGCCTGCATCGCCCCTTGGATGGGCCGATGAAGCACCGTACTGTGGGGACCCTCAGCGTGATCGTGAGACCGTAGTACTTCTGTTGAGCCCTTGATGCCCTTCCTGATCTCGCTCGTCCTCATCTTCCTGGTCCAGTGGCTGCACTTGCGGCTGCTGCGCCTGGAGGTGGCCGCCCCCTACCGGCGCTGGCTGCCGTGGATTCTGGGCCTGATCCATGTGCCCCTCGTGCTCTTCGCGGGCTTCCGCATCCTGGGGCTGGGCGGCCATGGCGCCCTGCCGTGGCTGCGAACCCTGGCCCGGGGGGGCTTCTACTTCCAGGCCTTCACGGTCCTGCACCTGCTGGCCGGCATGCTGGCCGAGGGTACCTGGCGGTTCTGGCGAAGGAACCGCCCAGAGGAACCCGGCGCAGAGGTCGGCGACGGCGCCGTGGACCTGAGCCGCCGAGCCTTCCTGCAGACCGCCGCCCTGGCGAGCACGGGCGCCGCCGTGGCCCTGGGGGCCGGAGGCGCGCGGCAGGCCTACGGCGACCCCGAGATCACCCGCCGGGCCCTCGGCTTTCCGGACCTGCCTGAGGGACTGGATGGCCTCCGCATCGCCCACCTCAGCGACCTCCACGCCGGCCCCCTGGTGAGCCCGAGCCTCCTCCGCCGCTGGCGGGAGCTGACCGAGCGCGAGCGGCCGGACCTGCTGCTCTTCACGGGCGATCTCGTCGACAGCCGCCCCGACGAACTGGAACCGCTGCTGGAGGCCTTCCGCGGCTTCTCTCCGCCGCTGGGTACCTTCGCGATCCTGGGCAACCACGACTACTTCGACGATCCGCGTCCCATCTGGCGGGATCTGGAAGCCGAGGGCATCCGCTGCCTGGAGAACGCCTCGACGCTGATTCGGCGCGACGGGGCCACCCTCGCCCTCCTCGGCCTCCAGGATCCGATGGCGCGGAACGGACGCTTCCGCCGCATGGTCTTCGGCCCCGGGCCGCGCCCCGCCGAAGCGGCCCGGGACCTGCCCGCCGAGGCCTTCCGCATCTGCATGAACCACCGCCCCAGCGAGTGGGAGCGCGCGCTGGAAGCCGGCGCCCGCCTCACGCTCTCGGGCCACACCCACGGGGGCCAGATCAACCCCATCCCCGGCTTCAGCAGCGCGCACCTCATCGGCCCCCGCACGGACGGGCTCTACCGCCAAGGGGATGACCTGCTCTATGTAAGCCGCGGGCTCGGGGTGGTGGGCCTGCCCATCCGCATCGCCGCACCTCCGGAGATCGCGATCCTCACGCTGCGGCGGGGGCCGGCGGCGCCCGGGACCAGACCCTAAGGATCAAAGCGGTCCAGGAGCGCGGGAGGCAGGCGGGGGCAGACCCCTTCCGGCGGCCGGAACAGGTGTGCGCGGAAGCGGGCGACCAGGTTGTACCCGCCGTCCCGGAGGGGCCGGGGAACGACCGCCAGCAGGCGGCCTCCCACCGCCCAGGTGCCGCCCAGGGCCCGCAGAAGGTGGATCACGGCGTCCGAGCGCACAAAGGCGCGGCCCTCCGGGGAAAGCACCACCAGGCTGTCCGGCAGGTTCCGGCGATCCATCTCGGGAATCTGTCGCTGGAAGGTGGCTCCCCCCAGGGGGGCGAACCGAATGCAGCCTGCCGCATCGCGCCGGGCGATGAAGCGCACCGCCGCATGGCAGAAGCCGCAGCCACCGTCGTAGAAGAGGCGGATCGGGCCTGAAGCAGGTCCGGGAGCGGGCCCGGAGGTCAGCCCTTGATCAGCACCCACAGACCCACCGCAATGAAGGCGCATCCTGCGGCCCACTTGATGGCGGCCTCCGGGATGTAGCGGAACAGGACGCCGCCCAGGGCCACGCCGATGGCCGTGGCGCAGACCAGGGCCGCGCTGGCGGCGAGAAACACGGTCCAGATCTGGCCGCTGCGCACGGTGGCCGTCATGGCCGCCAGCTGAGTCTTGTCGCCCACTTCCGCGAGAAATACGGTGGCGAAGGTGGTCCAGAAGAGGGAGCGGTTCATGAGGCCTCGCAGATCGTGACGAAGGATCATGGTACCGGACTGCCATACTGGCCGGATGGTGCTCGATCACTTCGACCTTCCCACGACCTTCGTGGACACGCCCGAGAAGCTGCAGGAGGCGCTCCCCCTGTGGCACGCGGCCGGCGTGCTGTCCGTGGACATCGAGTGCAGCCTCACGGGCATGCACCACTGCGTGCTGGCCCTCATGCAGGTCGCCACGCACGACCAGGCCTGGCTGGTGGATCCCCTGGCCCTCGACGACCTCATGCGGCCCGCCCTGCAGGCCATGGCCCAGGTGCCCTGGATCGTCCACGACTTCTCCGGCGACGGCATCGTCTTCAAGCGGATCTACGATGTGGTGCCCGACAGCATCTTCGACACCATGCTGCTGTCCCGCGCGCTCGGCTACCCCCAGCCCGGCCTCAAGACCATGGCCAAGCTCAAGCTGGGCCTGGACATCCCCAAGGAGGAACAGGATTCCAATTGGATGCTGCGCCCCCTGCGGGACGCCCAGATCAGCTACGCCAGCCGCGATGCGGCCCTGCTCCTGCCCCTGCTGCGCATCCTGGCCGACGAGGCCGATGCCAAGCGGGACCATCCGGAGATCGGCCCCCGGCTCGCCAGCCTGCCCAAGGAGATGCGACACCTGCTGAAGCGGGTACGGGCCTATGTGCCCCCCAAGCATGACCCCGTGGTGGACAAGGTCAGGCACCTGGGCGACCTGGCCGTGGAACGGGCCAAGAAGCTCACGGCCCTGCGCTGGGCCTGGGGCAACGAAGGCGATGTCGGGGCCGTCATGGAGCTGGGCAACCGCTGGCTCATGGCCCGCCTGGCGCATCCCCCGGCCTCCAAGGAGGCCCTGGAGCGCACCATCCCCAACCCGCGCTTCCGCCGCAAACGCGCGGAAGCCCTCTGGGAGGTCTTCCGCGAGGGAGGACTTGAAACTCAGGAGGACGCTGATTCGTCCGATGGATTGATCTGGAACAACACCGAGCGACCATGACCACGACCGATGACGGCATCCTCCTCACCTTTCCCAAGGGTCTCCTGGGCTTCCCCCAGCTGACGACCTTCCGGCTCTTCGAGCCCCGGGACGGCTACCCCCTGAAGTTCCTCCAGTCCGTGGAGTCTCCGGAGATCGCCTTCACCTGCCTGGATCCGGCGGGCATCCAGGAGGACTACGCCGTGCCCCTGGGCGACGAAGACGCCGAAGCCCTGGGCCTTGAGGTCCCGGAGGACGCCCTGATCCTGACCCTCGTGGTGATTCCCGAGGATCCCCGGCGGATGACCACGAACCTGGCCGGGCCCCTGGTCGTCAATGTGAAGACCCGCGTGGGCTTCCAGATCGCGCTGAACGCCGAGAAATACCCCCTGCGATTCCCGATCCTCCCCCAGGACTGACCCACCATGCTCGTCATCACGAGGAAGCCGGATCAATCCATCGTCATCGGGGGCGAGGTGGAGGTCATCGTCCTCGGCATCACGAAGGAAGGCGTCCGCCTGGGCATCAAGGCCCCACGAAGCGTTCAAGTCCACCGACGCGAAGTGTTTGAAGCCATTGCAGCCGAGAACAAGGCCGCCACCGAGGCCCGGATCCCGGTCCAGGACGCCGCGGCCCTCCTCCGGGCCGCTCAAGTCCGCAAGCCAAGGGCCCGATAAGGCCCACTGAGGTTCCCGTGGACATCACCCTCGCCGCCATCTCCGCCCAGAAGCAGCTCCAGACCCAGAACGAGGTCGTCGTCAGCGTGCTCAAGAAGGTCATCGACATCCAGGCCGAGCAGGGGGCCGACATGGCCAAGCTGGTGGCCCAGGCGGGCGGCACCGGACAGCGGGTCGATCTCTACGCCTGATTTCTTTCCCGGCCTGATCCCTATTTCAGGTAGGGCGCCGGGTACTTCCCCGTCACGCTGGTCTTCTTCCGCGCCACTTCCTCGGGCGTGCCCACGGCGATGACGCGGCCACCTTCGCCGCCGCCCTCGGGACCGAGGTCGAGGATCCAGTCGGCGGTCTTGAGGCCGAAGCAGGAGCGGAGGCCCACCGTCACGCGGAGCGTGATGGTCCGAAGGGCGCGGCCCAGGAGGGGCCGCGTGAACATGCCATGGGCAGTGGCTCTTCACTCAACCTTGGCAACCATGAGCATCAGGCCCAGCGGAAAGTCGGCAGGGCCACGCCCGATATGGAACCCAAGGGAAGGGGTGCACTGGCTTGGAGCTGATCATCACTTCAAATAGGGCGCCAGGTACTTCCCCGTCACGCTGGTCTTCTTCCGCGCCACTTCCTCGGGCGTGCCCACGGCGATGACGCGGCCACCTTCGCCGCCGCCCTCGGGACCGAGGTCGAGGATCCAGTCGGCGGTCTTGAGGCCGAAGCAGGAGCGGAGGCCCACCGTCACGCGGAGCGTGATGGTCCGAAGGGCGCGGCCCAGGAGGGGCCGCGTGAACATGCCATGGGCAGTGGCTCTTCACTCAACCTTGGCAACCATGAGCATCAGGCCCAGCGGAAAGTCGGCAGGGCCACGCCCGATATGGAACCCAAGGGAAGGGGTGCACTGGCTTGGAGCTGATCATCACTTCAAATAGGGCGCCAGGTACTTCCCCGTCACGCTGGTCTTCTTCCGCGCCACTTCCTCGGGCGTGCCCACGGCGATGACGCGGCCACCTTCGCCGCCGCCCTCGGGACCGAGGTCGAGGATCCAGTCGGCGGTCTTGAGGCCGAAGCAGGAGCGGAGGCCCACCGTCACGCGGAGCGTGATGGTCCGAAGGGCGCGGCCCAGGAGGGGCCGCGTGAACATGCCATGGGCAGTGGCTCTTCACTCAACCTTGGCAACCATGAGCATCAGGCCCAGCGGAAAGTCGGCAGGGCCACGCCCGATATGGAACCCAAGGGAAGGGGTGCACTGGCTTGGAGCTGATCATCACTTCAAATAGGGCGCCAGGTACTTCCCCGTCACGCTGGTCTTCTTCCGCGCCACTTCCTCGGGCGTGCCCACGGCGATGACGCGGCCACCTTCGCCGCCGCCCTCGGGACCGAGGTCGAGGATCCAGTCGGCGGTCTTGATCACATCGAGGTTGTGCTCGATGACGATGACCGTGTTGCCGGTCTCCACGAGCCGGTTGACCACTTCCAGCAGCTTCTGGATGTCCTTCAGATGCAGGCCCGTGGTGGGTTCGTCCAGGATGTAGACCGTGCGGCCCGTGGGGCGCTTGCTCAGCTCCTTACCCAGCTTCACGCGCTGCGCCTCGCCCCCCGACAGCGTGGTGGCGCTCTGGCCCAGGCGGATGTAGCCCAGCCCCACATCCATGAGGGTCTGCAGCTTGTTGGCCAGCACCGGAATGGGAGCGAACAGCTCCAGCGCCTCTTCCACGGTCAGGTTCAGCACATCGGAGATGCTCTTGCCCTTGTAGTGGATTTCCAGCGTCTCGCGGTTGTAGCGCTTGCCCTTGCACTGCTCGCAGGTCACATACACATCCGGGAGGAAGTGCATCTCGATCTTGAGGACGCCGTCGCCCTCGCACTTCTCGCAGCGGCCGCCCTTCACATTGAAGCTGTAGCGGCCCGGCGCGTAGCCGCGGGCCTTGCTCTCGGGCAACTGGGCAAAGAGCTCCCGCAGCGGCGTGAAGAGGCCCGTGTAGGTGGCCGGGTTGCTGCGGGGCGTACGGCCGATGGGCGCCTGGTCGATGTCGATGACCTTGTCCACGGCCTCCAGACCCTTGATGGCCTTGTGCTTCCCGACGATGTGCACGCCCTGGTGGAGCTGGTTGGCCAGGGCCTTGTAGAGGATCTCGTTCACCAGGGTGCTCTTGCCCGAGCCGCTCACGCCGGTGACGCAGGTGAAGAGACCGATGGGGAAATCCGCATCCACCTTCTTGAGGTTGTTCTCCTCGGCGCCCAGCACGGACAGATGCCCGCGCTTGGCCTTGCGCCGGGTACGGGGCACGGAGATGGCGTCGCGGCCCGACAGGAAGTCGCCCGTCACGGATCCCGGCGTGCGGCTGATCTCGTCCGGCGTACCTTGGGCCACCACCTGGCCGCCGTGCTCCCCGGCGCCTGGGCCCATGTCCACCACATGATCGGCGGCGAGAATGGTTTCCAGATCGTGCTCCACCACCAGCACGGAGTTGCCCAGGTCCCGCATCTCCTGGAGGGTGCGGATGAGCTGCAGGTTGTCGCGCTGGTGCAGGCCGATGCTGGGTTCATCCAGCACATAGAGCACGCCCTGGAGCTTGCTGCCGATCTGCGTGGCGAGGCGGATGCGCTGGCCCTCGCCGCCGGACAGGGTGGCCGCACTGCGGTCCAGCGTGAGGTAGCCGAGGCCCACATCGTCCAGGAACCCCAATCGCTCGCGGATTTCCTTCAGCACCTTCTCGGCGATGACGGCCTCCTTGCCTTCCAGCGCCAGGTCCGCGAACCACTTCCGGGCATCACGCACACTCTGGGCGACCACCTGGGCGATGTTCTGTCCGCCCACATACACCGCCAGCACTTCGGGCTTCAGGCGCAGCCCCGCGCAGGCCTCGCAGGGGACGACGCGCATGGACTCCTCCAGCTCCGCGCGGATCTCCTCGCTGGTGGTCTCGCGATAGCGTCGCTCGAGGTTGCCGACGATGCCCTCGAACTGGTGGACGAAGTCGTAGCGGTTCTTTTTGTTCTCGTAGGTGAAGCGCATCTCCTTCTCGGTGCCATGCAGCAGCAGGCGCCGGATGTCCGCAGGCAGCTTCTTCCAGGGCGTATCCAGGCTGAACTTCGCCTTGCGGGCCAGCTGGTCCAGCATCTGCGAGCGCCAACCATCCTCGGACACGCTCTTCCAGCCGCTGGCCTGGATGGCGCCTTCGTTGATGGAAAGCGCCGGATTGGGAACGATGAGCTCTTCCGCGAACTGGCGCTTGAAGCCCAGGCCGTCGCAGGTGGGGCAGGCGCCGTACGGCGTATTGAAGGAGAAGGACCGCGGCTCCAGCTCAGGCAGACCCTGGCCGAACCTCGCGCACTTCGGATTGTTGCAGGCCAGCTTGCTGGAGAAGAGCGTCTCGGTCCCATTCAGATCGATCAGCGCTGAACCTTCCGCCAGGTTGCACGCGATCTCCAGGCTGTCGGCCAGCCGCGACTGGATGGAGGGGCTCACCTTCAGGCGGTCGATGACCACCTCGATGGTGTGCTTCTTCTGCTTGTCCAGATCAGGCACGCCTTCAGTGAGATCCAGCATCTGCCCGTTGACCCGGGCCCGGATGTAGCCGCGTTTCATGAGGTCCTGGAGCAGCTTCTTGTACTCGCCCTTGCGGCCCCGCACCACGGGCGCCAGGAGCTGCAGCTTGGCACCTTCGGGCTGGCTCAGGATCTGGTCCGCCATCTCCTGGATGGTCTGGCTGGCAATGGACTTCCCGCAGGCCACGCATGTGGGCTTGCCCGTGCGCGCGAAGAGCAGGCGCAGGTAGTCGTAGATCTCCGTCACCGTGGCCACGGTGGAGCGGGGGTTCTTGCTGGTGGTCTTCTGCTCGATGGAGATGGCGGGCGAGAGGCCCTCGATGCTGTCCACATCGGGCTTTTCCATCTGGTCGAGGAACTGGCGGGCGTAGGCCGACAGGCTTTCCACATAGCGCCGCTGGCCCTCGGCGTAGAGCGTGTCGAAAGCGAGGCTGGACTTGCCCGAGCCCGACAGCCCCGTGATCACCACCAGCTGGTTCCTCGGCAGGCTGAGGTCGAAGTTCTTGAGGTTGTGCTCGCGGGCACCCTTGATGTGAATGTGTTCCATGGTCGCTCCAGTTTACGCCATTTTTTCGCTTCTGCGGATTGCGTCTAGAATCATGGGATGCATCCAGCCGAACTGGCGATCCTGCTCCACCGCGCCCTGGAGGTCCGGCTGGCGGGCCTGCAGGCGCTGCTGGCTCCGGAGGACTGGGCCGACGACATGGAACAGCTGCACCAGGTGCGCGTCTCGGCCCGGCGCCTCGGCGCGGTGCTCGACCTGGTGGATGCCGAGGCCTATCCCGGCCACAAGACCCGGCGCCGGGCCCTGAAGGATCTGGTGGATGTCCTTGGCCTGCC
The DNA here is from genome assembly GCF_020622065.1 of Geothrix sp. Taxonomy (NCBI): domain Bacteria; kingdom Pseudomonadati; phylum Acidobacteriota; class Holophagae; order Holophagales; family Holophagaceae; genus Geothrix; species Geothrix sp. Next base: position 1,274,351 of record NZ_JAHRYQ010000002.1, on the reverse strand, counting down.
CCGCGAACTCGATGTCCACGCGGACGGTCTGAGGGCCCGGCTCCTCGAAACCCGGAACCCGGTTCAGGCCGCCGCCCTCGAACACCTGCTGGAGGGGATGGACCGCGCCCGCGCCAAGGCCCGCCGGGCCATGCGCCGAGAGCTGGAGCGCCTCCGCCTCCCGGATCTGCAGCGGTTGCTGGAAGTTCCGGCCCTGCGCGACCCCTTCCAGCAGACTTCGCTCCAGGAGGCGGCCTGGGCCTGCCTGGGGCCCCGCGTGGAGGCTGCGCTGGGGGATCTGGCCCCCCTGGCCGCCCAGGAAGATGCCCCCGCCCTGCACAAGGCGCGGGTGCGCATCAAGAAGCTGCGCTACGCGCTGGAGGCCCTGGAAAGCGCCTTCGCCGTGCCGCCCGAGGCCCTCTTGAAGGAGCTGCGCGGTCTCCAGACCGCCCTGGGGGAACACCACGACCTCGCCACCCTCGAGGCTCTGTTGTGGGAAACGGAGGCCGGACTCCGCAGCCGGGATCGGGGCACCCTCCGCGGGGGCGTCCTGGAACTCCTGGGCGAGGTGGCCGAAGCCCGCCGGGCCGCCTTCGACCGCTTCACCACCCTGGCCCAGAAGCAGGGCCCCGTGGCCTTCTCCCGCGAGGCGCGCGCGGCCCTGGGGCTCCCGCCCGCCGACGGCTCCCTGTGATGCTGCGGCGCGTGCGCATCCGTCCCCTGGCCTGGCTGCGCAGCGTCCACGCCAAGCTCTTCCTGCTTCTGGGTCTCGTCACCAGCGTTCTCACGGTGGCCGTCGCCTACAACATCACCCGCAACAGCGGCCGGGAGCTGGAAAGTTACACCCGCAAGCTGACCATCGACACCGCCGGCACCGTGGAGACGGATGTGGTGGAGCGGGATCCCGGCTTCAAGGATCCCGACAAGCTCGATCAGCTGCTTTCCAGCATTGCCGGCCCAGACCGCAGCATCTTCCAGATCGATGTCTTCAAGCGCATCGGCAAGAGCAACGAGGTGGAGCTGGTGCGTTCCTCCGGGGACGAGGCCAATGTGGATTGGGGCCCCGAGATCGGCTCCTACCTCGCGTTGACCGCTTCCCAGGCGGAGTTGGTGGATCTGAATACCGGCAGCCGGGCCTGGAAGGTCTATCAGCCCATCCGCTCCCACAAGCCTGGCCAGCCGCCCCTGGGCCTCATCCGCGTCTACTGTGACCTGGAGCGCTGGGATGTGATCTGGGACAACAACCTGAAGCGCACCCTCCACACCCTCCCTGGCGTCCTCCTTGGCGAGTTCATCCTCCTCTGGCTCATCCTGCGGGTGCTCATCAGCGACCCCATCGAGGCCATGGTGCTGGCCATGCAGCAGCTGGAGCGCGGTGAAGCCAAGGCTCGCGTGACCATCAAGCGCAGCGATGAGCTGGGCCTGATCGCCACCCGCTTCAACGAGATGGCCGTCCAACTCGAGCGGGCGGGCGAGGAGCGCGAGGCCCTGATCCGCGAAATCCGCGGCCTGAACGCCAACCTGCAGGACCGCATCGATGCCGCCCTGTCCGAACTTCAGGCCAAGAACGCCGAACTGGCCTCCATGGCCGAGCGCATGGCGCTGCTGCGGGAGGAACTCAGCACCCAGGAACGGCTCGCCGTGGCTGGCCAGCTCGCGGCCACTTTCGCCCACGAGGTGGGCACGCCCCTCAATCTGGTGAATGGCCACCTCCAGCTCATGGATGCCCAGTCGGATCTCCCCGACAAGCTGCGTGAACGCCTCCGGGTGATCCACGCCCAGATCCAACGCGTGGGCGACATCGTGCGCCGCATGCTCGACCTCACCCGGCGCCCCCAGCTGCACCGGGAGGCCCAGGCCTTCGCAGATCTTCTGGACGACCTCCAGCAACTATGGGCGCCCACGCTGACCTCGCATGGGGTCACCGTGGAAACCGAGATCCCCGCCGGCTGCCGCCTGGATGTCGACCGCAAGCAGATGGAACAGCTCTTCCTCAACCTCATGAAGAACGCCGTGGACGCCATGCCCGCCGGCGGGACCGTGCGCCTTGCGGCGAAGCCCGCCGAGGACAGCACCCCCAACGGCCCCTGGTGGGAGCTGCGCTTCTCCGATTCGGGCCAGGGCATCCCCGCAGACCTGCTGAGCCAGGTCTTCCGCCCCATGTTCACCACCAAGCCCGAGGGCAAGGGCACCGGCCTTGGGCTCAGCATCTGCCGCGAGATCGTCCGCAACCACGGGGGCGACATCCGCCTCGACAGCACCGAAGGCAAGGGCACCTGCGTGGTATTCACCCTGCCCGGCGCGGTGGCCTGAGCGGATTCAGAACAGCCTGCCCCGAATGCGCTCAAAGGCGGCGGTCCCAGGCCGGTAGGTTTCCGAGGCCATCTCCGGCAGGTCCGAGAGGTGGTAGCAGAAGCGATCGACCCCAATCTCCCCAGCCAGCCTTTCCGCTTCCGCGAGTTCCTCGTCACTGTCGTTCCATGGGAACAGGATGTAGCGCCACAGGATTCTCGGCCGCAGCAGCCCCGCCCGGTCCCGCTCGTCCTTCAACAGGCGCATGCCCCGAAGGATGTCCTCCAATCGGCCCCCGCGCCGATAGACTTCGTAGGTGGCCTGGCTGGCGCCGTCCACGGAAATGATGATCTCATCCAGGCCCGAGGCCAGCAGCCCAGCCCGAACGCCCGGATCCCCGAGCCTGCTGCCATTCGTGCTGGTGGTGATGAGGGATGACGGGCAGCGCTCCCGCATCAGGCGGCACATCGCGCTGAATTCCGGATGGAGGAGCGGCTCACCGTAGTTGTAGAAGCAGATCTTGTCGATGGGCAGGTCGATGGCTTCGACCAGCTGCCGGAAGAGATCCATCGGCATGAATTTCACCCGTCGGCCCGAGACAGGCTGCTTCGCTTTCGGGAAGCTGTGTCCGCAAATGGTGGGGCAATCGAAATTGCACACGGCCGTGGGTTCGATCAGCAGCTGGTGAATCCACGGAGCCCCTCCCCCGCCCGATGCCCGTTCTTCATCCGACAACGGCTCGAAGCCCGGACACCGATTCAGATGACACTCTAAACAGGCGCTCCGGTCCCCCGCCAGCATGCGGGCCCGCATGGACCGGAATCCTTCACCCTCCCAGATCCCCGTCAGGCCGACCGATCCAGCGCCCTCGATCAAAGCGTCCAGGATCGGGGCTTGGGCGGTCGAGCCGCAGGCCACCGTCCCATCGCAGTTGATGACCATTTCCCGAAAGGGGATGGGACACGGGAGCGCCCCACCCTCCGTGGTCTTGGGAACCCGGATGGACCCTGGGCTGGCCCACCGATGCATCTTGTGGAATAACTTGGCCACTTTCAGCAGGGGATAGGCCCACACCTGGCCCTGCTCACGCCGGCGCGCGAAGTGGAGCCGAGCTCTCAGCAGGCGAACCCCGGCCAATCCTTTCATCCCGCCCCCTAGACCCACGATGATACTGACGGGCCGGGCCTGGATTAAATCTCCACCACTTCGACATCCCCCAGCGCCTCTTCCAAGAAGCGGCTGCCCACTTCCTTCAGGCGGCTGCTGGCGTCGGTGAGCTGGACGCGAAGGCTGCCGCGGGCGCCGGCGGTGCGGTAGCCGAGGGTGCCCTGCAGCATCCGGTCCACAGCCTTGGCGGTGACGCGGCCGCTGTCGATCCAGCGGGTGCCGGGACGGCTGCGTTCCAGGCTCGTCATCAGCGTCGGGTAGTGGGTGCAGCCCAGCACCACGGTCTTCACCTCGAAGGGCAGCTCGTTCATGTAGCGGCGGCAGATGCTGTCGGTGACCGGATCATCGAACCACCCCTCCTCCGCCAGGGGCACCAGCAGGGGACAGGCCACGCTGTGGATGACCTTGCCGGGGTCGCGGCGCCGGATGGCGAGTTCGTAGGCCGCGCTGCTCACGGTGGCCAGGGTGCCGATGATGCCCACGGGACCCGGAACCTCCGCCGCGGCCTCGGCGCCAGGTTCGATCACCCCGATCACGGGGCAGGGGCTCACGGCCTGCAGGGCCGGCAGCCCGTGGGCGCTGGCGGTGTTGCAGGCGATGACGATGAGCTTCGGCTCGTGGCGCTGCAGCAGCTCGCCCATCTGCAGCGTGTAGCGCTCGATGGTGCGGTGGCTCTTGGTGCCGTAGGGCAGCCGGGCCGTGTCGCCGAGGTAGACCAGGTCCTCCTGGGGCAGCAGCTGGCGCAGGGCATGGATGACCGTGAGCCCGCCGATGCCCGAGTCGAAGATGCCGATCGGACGGTCCGCGCGGCTCATGATGCCCGCACCGCCAGCACGGCGATCCACTCGCCTTCCGTCCGCACCTTCTCGGGCTTGAACCCGTGGGAGACGAGGCTCACCAGGGCCTCGTCCGTGCGCTCGGCCAGGATGCCGCTGGCGATGAGCCAGCCTCCGGGCGCGGCCACTTCGGCCATGCGGGGCAGCAGCTCCTGGATGGTCTCCAGCAGGATGTTGGCCAGCAGGCCGGGATAGGGGCCCTGCACGCGCGGGTGATCCAGCGTGCCGACGAAGCTGTCGTAGGGTTTCGCGCCTTTCAGCAGGTGCGCATTGAGCGCAATGAACTCTTCCATCGCGGGCCCGCAGTCGGGGTCGTTGTCGAAGGCCGTGAGGTCCCGGCCCCCCAGCAGGAAGGCGGCCAGCGACAGGATGCCGGTGCCCGCGCCGATGTCGAGGACCGGCCCCTTCAGGCGACCCGCCGCGGCGAGTTCCTCCAGCAGCTCGATGCAGAGGCGGGTGGTCTCGTGGCCGCCGGTGCCGAAGGCTAGGCCGGGGTTCACCACGAGGTCGAAGCGGTCCGCAGGGGCGGGCGTCTCGTCCCAGAGGGGCCGCACATGGAAGCGCGCGCCCACTTCGAAGGCGCCGAAACCCTCCCGGCTCTTGGCCAGCCAGTCCTCGTCCCCGAAGGTCTCGGTCTCAAGCAGGCGCACACCGGGGAACGCGGCCAGGCCACCCGCTTCAGGAGGCGCCTGGTCCGGCGGGAAGTAGGCGTAGCAGGCCCGCGGCGGATCGGCCTCGCGATAGAAGGCGGAGGAACCGGCCCCCTCCAGCCAGGTGCAGAGCCCTTCTTCCTGGGGGTCCGGGACTTCCAGTTTCCATCTCAGATGCGTCGCGTTCGCCATCCCCTCAGGGTAGCAGGGGGGGTCAGGCCTCAGCCTCGGCGCCGTCTCCATCCTCCAGGTCCAGCCGCTTCATTTTCTCGAGGAAGGTGGTGCGCTTGAGGCCCAGCAGGTCGGCGGCGCGCTTCTTGTTGCCGCGGGTGATGGCCAGGCTCTGGAGCATGAGCGTCTTCTCCATGTCCGACACCACCTGGTTGAGGTCCAGGCCCTCGGGCGGCAGGTCCAGGCCGTAGGCGGCGGCCGGAGGCGGCGCGAAGAGGGCCGAGGAGAAGGCCTGGCCCGCGGGCGACATGACTGGCTGGGAGGTCGGCCGGGGTTCGAGCCGCGCGGTGCCGTCGGCGGGGGTCGCGGCCAGGGGCTCGGGTGATTCGCCCATGCGCTCCGCGAGGAAGGCGAAGTCCTCCCGCGTGAGCACGGGGCGGGTGCCCGACAGCACGATGGCGCGCTCGATGGCGTTCTCCAGCTGGCGCACATTGCCGGGCCAGGGCAGGGCCATGAGCAGCGGATCCACGCTGGGGTGCAGGGCCTTGGGGTAGAGGCCGTGCTCGCGGGCCTTCCGGTTGAGGAAGTGCTGGGCCAGGAAGGGCACCTCCTCGCGGCGCGCGCGCAGGGGCGGCATGGTGATGGGCACCACCTCGAGGCGGTAGAAGAGATCCTCACGGAAGCTGCCGTCCTTCATCTTCTTCCAGAGATCGACATTGGAGGCCGTCACCACGCGCACATCCACCTTCACCGGCGCGCCGCCGCCCAGGGGCTGCACCTCGCGCTCCTGGAGCACCCGCAGCAGGCGCACCTGGGCGCCGAGCGGCATGGTGCCCACTTCGTCGAGGAAGATGGTGCCGCCATGGGCTTCGCGGAACTTGCCCGGCGTGTCCTTGCGGGCATCCGTGAAGGCGCCCTTGTTGTAACCGAAGAGCTCGGATTCCAGCAGGTTCTCCGGGATGGCACCGCAGTGCACGGCCACGAAGGGCTCACCGGCCTCGGCACTCATGCGGTGGATGGCCCGGGCGATGACTTCCTTGCCCGTGCCGCTCTCCCCCAACAGCAGCACCGTGGCGCGGGTGGCGGCGGCGCTGCGGGCGCGAACCAGCACATCCTGCATGGCCGGGCTGGTGCTCACCAGGCCGAAGGCCAGCGCCTGCGAGGCGCTCAGCTGGGTGGTGGTACCCGAGCGCGGACGCAGCCCGGGCATGGGCGGCTCGGGCCCGAGCACGGCCCAGCGCACGGACCCCAGCGAGCCCCACTCGCCCAGGGCCTTGGCGTCCATGGGCGCCGCATCCGGCTTCAGGCCCAGCAGAATGGGCAGGGCCGCCACTTCGGCCATCATGCGGTTCAGTTCCGGCGGCGGCCAGGCGCCCTTGGCGCTGATCACCCACAGGTCCACATCCTTCGGCGCCAGAGCGGGCGAGACGCCGCGATCCACGGTGACATCCCAAAGGGCGGCCCACCGATGCTCCAGCCCCCCGGTGTCGTCCCCGAGGGTGGACCAGTGAAGGCGCGGCAGTTGGGTCATACACTCCTAGTCTGAATTCAGCCTAGATGCAGATGTTTGCGGGTCAAGTCAAAAAAATGACGGCGAAATCCCCGCCGGCCCCGCGGCGTGCGATGGCTTGCCCTGCGGCGTACGATGGAAGGAGCCTCCGGAGGTTCCCATGGCCCTGACGGAATCCACCATGGTCCCGCTCGGTACGGCCTGCCCCGACTTCACCCTGCCGGGGGTGGACGGACGGCTCTGGTCGCTGCACGACTTCCACTGCCCGGCCCTGCTGGTGGTGGTGATGTGCAATCACTGTCCCTATGTGCAGTCCGTGGATGACCGCATCAACGCCCTGGCCAAGGCCTATGCGGGCCGCTGCGCCGTGGTGGCCTTGAATGCGAACGACGCCGTGACCTACCCGGACGACAGCTACGAGGCCATGCGGGCCCGCGCCCGGGCCAAGGGTTTCGTCTTCCCCTACCTCTGGGACGAGGAGCAGACCGTAGCCCGCCGCCTCGGCGCCGTGTGCACCCCGGACTTCTTCCTCTACGATGCGCACCGCCGCCTCGCCTACCGGGGCCGCCTGGACGACAACTGGAAGGATGCCACCCGGGTTACGCATCGAGATTTGAAGGAAGCCATCGACCGCCTGCTGGCTGGGGAGGAGCCTTTGGAAATCCAGCACCCGAGCATGGGGTGCAGCATCAAGTGGAGGTCCTGATGAGGCCCGGTCCGGCCTTCCTCCTGGTTCCGGCCCTGCTGGCACCCTCCCTTTGGGCCCAGGCCCCCCATGGGCTGAAACTGGGCGATCCCTGCCCCCCCTTCACCCTTCCGGGCACGGACGGGCGCACCCATGCCGCCGAGGCGACGGAACCCCTGCTCATGGTGGTGTTCCTCAGCACCGAGTGCCCCTATGTGATGGCCACCCAGGCCCGCATCAACGCCTACGCCAAACGGTACGCAGGCAAGGTGGCGGTCCGGGCCATCAACGCCAACAATGTGGAGACCCATGGCCGCGAGTCCCTGGCCGACATGCAGGCCCAGGCCAAAGGGCAGGGCTTCGCGTTCCCCTACCTCAAGGACGAGCCCCAGGCCGTGACCCGGGCCTTCGGCGCCGTCTGCACGCCAGATTTCTTCCTGTTCGACCACGCGCGGAAGCTGGCCTACCGGGGTCGCCTGGATGACAGCTGGCGCGACCCGTCGAAGGTCACCGTGCGCGACCTGGAGGCCGCCACCGAGGCCCTCTTGGCGGGCCGGCCCGTGGCGGCGGAGCAGATCCCCAGCCGCGGCTGCAGCATCAAGTGGAAGTAGGCCGGCGGCGCCTCTTCTTCGCCCTGCCCCTGCTGCCCCCGCTGCAGGAGGCCCTGGGCCGCTGGCAGAGCCTGTTACCGGGGGACGCGGGGGAGGGCGCAATGGCTGGCGCGCGCTGGTGCAGGCCCGAGGGGCTCCACCTCACCTTGGCCTTCCTCGGTGAGTGTGCCGAGGAGGCCCTGCCCCATCTCGGCGCGGTGGGCGAAGCCGTGGCCGGGCGCCGGAAGGCCTTCCTCCTCCGCACGGCGGGGCTCGGCGGCTTTCCGAGCTTCGGCGCGGCGCGGGTGCTCTGGCTGGGCCTGGAGCCCTCCCCTGCGCTGGAGGCCCTGGCCGCGGACTTGCGCCATACCCTGGGCGCCGCCGGAGACCCCTTCGAGGCTCCCCCGTTCCGGGCCCACCTCACCCTGGCGAGGTTTCGCCAGACTCGACCCCTCGCCGGATCCACGGCGCCGACCCCTGCGACCTTTGCGGCGGACCGGTTCGCGCTCTTCGAGAGCCGGCCCCAGGGATGTTACGCGCCGCTGCAGGTCTGGCACTTGCAGACGGTATGATCGGAGGTTTCGCTGGAGCCTCTGATGCGTCTCACCCTCCTGCCCCTCTGCCTCGCCGCCGCCACCGCACCCCTCTGCGCTCAGTGGGACCTGCGCCTGGAGCTGCCGCGGCCCTCCGGCCAGAACCTGCCCCAGACCCTGATCTCCGGCACGGGGCAGCTGGCGGCGGGTGACTTCGACACGGGCAAGGGCTTCATCGCCTCCGTCAACCACCAGATCTTCCAGGTGGGCCCCCTGCTCAAGCTCGAAGGCGGTCTTGAATACTCCCAGTTCACGGCCGACGGCCGCCTGGCCACGGGCGCCACCGCCCAGGGCACAAAGCTGAAGCAGCAGGGCGCGGGCCTTGGCTTGAACGCCCAGCTGTGGGTGCCCTTCGTGGGGATCGCCGGCGAGATCGGCCTCATCCAGCGCTTCCAGCGCTACACCGTGGACACGGCCGGGGCCGGCAGCGCCAAGGACCTGAGCCGCACCTGGCTGCGGGTGGGCGCCCGCTGGCGCATCCCCTCCGTGGTGGTCCACCCCTACCTGGCCGCCAGCTACCAGCAGCCCGTCACCAAGGACCGCCCCGTGAAGGTGGGCAGCGCCTCCGACCTGGCCACCTACTTCGCCGCCCAGGGCAGCGGCCAGGAGTTCGAGCGCCTGTGGACCTTCGGCGTGGGGGTGTCGTTCTGATGCGTGGGCTCCCCGCTCTCCTGACCCTGGTTCCCGTCCTCGCCCCGGCCCCCCTCCTCGCCCAGAAGTCCCCAGCTCCGACCCTGCCGACCCGGCCCCGCCTGGTGGTGGTCGTGTCCGTGGACCAGCTCTCCGCCGAGCTGATGCAGACCTACGGCCCCGAGCTGACCGGCGGCCTCGCGCGGCTGTCCAAGGAGGGCGTCTTCTTCACCGAGGCCTACCACGACCACGGCTTCACGGAGACGGGCCCGGGCCATTCCGTGCTCCTGTCGGGGCGCTTCCCGGCCAACACCGGCATCGTGGAGAACCGCTGGTTCGACCGCAGAGCGGACCGCCTGGTGTACTGCGTCGAGGATGCCGCCGCCAAGCCACTCCCCGCCACAGGCCTCTGGGGCTCTTCCAATGCCCGCTTCCTGGGTGATGGGCTGGGCGACTGGCTCCAGGCGCAGGTCCCCGGCAGCCGCGCCTTCGCCGTCTCGGGCAAGGACCGGGCCGCGATCTTGATGGCCGGCCGCAAGCCCACCGCCGCCTACTGGTTCAGCGGAGCAGCCGGCTTCGGCACCTCCACCACCTATGCCGAGCGCCTGCCCGAGTGGCTGCTGCGCTTCGATGGTGAGCTGCAGGCGCGGTTCGCCACCCGGAGCTGGTTGTGGACCAAGACTCCCGGCACGCCCGAGGGTCGCGTGGCCACCTGGACCTTCCCAGGACAGGTGATCCGCAACGGCGCCCTGCCACGCCTCATCCAGGGCGCGGGCATGCCCCTCGACAAAACCTTCGAGGCCCGCTTCCGCAAGTCCCCCTTCCTCGATGAGGTCACCCTGGAGGCCGCCGAGGCGCTGATGGACGCCGAGAAGCTGGGTCAGGGTCCGGCCACGGATCTGCTGGCCCTGAGCTTCTCCGCCACGGACTACATCGGCCACAGCTACGGCATCCTGGGCACGGAGATGCGGGACCAGCTGCACCGCCTGGATCGCACCCTGGGCCGCCTGCTCGAAGTCGTGCGTCGCCGCGATCGTGGGGCCTGGGTGATCCTCAGCGCCGATCACGGCGGCATGGACCTGCCCGAAGCCCTGTCGGACCAGGGCTTCCCCGCCCGGCGCGTGAACCCGCCCATCTTCCTGAATGAGCTGCGCGCCGAGCTCAAGGCCACCTTCAAGGTGGACGCCGATCTCATCCTGGAATCGCCCGAGCCCAACTCGCTCTACCTGCGGGAGGGCGCCCTGAAGGCCACGGGCCTCGACCGGAAGGCTGTGCTCGCGCGGATGCAGGCCTGGCTGCGGGCCCGGCCCGAGGTGGCCGACGCCTTCACCGCCGAGGACCTGGCCGCCACCGACCCCAGCGCCACCGGGAGCCCCCGGGACAGCAGCCTGCGCGTGCTGCTGCGGCGCAGCTTCCGCGCGGACCGCAGCGGCGATGTGCTGGTGGCCTTCAAACCCTGGGTGGTCTTCGGCGTGCCGCCCGTCGAATGGGCCACGGGTCACGGCACTCCCTATGCCTACGACCGCCGCGTGCCCCTCATCTTCTGGGGTCCCTGGAAGGGGGGCGAGCGGCCCAGCCCCGTCCGCACCGTGGACCTCGCCCCCACCCTGGCGCGGGAGCTGGGGATCCAGCCCGGAACCGTGGACGGCCGCGCGCTCGACCTCCGAAAAGAGGAAGGACTGCCAAGCTCACCCCCCAGGCACCAAGGAAAGAAGTAGCCCGGCCTTTCTTGGTGCCTTGGTGGCCATCCGTTGGCCATTCGGCTTTTCAACTGGTCAGGAGTCCCCATGACCCTTTCCCGCGATGCCACCATCGTCATCCTCACCGGCGCGGGCATCTCCGCGGAGAGCGGGCTGCGGACCTTCCGCGCAGCGGACGGGTTGTGGGAGAACCACCGGGTGCAGGATGTGGCCACGCCCGAGGCCTTCCACCGGAACCCGGCCCTGGTCTACCGCTTCTACAACGAGCGCCGGCGGAGCCTGGCGGCGGTCCAGCCCAATGCCGCCCATGTGGCCCTGGCGCGGTTCGAGCGCGAGTGGCCCGGCGAGGTCCTGCTGGTCACGCAGAATGTCGATGACCTCCATGACCGGGCCGGCTCGAAGAACCTGCTGCACATGCACGGCGAGCTGCTCAAGGCCCGCTGCCTCGCCTGCCGCGCCGTGGTGGCCTGGCCCGGCGACCTGGATGCCGACGACCACTGCCCCACCTGCCGGCGCGGCCGGCTGCGCCCCCACATCGTCTGGTTCGGCGAGATGCCCCTGGAGATGGAGCGCATCTACCAGGCCCTGGATCGCTGCGCCCTCTTCGCTGCCATCGGCACCAGCGGCCATGTGTATCCCGCCGCGGGCTTCGTGGAGGCCGCCGCCCCCGGCGCCCGCACCGTGGAGCTCAACCTCGAGCCCAGCCTCGTGGCCGACGCCTTCCAGGAGCAGCGCGTCGGCAAGGCCACGGAGCTGGTGCCCGCCTTTGTGGCGGAGTTGTTGGGGGACTGAACCCGGCGGCGGGAAGTGGCCCCGAAGCCCAAGGCTGCGCCGGGCAACGCCAGAGGCCGCAGAGGCCCGGGGCGGTGACGAAGAAGGCGGCCAGGATGGACATGCTGGTCGAAGCCACCACCGGGTGGACAGGAGGCCCAGGGCCGTGCGGGCTGCAGGGGATATATGGAAAGGCCCGCTGAGGGGTGGATGATCCAGCCCCAGAGCAGGGTGGACAAGACAAACCCGGCTCTGGAAAAGTCGAACAGGAAGGAAACGGGTCATGTCATGGGCTGGCCCATGAAGGTGCGTAAAACGCCTTTGTCTGCGTCATGCCACTGGCGGAGAGAAGCAAGCATTAGCAGGGGTGGCCGAAGGCGGTGGCCGAGCTGAATCCCGAGTTAGGCGTTAAACCTATACCCTTAAAATTGAATCGTGTATTTTTTAGCTTTATTATCTTCACCCTCACCAAATCCGAAGGGCGGATTGCCTGCTTTGATTTTCATTTTAATATTGATCACAGTTCCTTTATCTCCAACCAAAACCGCGACTCCTGGAACTACATCACTTACTTCCTGAGAAGTTTTGGTCTCTTGGGAACCCCAAAAGGTTGGTTTTGAATCCTGAATTATTTTTGTTTCGACAATACAGGTGTAGGTACCATTGAATTTTTCATTACTTTTATAATCTGTGGCTGTCATTTTTCCACTGGGCGCAGACAAGGCTGTTAATTGAATCTCCATGGAAAAAATATTTCCGTCCGAAAGGCTTATTATTTTCCCGGGAAGCATGGAGCCAACCGGATAAGGATCGGGTGCCATACAACCGACCATTAGGGCTGGAATAATGAAGAATAGAGCTTTTTTCATGTTGGCCTCTTTCATGAAAACCCGTTTGGGTTGGGGTTATAAAATCAAATCGCAGGGGTATGATATAAAATTTGATGCAATTTAAATAATTTATATATACCTGCGATTGGCCATTGAAATCATAATCAGTATTTAATGCTAAATTCGGCGAACCCATCCAAGGCCTGCCTGAATTTCCAAAAAATCGACTAAGCTCGAACATCTGCTCGAGAATTTCGCCCCATCCTACCCACGCCCTTGGAAAGGTCCAGTTAAAACGAGTCCAGGGTCAGCTTTTCTTGGGTGCCGGTCTTCAGCCTTTCAGCAGCCGCTCTTCCGCCAGCCGCAGCATGTGCTCGCAGGCGAGGACGCCGTCCTGGTGGTTCATGCGCTGGAAGTGGCTGCGCAGGTGGCGCAGGGTGCGGGGGACGGCGGGGGCGAAGTGGGCCTTGCGGCGGTGCACCAGCTGGTGGCCGAAGGTGCCCAGGGCCTTGAGGTTCCGCTGGAGGGCGCTGAGGTTCAGCTCCTCCAGGAGCGCCTCGTGGTTCCAGCCCAGCTCATCCTGGAGGGGTCCCACCAGGAGGCGGCCGGCCTCCCGGGACCAATCCCAGTAGCCGTCGTAGAGGATGCTGGCCAGGTCGTAGGTGGCGGCGCCGCGGCGGGCATCCTGGAAGTCGATCACCACCAGCCGGTCGCCGTGCACCATGAGGTTGCGCACATGGAAGTCGCGGTGGGCGAAGAAGTGCGCGCGGGTCTCCAGGCTGGCGTGGGCCTCGTCCATCATCCGTTCCAGCCAGCGCGGCGGGTCCTTCTGGAGGAAGTCCCGGAAGAAGTTCTGGCGGCAGTAGTCCCACTCGAACTGGAACTTGGCCTGGTCGAAGGCCCGGCCCATGAAGAAGGCGTGGGGCGGCGCGCCCAGGGTGAGGGGGCCGGCCAGGGTGGCCAGCAGCCAGCCGGCCTGCCGCGCCCAGTGCTGCTCTTCCTCGGGATGCGCCACCAGACGACTTTCCAGCGTGTCGTCTCCCAGGTCCTCCACCAGCAGGCAGCGGTCCTCGTCATCGCAGGCCACGATGGTGGGCACCCGCAGCACGGGATCCAGGTAGGCCTGCAGGGCCCGGAATTCGAAGTAGGAATCGTCGCTCTTCCCAGGCGCATCCAGCGGGTGCAGCACCACCAGGGCCGTGCCCAATTGCGGGTGGGCCGCGCGGAAGTATTGCCGCGCCCCGACATCCCCCGCCAGGGGCCGGGCATCCGACAGGCTCCAGCGGGCCAGGGCGCGGTCAAGGCGGGAATCCATGCCTCCAGAGTACTCCCGGAAGGCCCGACGCGCGGAGGCGATCCCGGGGCAAGGCGAGGAGCGGGGCTAACCCGAACTACGGAAGCTTTCGTAGGCATGGGACTCCCGGGGGTTCCATGCTCCTGTCCCTGCACCTGGCACTGAACTTGGCCAAACACCTGCCCGGCCGCTGGCTGGTCTGCCTGTGGGCCGGCCTCCTGCCCCTCCGGGCCGACGATGCGATCGACGCCTTCATGCGCCAGCAGATGGACCGGGCCCACATCCCCGGCGCCGCCGTGGCCGTGATCCGGAACGGCCGCCTCGAGAAGCTGGCCGCCTACGGCACCGCCAGCCTGGAAACCGGCGTCCCGGTGACACCGGACACGCCCTTCCAGATCGCCTCGGCCACCAAGCTCTTCACGGGCGTGCTGCTCATGCAGCTGGTGGAGGAGGGCAAGGTGGACCTCGACGCGCCCATCTCCACCTATGTGGGCGAGGTGCCCGCCCCCTGGCGGTCCATCACCGTCCGCCACCTGGCCGCCCACGCGTCGGGCATGAAGCCCAAGATGGTGGGCGAGCCGGGTCAGAGCCTTGCCCAGGTGATGAAGGCGGCCCAGGCCCTGCCGCTCGCCGCGGCACCCGGCGCGGTGTCGGCCTATGGATCGGATGACTTCTCGGTGCTGGCCCTGATCCTGGAGAAGGCCGGCGGCCGGCCCTTCCCCGACCTGCTGCGCGAGCGCGTGTGGAAGCCTCTGGGTATGAACCGCACCGCCTTCGAGGATGTCACCGAAGTTGGGGCGGTGCGCACCGCGGAGGTGATTCCCGGGCGGGCCAGCGTCTACCAATGGCGGGGCGACCGCCAGCGCCTGCACTGGTTCCTCTACCCCGTCCACGCCTATGCCGCCGGGGGCGCCTTCGTGAGCCTGCAGGACGAAGCCAGCCTCCTCCTGGCCATCGACCAGGGGCGCCTGCTCAGCCCCAGGAGCCGGGAGGCTCTGTGGACGCCTTTCCGCCTGAAGGACGGCCGGCCTGCGGGCTTCGGCGCCGCCTGGAGCACGGGCACCCTGGCGGGCCGGCCCACCACGGGCCACAGCGGTGGCCCGGCCCTCTCCGATGTGCTCTACCTCCCCAAGGAGCGCCTGGGGGTCATCGTCTTCACCAACCAGCAGCGCCTCTTCCCCAGCCTGGCCCGGGCCTTGGCCGCGCGCCTCCTCCCGCCCGGGCCCTTCGCAGCCGAGGCCGCCCCGGCGGACCCCGACGCCCCGCTGACGGCTCGCCATCGCGCCCTGATCGAGGCGCTGGGCCGCGGCCAGGCCGATCCCGCGGCCTTCAGCGGTGAGGCCGCCGCCGCGCTGCCCGAGGCCAAACCCTGGCTCGATCTCCAGCTGCAGCCCTATGGCCCCCTCACCCGCCTGGTCTTCCAGGCGGAGCGTTCGGAGGGTGGCCTTCGCGTGCGCACCTATCGGGCCTTCCACGAGAGCGGCGCCACGGTGGCCTGGACGCTCACCCTGGAAGGCCAGGGCCGCATCTCAGACTTCGACCTGAAGGAGGAGTAGCCCTCAGAGCCCCAGCCGCACCTGGTTCCCGTCCTCCTCGAACCACAGGGCGTCGGCGTCGGCCATGGCGGGATGCAGGGCGGCGCCGGGGCCCAGGACGCAGCGGGTGAGGCGCCCGGTAGATCCCTGGGGGAGCCGGGCCGCGGGGTGGAGGTAGCAGCCGGGCAGGCGGCCTTCCTCCTGCGGGGCCAGCTCGGCGGCGGTCTCGATCAGGGCCCCGGCGGTGCCCACTTCGCGCCAGGGGAAGGGCTCCACCACCACGCCCTGATGGCCCATGGGGAGCGCGGCCAGGCGGGGCCGCAGGTCGTTCACCTCGCTGGGCCCTTCAGGCAGCAGGGCCAGGGCCTCCGGCGACCAGGCCGCGGCGCCGGTGAAGTGATAGGGACCCCAGGGACCCGCCACGCCCTTCGGCAGCACGCGGCCCTCGTGGTCCATCCACACCGG
Organism: Geothrix sp.; assembly: GCF_020622065.1. Taxonomy (NCBI): domain Bacteria; kingdom Pseudomonadati; phylum Acidobacteriota; class Holophagae; order Holophagales; family Holophagaceae; genus Geothrix; species Geothrix sp. Next base: position 1,258,653 of record NZ_JAHRYQ010000002.1, on the reverse strand, counting down.
GTTCCAGTCGCCGCCGGGATGGGGTACCAGCAACCAGCTGAGGGTGGCCCGCGCCTCGCGGTGCCGCGCCCGCAGAACCTCGAAAGGTACCTCATCGGCCCAGATGTCGGCGTTCCAGGTGAGGAGTTCCCCGGCCACGCGGCCCCGCGCGTGCAGCAGGCCTCCGGCACTGCCCAGCAGCTCGGGTTCGTCGAAGACCTCGAGCCCCTCGGCCACGGCCCGCAGCCGCTCGGGCCACAGGTGGGCGTTGCAGCCGAGGCGCCTTGCCCCTCCCTGCCGCAGGGCTTCCGCGCCCCACTGGAGCAGGGGACGACCTCGGAGCGTCCAGGCGGGCTTGGGCAGGCAGCGGCTCAGCACCCCCATGCGGGTGCCCAGCCCCGCGGCCAGGAGGAACCCCTCAATCGCTCCCGGCATCACCGTTCCCGGGGGGCAGGGGCTTCAGCAGGAACTGGCCCGGCGCCAAACCGCGCATGGAGAGGACGCGGATGCGCCAGCCCTGGAGCCGCAGCTCGTCGCCAGGGCGCAGCACGCGGCCCAGGCGCTCCTGGAAGAAACCGCCGAGGCTGACGGAGCCCGCCTCGGCCTGCAGGTCCAGCCGCAGGTGATCCACCAGCTGCTCCAGCATCACATTGCCCTGGGCCAGCCAGGCACCGCCGCGGGTCTTCCGCAACTGGATGGCCTCGCGGTCGAACTCGTCCTGGATCTCTCCGACCAGTTCCTCCAGCACATCCTCGAGGGTGACCAGGCCATCCACGCCGCCATGCTCGTTCACCACCAGGGCCAGGTGCTGCTTGCGCTGCTGGAACTCCAGCAGCAGGCCCTGGATGAGCTTCATCTCAGGCACGAAGAAGGCCGGGCGGGCCAGGGCCCTCAGGTTCACGACGCCGCCGCCATCCTGCATGGCCCAGAGCAGGTCCTTCATGTGGATGACGCCCACCACGCGGTCCAGGTCGCCCTCCACCAGCGGGAGGCGGGTGTGGACGGTGGTGCGGGCGAGGGCGAGGTTCTCCGCCAGGCTGTGGGCCAGATCGAAGCACACCACGCGGGCCCGGGGCACGGCGATCTCCTTCACTGTGCGGCGGCTGAAGTCGAACAGGTTCTCGATGAGCTCCTTGCGGTCCAGCTCCAGGCGGCCCTCGGCCTGGCTGCGCTCGAGCATGCGGCGGAACTCGGCCTCCGAAGGCAGCATGTCCTCGGCGTCGGCCTCGGGGTGGACGCCGAAGATGCGCAGGACCATGTGGCTCAGGCGCGTCAGGCACCAGGTGAGGGGGCGCACGAGGCGGGACCAGGCCAGCAGCGGCCCGGCGGTGCGCAGGGCCCAGGGCACGGCGGCCCGGATGGCCAGGCTGCGGGGCACCAGCTCCGCCAGCACCACATCCAGGGTGGTCATCACCAGCAGGGCCAGGCCCGAGCTCAGGGGGGCCACCAGCGCGGGCCAGGGCAGGTGGCCGAACGCGGCGCGGAAGCCGTGGCTGAACAGCTCCTCGCCCACGGCGCCCAGGGCCAGGGCGCACAGCACGATGCCCGCCTGGATGGAGGAGAGGTGGTGGCCCAGGTTTCGATGCACCTCCAGGGCGAAGGCCGCCCGGGGATCGGCGCCCACCAGGGCCTCCAGCTGCGTGGACCGCACGCGCACGGCGGCGAACTCGGCCATGACGAAGAAGGCACTGGTCAGGAGGAGGGCGGCGCAGATGAGGGCCGCGGCGAGGTTCACGGAGGTCAGCCCTTCGCGAGGTCGGAGCCGCGGCGCAAGCGCTCCTGGACTTCCTGGAGCAGGGCGTCGAGGCTCTGGAGGCGCTCACGGTGCTCGGAGAGCTGGCCGTGGACGGCCTGCTTCTCCTGCACCAGGGCGCTGTGCGCATCCTGCTGGTCCGCCAGGGCCTGGGCCATGCGGCTCAGCTGCGCCTCTTTCTGATCCAGGCCGTTCATCAGCTCCAGGCGCTCGCCATCGTGCTGGATGGTGGCCTCGTCGAGCCGCTGGCGGAATTCCGCGACCTGGTCGCCCAGCTGGGCGGCCTCCTCCCGGCTGACCGCCAGCTGCTGCTCCCGTTCCTGGAGCTGGGCCTGGCTGGTCGCCAGCTCCTCCTCCACCTGCCGGAGGCGGGTGCTGAGCTCGGCAAGGTCCCGGCCCTGGCCGCGCATGGTGGCCTCCAGACCCGCTACCTCGAGCTGCAGGACATGAGCCTTCTCCTTGTACCCCGCCACTTCCAGCAGGGCGGCCTGGTGGACGCCCTCCAGCGTGGCGTGCTGGCCGACAAGTCCTTCAAGCGTGGCGTTCAGCTGGCCCTGGGCCTCCAGGGCCGCTTCCAGGGCCTGCTGCTTGCCGGCGAGGGCCTCGTCCTTGGCGGCAAGCGCCTCCCCGTGGCTGAGGCGGGCGGCTTCCAGTTCCTGGGCCAGCTCCTGCGCCTTGGCGCGGAAAGGCTCCAGATCCAGGTTCTCGTGGAGCAGGCGGTCGCGCTCCTTGAGCAGCTCGATGGCACGCTGGGCCTTGTCGCCCACCTGCTGGTTCAGGGCTTCCACCTGGGCGATCAGGTCGGCCCGTTCCCCCAGGGCCTCCTTCAGCTGCGCCTTCAGGGACTCGGCCCCCTCGCCCTCCCGGACCTGGGTCTCCTGCAGCTGGCGCAGGGCCGTTTCCGCTTCCGCGAGCCGCGCCTTCAGGCCTTCGGCCTCCCGGTCCCGGCGGGCCGCCTCGTCGAGGTTCAGGGTCACGGAGCCCAGGTGCTGCTGGAGCTCCCCCTCGGTCTGGCGGAGGCGCTGATCCTTGGTGCGCAGCTCCTCGCGCAGGGCCGCCACCTCGGTTTCCAGCTGGTGGATCCGGGCGTTGTCCCGAGGGGCATCTTGGACGGCCGTCGCCAGGCCCGGAGTCGGGACTGTCGCCGGGCCTGCCGACGGGGCGAAGGCCGCCGGTTCCGCGGCGGCGGCCGGGCCATCCAGGGCGTTCCTCAGGCCATCCAGCCAGTCGTCGCCCAGCTCCGTGTCCACCAGCTCGCCCAGGGGATTGTCAGGGTCGAGGACGCGACCGGGCACCAGGGGCGTGAGCGCGGCCACAAGGGCGCTGGGGGCGATGGGCTTGTGGAGGTAGAGGTCGGCCTTGCCCTTCAGGCTCTGGTGGCGGCGGTATTCCTCCTCCGTGGCCTTGGCGCTGATGAGGGCCACCTTCAGGCCCTCCAGGGCCGCATTCTTGCGCAGGCTGGAGCAGAGGGCGTAGCCCTTGTTGTCCGCCACCTCCACGCAGATGAGCACCGCGGCGAAGTCGCCGCGCTCCAGGCGCGGCACCACACCCTCCGGCGAGGCCGCCACCTCGAGGTCGAAGGCCGCCTCAAGGCTGACCTGGTGCTCCTTGAGGAAGCTCCGGTCGCTGTCCACGAGGAGGAGGCGCTGGCCCATGATCGATCCTTAGCCTGGGTTGAACCTTCGAGTCTAACTGAATCAAGAAAGCCCCGGCAGTACCGGGGCTTTCTTGCTCGAAGGGGCCTCCCTCAGCGGGGCGGGATGGCCAGGGTGACCTTCTGGGCCCCGTTCGGGGACTGGATATAGAGCAGCAGGGTGCGACCCAAGGCCTTCTTCACCTGGGCGTTGAACTCGGCGAGGCTGTTCACGGGCTGGCGGCCCACCTCCGTGATGACCATGCCCTGGGCCAAGCCCCGGTCCGCGGCCGGGGAGCGGGGATCCACGGAGGTCACCACCACGCCCTTGAGCCGGTTCTTCACATCCAAGGGCTCCACGGTGAAGCCGTAGGCCTTTTCCAGGTTGATGCTCTTCAGGTCGCCCTGGGGCTTGGGACCCTGCTCGTCCTCGGGCTCTTCGCCGGCCTCGCGGCGGCGCTGGTCCTCGAGGGCCTTCCGGTCGCCCAGGGTGGCCGTGACGGTGAGGCTCTTGCCGTCCCGCCAGAGGGTGAGCTTGAGCGTCTCCCCGGCCCGGCGGCTGGAGACCATGGTCACCAGGTCCTCGGGGCTTCGGACGGGCTGGCCGTCGAGGGCCGTGATCACATCCAGGCGTTGGACGCCGGCCTTGTCGGCCGCCTGGCCCTTCTCGACGGTGCTCACCACCACGCCCGCCTTCACGCCCAGGGCATCCTGGTAGGCCTGATCCAGTTCCAGGGGGCCGATGCCGAGGTAGCCGCGACTCACGGGCTTGCCGCTGCGCAGCTCCTTGATGATGCGGTTCACCTGGCTGATGGGCACCGCAAAGCCGATGTTCTGGCCCGCGGGGTTGATGGCGGTGTTGATGCCGACCACCTCACCCTTCAGGTTCAGCAGCGGGCCGCCGGAGTTGCCCCGGTTGATGGCAGCGTCGGTCTGCAGGAAGGAGCTGACGCCGGTATCGAGCTTGCGGCCCTTGGCGCTGATGATGCCCTGGGTGACGGTGTGCTCGAGGCCGAAGGGGTTGCCGATGGCCACCACCCACTCGCCGATGCGCAGCGAATCGCTTTCGCCCAGCTTGGCGAAGGGCAGGTGCGCCGCGTCGATCTTGATGAGCGCGATGTCCAGTTCCTTGTCCTTGCCCAGCACGGTGGCCTTGTAGCTCTTCCCGTCGCTGGTCTTCACTTCCAGGGCGTTGTCGCCGCCCCCCATGCTGGCGATGACATGGTAGTTCGTGAGGATCTCGCCGGCGGGCGAGATGATGACGCCCGAGCCGCCAGACACGGCCCGCTGCTCATCCTCCCCGCCCCGGGGCGTGCGCCGCTGCTGGGGTCCGCCGGGGCCGAAGAAGAAGTCGAAGAAATCCTGGCCGCCCACCTGGGGGTGCTGAAACTGGCGGTTTTTCACGAAGCTGGTGTTGGTGATGGCCACCACCGTGGGATTCAGCTTCTCGGCAACCTCCGCGATGGGCGGCAGACGGTCCAGCCCCTTCGCGTCGACCACCACCGGCCGCTCTTCCTGGGCCGAGGCCTGCCATCCATGGCTGAGCCCCATCCCCAGGGCCATGCACCCGGCCGCAAATGCCGACAAACCCAGAACCTGCTTCACCTGACGATTCATGGAACTCCTCACTCGGCCGGATCCCCGGCATGCCCCTTCGATGACCGCAGTCCCCCGAAGGTTCCCGCTGGCCTTCCCGGGCCGCCCCGGATACTCTGGATGGTCCAACGGCGGCTGTAGCTCAGTTGGTTAGAGTACTGGATTGTGATTCCAGGTGTCGCCGGTTCGAGTCCGGTCAGCCGCCCCAGATTGAAAAAGGCCCCCACCCGGGGGCCTTTTTCAATCTGGGAATGGCTGGACCCGAACCGGCGACCCTGGGCTCGTGGAGACAGCGCGGAGCGCTGTCGGGAGCGGGATCGGCGGACGGCGCACCCGGGCGCGGCCCGTTCAAGGCCACCCCCCGGGGTGGGTCCCGTCTCCGGCCCGCCCCAGCCCAGGGCCCGGAAGCCCACCTTTCATTGTTTTTTACCTCCGCGACCCCATTCTCACTGGCGAAATCCCCCTTCCACCTTTAGGATTCGGGCAGCATCCGGAGTTTGTCTGTCGAACGAGCACCCCAAGGGACTGGACCTCAAGGGCTTCCTGCTCAGGATCGACCGTCTCGATGCGATCAGCCGCCTTCAGCAGGCCGAGTCGCGCATCAAGGCGCTGGAATCGCGGGTGGAGGAACTGAGCCTGATGGAGTCCGCCACCGGACTGCCCAATCACCGGCACTTCGCCGACCGCTTGTCGCAGGCCCTGCGCCTGGCCCAGCGCCACGGCCACATCATCAGCGTGCTGCTCGTGGACCTGGACCGCTTCAAGCGCGTGAATGACCTGCTCGGCCACCAGGGTGGCGACGAGGTGCTGAAGCAGGTGGCGCAGCGGTTGCAGGAACCGCTGCGCCAGGGCGACACGATCGCCTGCATCGGCGGCGGCCGCTTCATGGTGCTGCTCCAGGAGATCAAGGACATCATGGCGGCGGCGCGGGTGGGCCAGAAGCTGCTGGAGGCCCTCCAGACGCCCTTCCGCGCCGGCGCCAGGGAGCTGGACCTCACCGCCAGCATCGGCGTCTGCGTCTACCCCCAGGACGGCCTGGACGCCCAGGCGCTGGAGGCCCACGCCGAGTCCGCCATGTACCGCGCCAAGGAGCGCGGCGGCAACCGCATCGAGTGCTTCACCACCACCCTCAACGAAGTCTCCCTCGAGCGCCAGGAGCTCGAGAGCTGCCTGCGGGAGGCGCTCCAGAACGATGAACTGCAGATGTACTACCAGCCCCAGTTCTTCATGGACGGCCGCCTGGCCGGGGCCGAGGCGCTCCTGCGCTGGAACCACCCCCTCTTGGGCACGGTCCCCCCCATGAAGTTCATCCCTCTGGCCGAGGAGAGCCGCCTCATCCTGCCCATCGGCGAGTGGGCGCTCCGGGAGGCCTGCGGCCAGATGGCCAAATGGCAGGCCATCAGCCCCACCCCCCTCCTCCTTGCCGTAAATGTGTCCGTCCTCCAGTTCGCCAACGGGGACTGGGATGCCTGCGTGGCCAAGGCCCTCGCGGATACGGGCCTGGATCCGAAATGCCTGGAGCTGGAGCTCACCGAAAGCATGGTGATGCGGCAGGACCACGAGGACCTGGTGCCCCTCCACCGGCTGCGGGAGATCGGCACCCGGATCGCCATCGACGATTTCGGCACAGGGTACAGCTCCCTCAGCTACCTCCAGCGCCTGCCCATCACGACCCTGAAGCTGGACCAGTCGTTCACGGCGGCCCTGCAGTCCGAGGATCCCCAGACCTCCTCCGAGAACATCGTGCGCGCGGTGATCCAGCTCGCCCACAGCCTGCACCTCACCGTGGTGGCCGAAGGCGTGGAGACCGAGAGCCAGCGGGACATGCTGGAGTTGCTGGGCTGCGACTGCCTGCAGGGATTCCTGCTGGGCCGGCCCCTGCCCGCAGACGCCTTCGAAGCCCTGCTGGAATTCATGTCGACCAAGCAGTTCCTCAAGAAGGGGGGCCGGGCCCCGGAGGAAGTCAGGGTCGTCCGGACCTCCCCCACGGGCCGGAACCGGGGATCCCGCTGACCGATTTCAGGCGGGAGGCCAACCCGGGCCGGGTGCGCTTGTAAAAAACAATATGTGACCCCTGCAGGCCTTGGGTCCGGAAAGGATGGGGGTGCCCCCTGTCCTTTCCGATCCCCGCAGCCACCCATGGTTCCGGAGACCGGCGCTTTTTTTTAAGCGTTCCCCGGGAGGGCCCACCTGCCGAGGTTTCCATGCTGCGCCGCACCATCGACGTCGATGAACGCCTGCCCCTGCTGCAGACCGTGCCCCTGAGCCTCCAGCACCTGTTCGCCATGTTCGGCGCCACCGTGCTCGTGCCCTTCCTCTTCAAGGTGAATCCGGCGACCTGCCTGCTCATGAACGGCGTGGGCACGCTGATCTACCTGGTGGTGGCCAAGGGCCGCATCCCCGCCTACCTGGGCTCCAGCTTCGCGTTCCTCTCCCCGGTCTTCGCCGTGCTGGCAGCGGGCCTGAGCTACTCCGCGGCCCAGGGCGGCTTCATCGTCTTCGGCCTCATCTTCATCCTGGTCTCCCAGGTGGTGCGCGTCGCGGGCACGCGGTGGATCGACATCATTTTCCCCCCAGCCGCCATGGGCGCCATCGTGGCCATCATCGGCCTGGAGCTGGCCCCGGTGGCCACCAACATGGCGGGCCTCACCGCCGGCCCCGCGGTGCTGGGCATGCCGCTGCGCCTGGCGCTGGTGGTGTCGCTGTCCACCCTGGCCGTGACCATCCTGGCGTCCATCCTCCTGCGGGGCTTCCTGGCGGTGATTCCCGTGCTGCTGGGCGTGATCGCAGGCTATCTGATCTCCCTGGGCCTCGGTGTGGTCGACTTCCAGGCGGTGCGCCTCGCGCCCTGGTTCCAGGTGCCCACCCTCTACGCGCCCACCTTCAACCTGCAGGCCATCCTCATCATCCTGCCGGCCACGCTGGTGGTGCTGGCGGAGCATGTGGGACACCTGGTGGTGACCGGAAACATCGTGGGCAAGGACCTCATGAAGGAGCCCGGCCTGCACCGCTCCCTGCTGGGAGACGGTCTCTCCAATGTGCTGTCGGGCCTGGTCGGGGCCACGCCCAACACGACCTACGGCGAAAACATCGGCGTCATGGCCATCACCAAGGTCTACAGCGTGTGGGTCATCGGCGGCACGGCCTGCATCGCCATCCTGGTCTCCTTCTCCGGCAAGCTGGCGGCCCTCATCCGGAGCATCCCTGTACCGGTCATGGGCGGCGTCTGCATCCTGCTCTTCGGCGTCATCGCGGCCGCGGGCATCCGGATGCTCATCGAGAAGAAGGTGGACTACACCCAGTCCCGCAACCTGATCCTCACCTCCGTCGTGCTCATCAGCGGCATCAGTGGGGCGGCGGTGAAGGTGGGCACCGTGGAGCTCAAGGGCATGGCCCTGGGCACGGTGGTGGCCATCGCCCTCAGCCTGCTCTTCTGGGGCCTCGACCAGCTCGGCCTCAGCAACGACGCCCTGAACCCCGGCAGCGACACCCACCCCTGATTCAAAGGAGCTCGGCATGGAACGGTTCTTCAACCTCAAGGGAAGGGGCACGACCGTGGCCACGGAGGTGCTCGCGGGCACCACCACCTTCATCTCCATGGCGTATGTGATCTCGCTGATCCCCAACGCCTTCCTCAAAGTGGCGGGCATCGCGCCGGCCCAGGGCTTCACGGCCTTCGTGGTCTGCGCCATCCTCTCCACCCTCATCGGCGCCTTCTACGCGAACCTGCCCATCGCCTTCGCCTCGGGCATCGGCCTCTCGGCCTTCTTCGCGTTCACCGTCTGCGCGCCCGCCAACCAGGGCGGCATGGGCTACACCATCCAGGTGGCGCTCACGGCCCTGCTGCTGGAGGGCATCGTCTTCATCTTCCTCAGCGCCATGAAGGTGCGGGAAGCCTTCATGGACGCCATCCCCTTCTCGCTGAAGAAGGGCATCTCCGTGGGCATCGGCCTCTTCATCGCCATCATCGGCTTCGTGGACTCCGGCGTCACCCAGGTGGGCCTGAAGTTCGACGCGGACACCATCTTCCCCGTGCTGAAGAACGACCCCTCGGCTCTCTTCGGTCTGCATGATGTGAACAACCTCTTCATCGCGAAGTTCTGGGACCACGGCCACCTCACCCCCGCCTTCTGGTCCGTGGTGGGCCTCTTCCTCATCGCCGTGCTGGTGGCGAAGCGAGTGAAGGGCGCGATCCTGCTGGGCATCCTCGCCATCACCCTGGTGGGCCTGCTGCCCGTGAGCTGGGGCGGTGGCTTCACCCACCTGCCCAAGGGCGCCCTGTTCCAGATTCCGAGCTGGCCGAAGATGTTCCAGTACGACTGGAGCTGGACCCGATCCCTGGGCGGCGTGCTGAACATCTTCATCATCCTGTTCACCCTGCTCTTCGTGGACATGTTCGACACCATCGGCACGCTCATGGGCATCGGCGCCCAAGGCAAGCTGCTGGACAAGGAGGGCAAGTTCCCGGGTGCCTCCAAGGCCTTCATGGCCGACGCCGTGGGCACCACCTTCGCCTCCATGTTCGGCACCACCGCCATCACCGCCTACATCGAGAGCGCCTCGGGCGTGGCCGAGGGCGGCAAGACGGGCCTCACGGCCCTGGTGGTGGCGGGCTGGCTGGCCCTGGCGCTCTTTCTCTCGCCCCTCTTCCTCATGGTGCCGCTCCAGGCCACGGCCCCGGCGCTCATGATGATCGGCTTCTTCATGCTGTCGGAGATCAAGGAGATCCGCTTCGACGATGTCACGGATGCCATTCCCGCCTATCTCGCCGTCATCGTCATGCCCTTCACCTTCTCCATCGTGAACGGCATTGCCCTCGGCATGATCGCCTACACCGTGCTGAAGGCCGCCACAGGGCGGTTCAAGGAGATCAACCCGATCATCCTCGTCCTCTCCGTCATCTTCCTGCTCAAGCTTCTCTTCCTGTCCGCCTAGGACCCGCCTTCCTTCCCGGAGAATCCATGACCAAATTCGCCCTTGCCCTCCTCGCGGCCGCGGCCCTGCCCCTCGCCGCCGCCGACTGGAGCGACACCTTCATCGGCTACCGCTACGGCACCCAGTTCCGCGAGCCCGGCATCGACGGCACCGTGGAGAAGAACATCGTGCAGCTGAGCCATGCCAGCGGCTGGGCCTACGGCTCGAACTTCTTCAACGCCGACATGCTCATGTCCGACAAGAACGATCCCGCCAGCGGCGGCAAGACCGGCGCCAATGAGGTGTATGTGGTCTACCGCGGCTCCCTGAGCCTGGGCAAGATCCACAAGAAGGACCTCGGTTTCGGCCCCGTGCGCGACCTCTCCATCACCGGCGGGTTCGACTTCAACTCGAAGGACAACGCCTTCGCCTCCAAGAAGCGCTTCCTCGTCCTGGGCCCCACCCTGAACTTCAAGATGCCCAGCGGCTTCCTGGATCTCGGCATCTGGGCCTGCCACGAACAGAACTACAACGGCATCGTGGGCCAGTCCGTGGACTTCAAGACCACCTACCTGATCTCCGCCGCCTGGGGCATCCCTTTCCAGATGGGCACCGTGGGCGCCGAGTTCAAGGGCTACGCCAACTATGTGGGCGCCAAGGGCAAGGATGGCTTCGGCGTCGAGACCAAGCCCGAGACCCTCGCCAACCTCTCCCTGCTCGTGGACATCAGCCCCGTCTTCGGCACCAAGGGCAAGGTCTTCGTCGGCGGCGGCTTCGAGTACTGGAACAACAAGTTCGGCGGCCAGAACCACGACGGCCCCGCGCCACTCACCAACAAGCGCGTGACCGCCCCCATGGCCCAGCTGCAAGTCCACTTCTGAGACCTTTGGAAGACACGAAGGGGGGCCTCGCGGGCCCCCCCTTTTTCATCTGAGCGATGGACCTCAACCCAGGAACTTGGCCATCACCTCGGAGTGCAGGTTCCAGTGGAAGAACCCGGCCAGACCGAAGATCAGGCCGATGCCCGCGAAGACCCCCGCCACGGCGAAGAGCCACCGTTTCCGGGTGAGGGCCGTGACCCCCGCCAGCGCCACGGCGACACTCAGGCAGGCCTCCGCCAGGTCGAACTGGTCGTCATGAACATTCATCGCCTCGTAGTCTTTGGCGGCCTGCTCCGCCTCGGCCTTGATCTGCTCCTTTTCCCGCTCGTACTTCTTCGCGGCCGCTTCCTGGTCGGCGATGCGGGCTTCCACCTTGGCCTGCGCCGCCGGTTTCAACCCGGGGCTCATGTCAAGCTGGACCCTCAGCATCTCCACCGCGTTCTCGGCAATGTGCTGCTTGGTGCTCTTGCTCTGGTAGTAGGCCCACTGGTCCACCGCTTTGGCCTGGGACTGCTGCATCGCCTGGACGACATTGCCGTCTTTCACATTGCACAGGGCCATGAAGGTCGCCACCACGGCCACGAAAAGCGCAATGAACCCGTTCAGGCGACTGTCGCCCGCGTGATCCTGCACTTCCCCCTGGACCTGCTCAAGAGCCTCGGCCATGGTTCCCTCCTTACCAAGGCCCCAAGTCTAGGGCAGGGCCGCCCCATCCCAGCCATCCACCGTCCCCGACCCGCTAGACTGTTCCTCGCGCGCCTATAGCTCAGGTGGATAGAGCAACGGCCTTCTAAGCCGTAGGTCGCTGGTTCGAGTCCAGCTAGGCGCACCAAGGGCGCCTGGCTGGACTCGAATCAGGCCAGGACATCGAAGGCGCCGATCCTCGCACTGAACCCGGCGCTCGGCCTCCCCTGTGGCCCGTAGGGGCTCTCGTAGACGGGCGTCTTCCTGGTGGCGGCCCGGAACGGGTCCTCCTTCGGATGAGCCAGCGCGTACGCCAGATCCTCCGCAGGGGAGACCTGGCCGTTGCGATTGGCATCCCGCGGGTCGCTGGCCGCGACCAGGTTGGGAGTCTCCCGGGGGCCGTATGGACTCGGGGCGACCGCCTCGGTCCTGGAAGCCGAGCGGCCCTCCCTCAGGCGCCTGAGGATCTCCACCTGGGGGTGCCTCAAGGTGTAGGCCTGATCTTCGGCGGCCGAAACGACACCGTCCTGGTTGGTGTCCCTCGGGTCATAGGCGAGCGCCTTCAGGGCCGTGGTCCCCGAAGTCGTCGAAGCAGTCTGGATGCCACTGATCTGCATGCCCACTCCCCCCAGGGGGACGCCCCGAAAGAATAGGTTCCGGAACGCGGCGGCGCCCATCCATCCACCCAGACCCGCTAGACTTTTCCCTCCATGTCCCCTGATGCCCCCTTCCACCTCGATCCGGAGCTCGTGCGTTTCATGACGAGCGGTATCTCCATGAATGCGGGTTCCGGAAGTTCGGACGGGACTCCCAGCCAGTGCCGGGCCCTCGGCTGCCGCGTGGATCCCGGAACGGACCTTGTCTCGGTGTTCTTCGCCGAGCACCAGGCCGCCGACCTGCTGCGGGATGTCGCCCGGTCCGGCAAGCTGGCGGTGGTCTTCAGCGATCCCCCCACGCACCGGACCGTTCAGGTCAAGGGCTCCGATGCCCGCCGGGTGCCGCTGGCCGAGGGAGACCTGGCGCGGGTGGCCGCCTATCGCACGGCCTTCCTCCAGTGCCTCCTGCCCCTGGGGTTCACCGAACCCATGGTGCGCACCTTCCTGGACTGCCCGGACAGCAGCCTGGTGGCCCTGGCCTTCACGCCGGAGGCCGCCTTCAACCAGACCCCCGGAGCCCAGGCGGGCTCCCCCCTGGTCCTGGGGGTCTGATGCTCCCCACCCGCGCCCTCCGCGACTGCCTCGACGGCGTCATCCCCGGCGTGGTCTCCACCTGCGCGGCCGATGGGACTCCCAATGTGGCCTACATGTCCCAGGGCCAGTACCTCGACCGGCAGCACCTGGCCCTGTCCTACCAGTTCTTCAATCGGACCCGCCAGAACATCCTGGCCAACCCCCGGGCCACCCTGGGCCTCATCCACCCCCAGACCGCCCAGCAGTACCGGGTCCACCTCACCTACCAGCGGACGGAAACGACGGGCCCCGTCTTCGAGTCCATGAAGGCCAAGCTCGCCGGCATCGCCTCGCATACAGGCATGAGCGGTGTGTTCCGCCTGCTGGGCTCCGACATCTACCGCATCGACCGGGTGGAGGTGGTGCCCGGCAGCACGGTGGCGGCTCCCGCCCCGGCCATGGACGGCCTCTCGGCCCTCCGGGCCTGCATGGAGCGCCTGCCGGCCAGCCCGGATGCCGAGTCCCTGCTCGATGCCCTGCTCGACGGCCTCCTGGAGCACTTCGCCATCGAACACGCCCTGGTCATGATGCTGGATCCGGGTCGGTCCCGGCTCTACACCGTGGCCAGCCGGGGCTACGAGACTTCCGGCGTGGGCTCCGAGATCCCGCTGGGCGAGGGGGTGATCGGCGTGGCCGCCCGCGAGCGGGTGCCCATCCGCATCTCGCACATGACTTCCGAGTACGCCTACGGCCGCGCCATGCGCGAAGGCGCCGAGCAGCGCGGCCTGGGCGACCTTCTGGAGACCGCGATCCCCTTCCCGGGCCTGGCGGCGCCAGGCAGCCAGTTGGCGGTGCCCATTCCCGGGGCCCGGGAACCCATCGGCGTGCTGTTCGTGGAAAGCCCCTCGGACATGCGCTTCTCCCACGCCGATGAGGATGCCCTCGTGGCCCTGGCCACCCAGGTGGGGGGGCTCTTCCGCCTGTTCCTGGCCGAGCTGGAGCTGGGGGAGGAGACCCAACCCGCGACGGGGCAGCCGCCCCACCCCGAGGGCGCGCCCCTGCGGGTGCGGCACTATCCCGCCAACGACAGCGTCTTCCTGGGCGACGACTACCTCATCAAAGGGGTGGCCGGGAGCATCCTGTGGACCCTGCTGAAGGATCACCAGGCCCTGGGGCGCACCCAGTTCAGCAACCGTGAGCTGCGGGCCGACCCCCGCGTGCGCCTGCCGGACCAGAGCGACAACCTGGAGGCCCGCCTGGTCCTTCTGCACCGCCGTCTGGCGGAACACCGGGCCTGCGTCCAGATGGAGAAGACGGGGCGGGGGCGGTTCCGCCTGGTGGTGGACCGGCCTCTGGAGCTCGAAGACATGGACCCCGGGGCCTGAGCCCCCCAACCTGCCCTTTCTTAAAACATCCTTAAAGGCTTGCTAATTCTTCCTTAAGGGTGGAAAAAAGACATAAACCAATCCGACTTGATGCGATAAACCCCTCATCGGGCTTTGAACCCCCCCGACCCCTGATGAGGTGAATCATGTCCCTGACCCGCCCCTTCCTCCTGGCCCTGCTCGGCGTCGCCCTGGCCCAGGCCGGCACTCCCGGCAAGTCCGTCATCCGGCGCGGGGCCTACCTGGTCTCGATCTCCGGCTGCCACGACTGCCACACCCCCCTCAAGATGGGCCCCAAGGGCCCCGAGCCGGACATGACCCGCATGCTCTCCGGGCACCCCGAGGCCCTGAAGATGCCCCCGGCCCCGAAGCTGCCGGAAGGCCCCTGGGGTTGGGTCGGCTCCCTGAGCATGACGGCCTTCACCGGGCCCTGGGGCGTGACCTACACCGCCAACCTCACCCCCGACAAGGAGACCGGCCTGGGCAGCTGGACCGAGGCTCAGTTCCTCCAGATGGTGCGTACGGGTCGCCACCTGGGTCAGGGCCGCCGCATCCTGCCCCCCATGCCCATCCAGAACCTCCAGCTCGTCAGTGAGCCGGACCTGAAGGCCATCTTCGCCTACCTGCAGTCCATCCCCGCCATCCACAACCGCGTGCCCGCCCCCATCGAGCCGGCCGCGACGCCCATCCCCATGCACTGAGCCGAGTCCGACCATGCGCGCACTCCTCCTCGCCGCCCTGGCGGCCTTCGGCCTGGTGCCGGGGGCTGCCCGGACCCTCCCCCGAACCCTCCCCCAGCCGCCCCGCCTGCTGTCCCAGACCGGCCTCTACGCCGCCTCCGGGGTGGTGGACGCCCGCCACCTGGCCTATGCGCCCCAGTACCCGCTGTGGACCGATGGCGCCGCCAAGTCCCGGTGGCTCCACCTCCCGGCGGGGACGGTCATCGACGGGCGCGACGAGGAGGGCTGGGTCCTCCCCGTGGGCACCAAGGCCTGGAAGGAGTTCCGCTTCGGCGGCCGCAAGGTGGAGACGCGCCTGATCTGGAAGACCGGCCCGGCGACCTGGGTCTTCGCCAGCTATGCCTGGAACGAGGCCCAGACCGACGCCACGCTCGTGCCCGAGGGCGGCCAGCCGGAGGCCGCCGAGATCGCCCCCGGCCTGCGCCACAGCATCCCCTCCCGGGAGGACTGCCGCGGCTGCCACGGCCGGGAGCAGGTGGAGATCCTGGGCTTCAACGCCCTTCAGCTTTCGCCGGATCGCGATCCCGGCGCCCTCCACGCCGAGGCCCTGCAGCCGGGCATGATCACCCTCGACGACCTGGTGGTCCGGCGCCTCCTGCGGGGGGCCCGCCCGGACCTGCTGAGCCACCCGCCCCGCATCGCCGCCGAGGCCCCGGCCACCCGCACGGCGCTGGGCTATCTCCAGGCCAACTGCGCCGCCTGCCACCGCGCGGACCGACCCATCCCGGGCCTCCAGCTGGACCTCCGCCCCCGAGCCGCCCTCCGCACGGCCCTGGATCAACCCGGCTCGTACCGCATTCCCGGTCAGGCGGACTCGCGGATCCTGAGCCCCGGCCACCCGGAGCGCAGTGCGCTGCTCCACCGCATGGCCTCGCGCCATGCCCTCTCCCAGATGCCGCCCCTGGGCTCGGTCCTGGTGGACCAGGCGGCGGTGGACCACCTCCGCCGCTGGATCGCCGACTCGCCGTTCCTTCCCTCCCACTGACCTCCACCCACCCTCGAGGACGCCATGCACCCCTCCCGACCCGCCCCCACCCGCCTCGACCTGCTCGGGGCCATGCTCCGCATCCGGGCCTACGAAGAAAAGATCGTGGCCTTCCATGAACGGGGCCCCTTCCCCCATGTCTGCACCTCCGTGGGCCAGGAGGCCACCGCCGTGGGCGTGGTCTCCGCCCTCCACCCCGACGACCAGATCCTCACCAACCACCGCAGCGCCGGGCACCTCCTGGCCCGCGGCGCCGATCCCGGCCGCCTCCTGGCCGAGGTCATGGGCCGCAGCACGGGCTACTGCAAGGGCCGCAGCGGCACCCTGCACATCTCCGCCAAGGAGCTGGGTGTCATCCTCACCTCCACCATCGTGGGCGGGGAGCTCTCTCTGGCCCCCGGCGTGGCGCTCTCGCGCAGCCTGCTCGGCGGCGAGGGCATCGTGGTCTGCTTCTTCGGCGATGGCGCCGCCTGCGAAGGCATCTTTCACGAGTCGCTGAACCTGGCCTCCGTGTGGAATCTGCCAGTGCTCTATGTCTGCGAGAACAACCAGTGGCAGGCCTTCGTGCACCGCAAGGAGACCATGGTGGGCGACCACATCGCCCCCTGGGCCGCCTCCTACGGCATGGACAGCCTCACGGTGGACGGCAACGATGCGGAAGCCGTGCTGGAAGCCGCCACCCGTGCCGCGGCGCAGGTGCGCGCCACCCGCCGCCCCTTCCTTCTGGAAGCCTGGACCTACCGCCAGCGGGGCCACATGGAACCCCATGACCAGTCCTATGTGGATCCCGCCGAGATCCAGGCCTGGCTGGCCAAGGATCCCATCGCCCGCCTGGAGGATCGCCTCCTGGCCTCCGGCGAACTGACCCGGGAAAGCCTCGAAGCCCTCCGCGCCGAGGCCCGCGCCGCCATGGAAGCGGCTGCGGACTTCGCCACCGCCTCCCCCTACCCCGATCCCTCTGAACTCACCGCCGGCGTCTACGCCTGAGGAGCCCCCATGTCCCTGATGACCGCCCATGAAGCCCTCGACCAGGCCGTGGCCGAAGAGATGCAGCGCGACGCCCGCGTGCTGATGTTCGGCGAAGGCGTCGCCACCAAGCGCAAGCACCTGCTGGACGCCTTCGGACCCCAGCGCGTGCGCAACACCCCCCTCGCCGAGGGCATCATCGCCGGTACGGCCGCCGGGGCCGCCGCCACGGGCCTGCGCCCCGTGGTGGACCTGCTCTTCGCCCCCTTCCTCTGTTTCGCCATGGACGAGATCGTGAACAGCGCGGGCAAGCTGCGCTACATGTCCGGGGGCCAGTTCTCGTTCCCCATGGTGGTGGTCACCATGACCGGCGGCGGCTGGACCGTGGGCGCCCAGCACAACCACAACCTGGAGGCCTGGTTCGTCCACAGCCCCGGCCTCAAGGTGGTGATGCCGTCCACGCCCGAGGACTTCAAGGGCCTCATGAAGGCCGCCATCCGCGACGAGAATCCCGTTCTCTTCTTCATGGACATGGCCCTGGCCTTCGTTCCCGGCGAGGTACCCGAGGGCGAGGTCTTCGTGCCCCTGGGCCAGGCCGCCATCCGGCGGGAGGGCACGGAGGTCACCCTCATCTCGTACGCCAAGACCGTGCACACCTGCCTCGCCGCTGCCGAGACGCTGGCGGAGCAGGGCATCTCCGCCGAGGTGATCGACCTGCGCACCCTGAAGCCCCTGGACGAGGCGACCATCCTCGCCTCGGTCCGCAAGACCGGCCGCGCCGTGGTGGTGCACGAGGCCAGCCGCCTCTGCGGCGTGGGGGCCGAAGTGACGGCCCTCCTGTCTGAGCAGGCCTTCGACGCCCTCAAAGCGCCCGTCGTGCGGCTCACGGGTCCCGATGCGCCGGCCCCATCCAGCTATCCGCTGGAGCAGGCCTTCACCCCCCAGGCCGAGGCCATCGTCCAGGCCGCGGCCCAGCTGGTGGCGCGGAGCCCCGAGGTGGCCCCGATCTGGTGAGGCCGCGGATCACCGGACTGGATCACCGGGGAGCTGTTCCTCAAGCGCCCCGGTGATCCTTCAGGTACGCCACATAAGCCAGGTCCGACTCGCAGATGTGGTGATCCAGCCAGGCGTCCAGGAACGCGACCACCTCCAGATCCACCCGCTGTCCCTTGAGCCGCCGGTACTGGAGGTCGCGGGCCCGGTGGATCAGCTCCAGGTGCTGCTCCGCGTGGGCGAGGCGCCCGGGGAACCCCATCTCCTTCATGAGGGACTCCTCGGTCTGGCAGTGCCGGATGATGTGCTGGGCGATGAAGGCCAGCTCCTCATCCACCCGGGATTCATCCATTCGGCCCTTCGCCGTGGAGCCAAGGGCCCCCGCCAGCCGGTCCAGGGCCTCGAACAGCCCCCGGTGCTGGGCATCGATGGGCTCCAGCCCGGTCTCGTACTGCTCCCGCCAGCGCTCGGATGGCATCAGGCTCTCCATCGGGACGGGAGGAGATCCGCCCCGGGAGGGTAAGAATACTACAGGGTCGATTAATGGATGGCGCCTCGTGGAGATCGGCCACTCCCCCTTTTCCGCACCGCCCCACCGGAGCGGGATTCGACCTGCGTCTGGCTTCGCCAGCCGCCGATCTCGCTCCGGCGCCACATCAAGTGGCGCCTCGGGCACACTCAAGAAGTCATGCACAAGCTCACTGTTGATTGGGCAACGATCCACTCTCTTGAGGAATTCTGGGACTTCGTGTGCCGGGAGGGCGAGGAACCCGAATGGCATGGACGGAACCGAGCTGCGCTTGAAGACTCCTGGGGTGACGGGAGACATCAACCCCACTGGACCACCCTATGAGCTCTGCTTCGTAAGTTGCGACCGCGTCAGGGAACCTCTGAGGGGCTTTGCTGAGGCAGTCATAGAGATTGCCCAAAGGTCCGTGAGAGAGAACGGCGGTTCTGTGTCCTCGAAATGACCAAGCCCCAGGGTCTGACCTCTAACCCACCTTCCTGGTAAAGCCCAAACCCGTCTCTGCTGGAGCCCCGTGGAACCCCAAACTTCGATCCACGCCTTCGTTCAGTTCCTGAAGAACCCGCCGATGGAGGCGGTAGAACGGGGCTTGGACCTGGAGAGGCACCTGGATCGCCTCGCATGGGTCCGTCACGAGACCAGCTACTCCTTCGATGATCGAGACTATCCCGACCCTCCTTCCGCCGATCACGCCGCGACAAGGGCTGCCCTCGAAGCAGGCTTCCCGGGGTTCGGCTGGTATCACACCGTCTCCAAGGTCAAACCAGACGATGGGGAAGCGGAGATCGAGTGCGGCGATGCCCTGGATGACCTCGCAGACATTCAAGGCGACCTTGAGGCGTTCCTATGGCGATGGGAGCACACCAGCCATGACGATGCCCTGTTCCACCTCCAGACCCTCATGCCGCACTGGATGGGGCATGTGAGAGGTCTACAGGGCTATCTCGGTAACTGGCTCTGGTGACGCTCCCACGACCAAGAGCAGGCTTCCCATCGCCCTCAAGCCCCGAGTCCATCGATGTTGCAGGTTAGGAACGAGCGCTCTTGCTTGATGCTGCCTTCGGGGTTGAGAGCGAGCATCAAGTGCCCTGGCAATCTACTGCCTCTTGAAAGCCGGGTTAGTGATAAGGGTCCCGAGTTCTTCCTGGATGACCTTCGGAACGGTCGCATCCTGCTTCCAGGCATCCACGAAGTCAGTGACGAGGGGGTGGTGGCGAACAAAGGAGCCGAGGGACCAACCTGAGGCACCGTAAGCCATTGCCCGGGCGAGTTCGAGGGTAATGCCGTTGGTCCGCTTCCCCGTCTTCTGATACTCGTCCCGCATCTTCGTGAACACCTTCCAGTCGTCTCGCCATGCCAATGGCTGTGAAACGGCACGGACAGGCTTCTGGTCCCCCGTCACCAGGAACAAGCTCCACAGCATGTCCATTCGAGTAGTGACCTTGTAGGGATCGCTGGCGTCTGGTGTCAGGTCGTAGGGATCCGGAAGTGCCGATGCTGCTTCCCGAGCCTTGGCAAACCAGGATTGCTCCTCTTCCGGGAGTGTCTTGAGGCAGGAGGTCAGGTCATAGCCCGCCTCTGACAGGAGGAGGAGGGCAAACCCACGGACTGCTCGATCTTCACCCTTCAGCCGTTGAAGGAGGTCCTGGGCTGCCAAGGGTGAGGACTTCAGCACTGCCACATTGAAGGCGATCCCATTGGGCTGCTTGCTGGCTGGATTGTCCTTATCCAGTCTGAGCGCATGAAGGAGGCGCGGAGGTTCTGGATGCTGGTAATAGGTCATCATCCACTCATTGCTCTCCTTCTGATCCTTGAACCCACCTTCTTTCGCAACCCGGTCGAAGGACCAAATTTCCACAGTGCGCTCCTTCAGTGGGGCGACCTTCCCGGTGCTTGAGGTGACCGTTCCACGGATCTTCGCAGTGCCGTCCTTGGCGTCCGCTGGCACCACCCAATCAACCTCGAAAAGGGCGAGGCTGACCATCGACACAGCGTCATCAAGCTCACTGGATTCCACCTTGGCTTCCTTCATGACGAACTTGACGAAATCCGCCCCGTCAGCCTTGATGCGGCGAGATTGGGCTGGGTGCAGCGCACGAAAGGACTGGCTGGCACCTCCGAACTCCACGGTGAAGTCGTAGGTCCCTTCCTTCAGGAGCAAGTCCCGGTCCTTCCCTTGGGCACCCACGGCAATGGTCAGGTGCTGCCCCGGATACGCCTTTGAACGGTAGTTTGGCGCATTCACCGTGGGCAGCAACCCTTTCCACTGGGCTGCGGTTTCGCTTCCAACGATCCAGGGTTCAAGGATGAGTTCCGTTGGAATGGGCTTGTTCTGGACTGCTTGAACCTTCTGCGCCGTCAGAGTCAACTGACTCGCAAGCAGCACGGTCATCACAAAAAGGAACTTGGTCCGAGGCATACGAGTCCTTAGTGAGGGGATCAAGACAAGCCTACCCACCCTCTGGTAAAGCCCGAACCCGTCTCTCGGAATCACGACCTCGGTATGAAGGTTGACCACCCCGTGCCTTTCCAGCATGGGAGATCGAGTTCCCGGAAATACCCTCCCGGGGCGTGCCTGCGCTTGCTGAATGCCTAGTGGGGCAACGATCTACGGACCTCCGGTTACTGATAACCGGGACCCTCCGCGGTATCATGTAATCAGCACTTAACTGCGAAATGCGGTTCTTCGGACAACACGCGTTCATCACGCGAAAGACTGTGCCTGTTGGTGATATTGGTCGGAGCGGAGAGATTCGAACTCTCGACCCCCTGCTCCCAAAGCAGGTGCGCTACCAGGCTGCGCCACGCTCCGATGACATCAGTGTACCGCTACTTCCCGCTGATCGCGACGCTGCGGAGGTTGAGGCCGGCGCGCTGGAGGTCGAAGATGCGGCCGGCGAGGCCCACCAGGAGCTGGGTTTCCATCTCCTCGCGCCCGCGCTTGGTGGCGCCGGCGGGGGGGATGGCGGCGATGTCGGCGGCGGTGCGGGTCTTGGACCAGGCCAGGTCCATGGCGAAGGAGATGCGCTTGTCCTGGCTGGCCAGCTCGCCCGCCACATTGGACATGAGGCCGTCGCCGCCGTAGCCCAGGCGCAGCCAGCCCGGACCTTCGAAGCCGCGGCTGCTGTTGCCCACATTGACGGACTGGAGCTTGCCTCCGGCGCCGTAGCTGAAGTCCATGCGGGTCTGGACGCCCTGCTCATCGTTGCGGAACTCCAGGCGCTGCGGCAGCTTGGTGGCCTTGTCCACGGTCACCTCCAGGCGGCCGCGCTTCCAGAAGCCCAGGCTCTGCGCCAGGCTCTGCTCGCGCTTCTTCGCGTCCCAGGGCTGGGTGGGGGCGTTGAAGACGATGCGCTGGACGGTGCGGCCTCCGGCGGAGTCCTCACCGGCCAGACTGGGCTGGAAGGTGGGGGCATCCACATAGACGGTGCGGATGTCGTTGAGGGTCTGCCGGAACCAGGTCATGAAGGTCGTGGGGGCATCGGAGGGCGGCAGGTCCACGCGGGTGGTGTAGGCGTTCTGCTCCTTGCTGTAGAGGAAGCCGCGGTTGCCGCGCCGGGTGTAGAGCATGGTCCCGAAGTCGCCGGCCAGGTCTGTCTTGAAGTCGCCGTTGGCGAAGTAGATCCCCTTGACCCGGAGGTTGGCCTGGCCGCCCTGGCTGTTGCCCTTCACCTGGCCCTGGCTGAGGCTGTCCACCTTCTGGTTCACGGCGGCGCCGCTGAGGGTCACGCCGAGCGTCCCCTGCATCTGCACGGAGGTGATGCCCTGGTAGGGCTGGCCGAACCAGCCGGCATCCACCGCATCGAGCACCTGGCGGAAGGCCTGGCGGGCGGCTTCGGCATCGGGATTCGTCTTGGAGGCAGCCTTGGCGGCGGGCTTGGTGGTGGGCTTGGCCTTGGCACCCTGGGCGGACAGGAGGGTGGCACCGAGCACGAGGGGCAGGAAGATCAGACGCATGAGGACTCCAGGGTCAACGACGGGGATGCCCGGAGGCGGGCTTTGGTTCCGGCCGTTCTTTGGCGTAGCAGGCACGGCACAGGGCCTTGGCGGGATCCTCCGGCACGAAGGGCAGGTATTCCTGACCCCCGCAGACGGCGCAGGTGATGTGGGTGAGGATGCGGGCCGCATCCTTGCCCCCCTTCCGCTTGTAGGTGAAGGAGCGCCGGTAGCAGTCGGGGCAGAGGTAGAACTTCTGGCCCGTCTCGACCCTGAAGTGCATGCCGCACTCCGCGCAGATCTTCTCCCGGGGGGCCTTGGGGTCCGGCGGGGCCACGGCCACCCGCTTGGTCAGCAGGACCGGGGGCTTCGCCGGGGCGGTTGCGGGAACCGCCTCCCCGGATTCGGGGTCATTGGAGGGTTTCGGCCCTTTGATCATCGTGTTGGTCCCACAGCGGCCGGGGCCGGAACAAGCAGAGTACCGCATCCAGACCCGGGGGGCGAGTTCCGGTCCTGGCGGGGTGCTGGCATGCTGGGCTCATGGTCCCCCCCCTCGAGCTTCTGGAGCCCCTGCGCCGCGGCGAGCCGCGCGCCGTGGGGCGCGCCATCTCGTGGATGGAGAACGGCCACCCGGGAGCCCGGCCCCTCATGGCCAGCCTCTGGCCCCACCTGGGCCGGGCAGTCGTGATCGGCATCACGGGTGCCCCCGGGGCCGGCAAGAGCACGCTCACCGACCAGCTGGCCCGCACCCTCCGCGCCCAGGGCCAGAAGGTGGGCATCCTGGCGGTGGATCCCACCTCGCCCTTCAGCGGCGGCGCCATCCTGGGCGACCGCATCCGCATGCAGCGCATCGCGGCCGACCCCGGCATCTTCATCCGCAGCATGGCCACCCGGGGCGCCCTGGGAGGCCTGGCCCGCGCCACCCAGGACGCCATCGACATCCTGGATGCCGCCGGCTTCGGCACGATCCTCGTCGAGACCGTGGGCGTGGGCCAGGACGAGGTCGATGTGGTGGCCTGCGTGCAGACCTGCTGCGTGGTGCTCGTTCCGGGCATGGGCGACGAGATCCAGGCCATCAAGGCCGGGATCATGGAAGTGGCCGATCTCTTCGTGATCAACAAGGCCGACCGGGATGGGGCCGACCAGGTGGAGCGGGAGATCGAGGCCATGAAGTCCCTGGCCATGCCCCGGGGCTGGGATCCCCCGGTGCTGCGCACGGTGGCCCAGCGGGGCGAGGGCATCCAGGCGCTGCTGGACCGGGCAGGGGATCACGGCCGCTGGCTGCGGGTCCACGGGGGGTTGGCTGCCAAGGCACGGGAGCGCGCCCGCCTCCGTTTCGACTCCCTGCTGGCGGAGGAAGTCCTGCGGCGGGCCAAGACCCAGGCGGGCCCGGCCCGCGTGGAGGCCGCCATCCAGGCCATCGCCGACCGGGCCCTCGATCCCTATTCGGCCGTGGCGGAAATCCTGGGCGAAGCTTGAGTTGCAGGGCATTCACCCGATAGGCGGGACATGGGAAGCCGCAGCCTGAACAAGGAAGACCACGAAGCCATCCGCATGGTGTTCCAGCGCCTCTGCGAGGCCGAGGACAAGGTGGAGCTGCACTTCGGGGCCTTCAAGGGGGAGTTCCGCGTGCTGGCCGAGGCCTCGGACCGGGTCATCCTCGGCATCTCCGAGGTGGAGCGGGGCCAGTGGCGCCTGAAACCCGGCTCCCGGCTCACCCTGAACCTGCTGGACCGGGGCCTGCCCTTCGAGGCCGTGGTGGATTTCCAGGGCCACGGCCGGCTCCACGGCGCAGAGGCCTGCCATGTGACCCTGCCCCGCATGCTGCGGGCCATGGACACCCACCGGCTCGCGGATTTCTCCCCGGACCGGCCCGTGCCCTGCGCCTTCGGCGATCAGCAGAACAATGTGCGGGACGGCACGGCCACCGCGTTCGGAGAGGACGGCCTGGAGCTGGCCCCGCCGGAAGGCACGCGCATCCTGGGCGACATGCTGAGGCTCAACGCCACCTCCACCGTGGAGCTTCGCGCCGCCGTGGGCGACAGCCTGGCCCTGCCGGTCCGAGTGGCCTACTTCGGCGAGCGGGTCTGGGGCCTGCGCATCCTGGATTCGGCCGACCCCAAGCTGGTCGGGCGCTATCGCCAGTGGGTGATGGAGGCGCGGCACCGCCAGGAGCAGAAGGACCGCTCGCGCTTCAACCCGGGAGGCCTGGAGGCCACGCGGATCCCCGGCAAGCCGGATCCCACCCGCGCCTCCGCCGCCCCCCGCCTGCTCGTGGACAAGGACCCCCTCCTGCTCGTGGTGGCCGAGGACGAGGCCCTCTGCACCCGACTGGCGGAGGCCCTGGGCCGCAAGTACGGCGTGGCCGCCCTGGATGGCAGCCAGGGCCTCCTCAAGCCCAGCCTCGCCACCCTGGGGGCCGGCGAGCGGGACTGGGGCCGCGTCAAGCTCGTGATCATCCACCAGCGGATCCGCGCGGGCACCGCCTCGGAGCTGTGCCGGCGGCTGGTCAAGAAGGAAGGTTGTCCCCTGCCCGTCCTCCTGGCCGGCCAGGAAGAGGATGCCGAGCTGAAACGGAACCGTGCCATCGCCGCCGGGGCAGTGGATCATCTGGTGGTGGAGCCCTTCCACATCCTGAGCGTGCTCCGCACCCTCGACACGACCCTTGCCTTGTTCAACTAGATTTCAGAATCCCCCGCCATCCTCCGATGCAGAGGGGTTGCCCGTTTCGCCCCGATGGAGTTGTAGATGTCCTGGTCAGATCGCTTGAGCGTACGCGGTAAATTAGTGTTGATGCTTGCCTTGCCCATGGCCGGCTATGCCTTTTTCAACCTGCACGACACCTGGGGGAACTACCAGGAGCTGCGCGCCGCCGGCCTGGTCGAGCGGGGCCTGGACATGGCCCAGCCCCTCTGGCGCTCCTTCGTCTTCAACATCGCCGCCTCCTTCGTCGTCTGGATCGTCACCTTCCTCGTGGTCTACCGCCTCAGCCTCCGCATCACCCAGCCCCTGAAGGCCCTGGCTGAAGGCCTGCAGCGCAGCGACCTGACCCTTCAGCTGGCGGTGGCCAGCGAGGACGAGGTGGGCCAGGCCGCCGCGGCCTTCAATGCCTACAACAGCCGCCTGCGGACCATCTTCCGGGATCTCACCGGCTCTTCGGCCTCCGTGGCCAGCGGCGCCACCCAGCTCTCCGCCTCCAGCGAGCAGATGGCCGCCACCAGCAACTCCCTGGCCCAGAATTCCGAAGCCCAGCGCGCGGCGTTTGAGCGGGTGGCCGCGGCCGTCACCGAACTCTCCGCCTCCATCGAGCAGGTGTCCGGCAACATCCGACGCTCCCAGCAGGAATCCGAAGCCGCGGTCGCGGCCGTGAACCTGGGCTCCGGGGCGGGCCGCGAAAGCGCCAAGGCCATGGAGGACATCCGGACGGTGGCCGCCACCATGGTGACCGCCGTGCGCCTCATCCAGGACATCGCCCGGCAGACCAACCTGCTCTCGCTCAACGCCGCCATCGAGGCCGCCAAGGCCGGCGCCATGGGCAAGGGCTTCGCCGTGGTGGCCGAGGAAGTCCGCAAGCTGGCCGAGCGCAGCGGCGCCGCCGCCCGCGAGATCGGCGAGCTCATCGAGCGCAGCAACGCCTCGGTGGATCAGGGGGCGCAGATGGTGGCCGCGACCGTGGACGCCCTCGCCACCATCGAGTCCAACATCGAGGGCCTGGCGGCGATGATCCTCGAAGTGGGCGCTGCCGCCGACGAACAGGCCCGCACCAGCGCCGAGGTGGCCGAGCAGGTCGACACCAACCTCGAGCGCGTGGCCCACAATGCCACGGCCACCCAGGAGATGGCCCGGACCGTGGCCGAGGTCGCCGGCACCGCCGCCGAACTGGCCCGCGTCGCCGACAGCCAGAACCACCTGGTGGGGCAGTTCAAGGTCTAGGGACCAGGTCAGGGCTTGGCGATCAGGCCGTAGAGGTCCGGGCGGCGGTCCCGGAAGAATCCGAACGAGGCGCGGTGGCGCCGGATCTCATCCAGGTCCAGATCCGCCATGATCACGCCGGAGTCCGCCCGGCCCAGCTCGGCCACCTTGTCGCCGCGGTGGTTCGCGATGAAGGAATGGCCGTAGAAGGTCTGACCCCCTTCGAGGCCGATGCGGTTGGAGGCCACCACCGGCACGACATTCGACACGGCATGGCCGATCATGGCGCGCTGCCAGAGGTCCTTCGTGTCCAGGCCCGGGTTCTCGGGTTCGGTGCCGATGGCCGTGGGGTAGAGCAGGATCTCGGCGCCCAGGAGCATCATGGCCCGGGCGCACTCCGGGTACCACTGGTCCCAGCAGATGCCCACGCCCAGCTTGCCGAAGCGGGTGTCCCACACCTTGAAGCCCGTGTTGCCCGGCCGGAAGTAGAACTTCTCTTCGTAGCCCGGGCCGTCCGGGATGTGGCTCTTGCGGTAGATACCCAGCACCGAGCCGTCGGCGTCCACCAGGGCCAGGCTGTTGTAGAAGGCATGGCCATCCCGCTCGAAGAAGGAGACGGGGATCACCACGCCCAGTTCCTTCGCCAGCTTCTGGAAGCGGGCAATCGTCGGATGTCCCTCGGCGGGCTTGGCCCAGTCGAAGAACTCGTCCTTCTCCTCGCGGCAGAAGTAATAGCCCTCGAAGAGCTCAGAAGGCAGGATCACCTGGGCTCCCTGGGCGGCGGCCTCGCGCACCAGGGCCTCGACCCGGGCCACATTCTCCTCGAGGCTGCCCGTGAAGGCGCACTGGGTGGCGGCGACGCGGACGCGGGTCGTGGGCTTCACAGGACCTCCGGCTGCTGCTGGGTGATGCAATGGAAGGCGCCGCCGCCGCTGAGGATGGCCCGGGCGGAGCGGCCCAGAACCCGGCGCCCCGGGAAGAGCGGCGCCAGGGCGGCCACCGCAGCGTCATCGTAGGCCGTGCCGTAGGTGGGCACCACGACGCTGCGGTTGCCGATGTAGAAGTTCACGAAGCTGGCGGGCATGAGCCCGCCCTCCTCGTCGAGCACCACGCCCGGCGAGGGGATGCGGACCACCTGGAGCCGCCGGCCCCGCGCGTCGCTGGCGGCGGCCAGGTCCCTGGCGAGGCGGTCCAGGGTGGCGGCATTGGGATCAGCTGGATCCAGGGACTGCATGCACACCACCACCCCCGGCGCCACGAAGCGGGCCAGCGTGTCGATGTGGCCGTCCGTGTGGTCGTTGAGGAGCCCCTCATCCAGCCACAGCACCTTGTCCGCGCCGAGGCCATCGCGCAGGGCCGCCTCGATCTCGGCCTGGTCCAGGCCGGGATTGCGGTTGGGGTTGAGGAGGCACTGACGCGTGGTGAGCACGGTGCCCTCGCCATCGGCCTCCACGGAGCCCCCCTCGAGGACCCAGGCATGGTCGGTCCGGGGAGCGCCACTGAGGGCCGCCACCCGTCCCGCCACCCGGTCATCATCGGGCAGCAGGTACTTCCGGCCCCACCCGTTGAAGCCGAAGCAGGCCGCGTGCAGGGCGCCTCTGCCATCCTTCACGAAGATCGGTGCCGTGTCCCGCAGCCAGATGTCGCCCACGGGCACCCGGTGGAAGCGCACTTGGCCGAGGACGGAGGCCAGGGCGGCGCGGGCCTCGGCCTCGGTGGCGGGGTCCTGCACCAGGATGTCGAGGGCCTCGCCCCCCTCCTCTGCGATGGCCACGCAGAGGGCCGCCCATTCCGCCTGGGCCGGGCCCAGGTTCTCCTTCCAGAGGTGCCCATGGCCGGGCCAGGCCAGCCAGCAGGCGCTGTGGCGATCCCACTCGGCGGGTTGCAGGAAGGATGGCTGGGACATGGCTCGGGGACCCCGGGACTGGATGGGCTCCAGGCGGAGCCACCTTCCAGTTCAGCAAAAGCCCCTCCCCAGGTCGAGCCTTATTGCTGCGATGACAGGGATCGGCTCCGGAATTGCCCAAGGAACCGCGAGGCCGCATACCATGATGCTTCCATTCCGAGGCCCCCGTGACCCTGATCCGCGCCCTGTGCGCCACGCTCCTGTCCCTGCTCTTGCCCCTGGTCCTGTCCGGCAGCTCGACCGGGGCCCGCGCTCAAGAGGCCGGGGCCCCCGATCCCTCCCCGCGCACCCACTACACCAAGCGCGAAGTCCTGATCCCCATGCGGGACGGCGTCAAGCTCTTCACGGCCATCTACACGCCGAAGGACGCCCACCGCACCTACCCCATCCTGTTGCAGCGCACCCCCTACAGCGTGTGGCCCTACGGCGAGGCCGCCTTCCCTCCCCACCTGGGCCCCTCGGCCCGCTTCCAGGAAGAGGGCTTCATCTTCGTCTATCAGGATGTGCGCGGCCGGATGATGTCCGAAGGCGAGTTCGTGAACATGCGGCCCCAGCGCACCGTCAGCGGCGCCGCGGTGGATGAGAGCACGGACACCTTCGACACCCTGGACTGGCTGCTGGCGCACACGGAGCGGAACAACGGCCGCGTGGGCCAGTGGGGCATCAGCTATCCCGGCTTCTACACCGCCGTGGGCATGCTGTCGGGCCACCCAGCCCTCAAGGCCGTCTCGCCGGAGGCGCCCATCATGGACTGGTTCACGGGCGACGACTTCCACCGCAACGGTGCCCTCTGGCTGCCCCATGCCTTCAACTTCATGACGAGCTTCGGCCTGCCCCGCCCGGAGCCCACCCAGAAGTACCCGACGCCGCTCCAGCACGGCACCTCGGACGGCTACGCGTGGTTCCTGCGTCTGGGCCCCACGGCCGCCACCCGGCAGTACACGAAGGAAGTAGCCTTCTGGAACGAGATGCTGGCCCACCCCACCTACGACGCCTTCTGGCAGGCCCGGAACCTCCGGCCCCAGTTGAAGGCCGTGAAGCCCGCCGTGCTCACCGTGGGCGGCTGGTTCGACGCGGAGAATCTCTACGGCGCCCTCCAGCTGTTCCAGACCGTCAACCGCCAGAGCCCCGCCACGGACAACCGCCTGGTCATGGGCCCCTGGTTCCATGGCGGCTGGGAGCGCAGCAAGGGGGACCGTCTGGGCCCCGTGCAGTTCGGTTCCAACACCTCGGACTGGTTCCAGGCCGAGGTGCTCTTCCCCTTCTTCATGCACCACCTGAAGCAGGAGAAGTCTCCGGATCTCGCCAAGGCCACGGTCTTCGAGACCGGTGCCAACCGCTGGCACCGGCTGGAGGCCTGGCCACCGAAGCAGGCGAAAGAGGCCAGGCTCTACCTCCAGCCCGGCGGGGGCCTGTCCTTTGCGCCGCCCCCCGCCGAGGGGGGGGCCGAGTCCTTCATCTCCGACCCGGCCAAGCCCGTGCCCTTCATCGAACAGGTCGCCATCGGCATGCCCAAGGAGTACATGACCGCCGATCAGCGCTTCGCCGGGCGGCGACCCGATGTGCTGGTCTTCCAGACCGAGCCCCTGACCCAGGACTTGACCTTGGCCGGCCCCCTGCGACCCGAACTCTTCGTGGCCACCACCGGCACCGATGCCGACTGGGTGGTGAAGCTCATCGATGTCTATCCCGATACCTTCAGGAACCCTGACTTCCAGGAGGGCGGCTCACCCTGGGATCGCACGCCCAACCCCATGGGCGGCTATCAACAGCTGGTGCGCGGCGAGGTCATGCGCGGCAAGTTCCGCGACAGTCTGGAGCACCCGACCCCCTTCGTGCCCGGCCAGCCCACCCGCGTGGCCTGGTCCATGAACGACATCTTCCACACCTTTCAAAAGGGGCACCGCGTCATGGTGCAGATCCAGAGCACCTGGTTCCCCCTGATGGACCGCAATCCCCAGGTCTTCACCAACATCAACGAAGCCCGGGCCGAAGACTACCAGAAGGCCACCCACACCGTGTTCCACGACGCGGCAAGACCCAGCGGCATCGGCCTTCACCGGTGGCCGGAACAGCCCTGAGGGCGTTCCGCCCATAGGGATCGCCTTCGCCACGGAGCCACCGATGATTCAAATCCGTTCCATTCATTACAAGCGGCGCTGGTACTACGCCCTGTGGTGCGCCCTCCTCCTGGCGAGCCTCGCTTTCCTGTGGCGCTGGGAAACCCCGGCCAGCCAGGGATCCGCCGAGCTGACCATCAAGATCCAGGTGCTGAATGCTCCCCCGGAATGCACGGTCCTGTTCTGGACGGGCCCCAAGAAGGCCTGGCCCGGAGCCAACCGGGAAGCTTCCTTGAACCAGCCCGGACGGCCGCTCACGGCGGCCGCCGAGGCCGTCGGCAACCTGAAGGCCCGCGTGGCCTACCGCCGCTGGGTCGGGGACCTCATCCCCCGGCGGACCGATGATCTCCTCATCTTGAAGTTCCAGCCGAAGTCCGAGGCCCCGCGCTTCTTCGTCGTGCCCCTCGACGGGGATTGGCAGAGCCGGCTCCTGCGTCCCGGCAGACGGATGGGCATTTCCGCATCCGTTGACTGGAGCGGCCTCTGGCTGGATCCGATGTCGATTCCCAAAAGCAGCCGATGACGCGAGGGGCGAGCCGGAGGACCTCGACGAGGTAGCTACTCGGCCCGCCCTTTCCACCCCTCCAGCACCCGGAACCGGCTGCCCATCATGTCCGGGAGGGTGAGCTGGAGGAGGTTCTCGGTGCGCTTCATGCGCTCGGGGGTGGGCAGCGTCATCCATTCAGCCCCCCACCGTTCCAGGGGCGCGTGGGTGCGGATCCACTTGCTCAGCTCCATGTGCGAGAGCTGCGTCATCCCTTCCTGTTCCAGCAGGATGGCGAGTCGCGTGAAGTCCACATCGGCGGTCAGGTCGGCCTCGCCCAGGTCCTCGTGCCACTTGCCGTCCACGCTGTGGGCCTTGTAGCGGCGCAGGTCGGCTCCCTTGGCCAGCAGCCGGTCTGCGGCCTCGCCGTAGTCCACGGTCAGGAAGAGCCCCGCCTCCAGGGACCGCGCCAGTTCGTGGACCAGGCCGGGCATGGACTCGCACCAGATGCTGCCGTCGCGGGGCTCCAGGCCATCGGTCCGCGCGGCGAACCAGGCTCCGGCCTCGCCGGGATCCGCCGCCTGCCACTCGGGACCCGCCGGCGTCAGCACCTCGCGCGTCCACCGCGTGCCGTCCCATCGCCAGGGCTGGGCGGGCAGGGCATCGAAGAGTTCGTTGCTGAACACCGCGCCCGTAAACGGTTCCAGGGGTTCGTCCTCGGCGGCGAATCGCGCGCGATTCGCCATCAGGAAAGGCGCCAGGGCTTCTTCCGCCGCCCGGTGGGCGGCAGGGTTGTCGTCGCGGTGCACATAGATCAGCGCTTCGGCGAAGGGACCTGAGACGGCATTCAGCACATCGCGGCCCAGCCAGCCGCGGCCCGCGCCGGGTTCGAGTGCGGTGAAGCGGGCGGGCCGATCCAGGCGCTCCCACGCGGCTTCCAGACGCAGGGCCAAGGTCTGCCCCAGCAGGGGTCCCAGATCCAGGGCCGTGTAGTAGTCCTTGCCGTCGAAGCCCCAGGGGCCCTCCTGGCGCCGGTAGTAGCCGTGCTCCGGATGGTAGAGGCCCAGGGCCATCACCTCGGCGGCGGGGACGGGGCCTGCGGAAAGTCGGGTCTGCAGCAGCTCGTTCAGCGGATTCACTTCTTCTCCAGAGGCCACTTCTCCAGCAGCACGGGCAGCAGCCACTGGGTGAGGAGCAAGGCCAGGGCCACGCCTCCCAGGCAGGCGAGACCGAGACCCCGCAAGCCGCGGTAGCCGCTGAACACCATGCCGCCGAATCCGGCGAGGGTCGTGCCCGCGCAGACGGCGTTCACGCGGGCCACGCGCTGGGGGGCGTCGGCCTCCCCCCGGGCGCGGTGCAGCAGGTTGAAGGCGGTGTCCACGCTGACGCCCAAGGCGATGGGGATGGCCATGAGGGACAGGAAGGTCAGCGGCTCTCCGCCCCAGCCGAGGGCCCCCAGGGCGCCAGCCTGGCTGGCCAGCAGCGGCACCAGGGCGAGGCAGGCGAAGCGGAGGCTGCGCCCGAACCAGGCGATGACGGCGAAGATGCCCGCCAAGGCCAGCAGCACCGCCTCCCGCACCGCGTCCCGGGCGATGCCCTTCACCACCCGGAAGAGGGGCTGGGTGCCCACGAACCGCCCCCCCGCCGCTTCCACCACCGGTGTCAGGCGGGTGAGGGAGGCCTCGTCGAGGCGGATCGGCACCGTGAGGGCGGGGGCCAGCGGCGCGGATTTCCCGCGTCGGTGCAGGCCCTCCCACAGGTTCCAACGATGGCTCCCCTCGGGCGGCTGGGCCGCCCGCGGCAGCAGGGACTGGAGGGCCCGCACGGGTTGGGCCGGATCCGCGGCGGCGGCGGCCAGGGCGGAAAGGGGGCCCTCCAGGCCCGCGGGATCCAGCCCGGCCTTGGTCGCGGCCTCCAGGACTTGGTGGCGCCAGGTTTCAGAGCCCAGGACATGGCGCAACTCCGGATCCAGGGTCTTCCAGTCCGGCACCGGCAGGCCCGCCTCCCGCAGGATCGGGCTCAGCTTGTTCCACCGGGCCGGCAGGCGGTCGGGATCATCGAGGGGGATCTGGATGGCCAGGGGCTGGAGGCTGGCGCCAAGGTTCTTGGTCAGGCGCTCCTGGAGCGTGAGGGCGGGGTTGCCCTGGGCGCGGAAGCGGCGCAGGTCCTCCTCCCAGCGGGTGCGCGGCGCACCCGCCAGAGCCAGCACCAGCAGGGCCAGCGCGGCCCAGGGGGCCCAGGCCCGGCGGTGCGGCAGGGGTGCCGGTGGGCCTGGGGCGAAGGTCCCCCGGCCATGATCCAGGGCCATCAACAGGGGCGGCAGCACCAGGAAGGTGGCCGCGAGGCAGGCCAGCAGGCCCAGGCCCGTGGTCAGGCCCAGGTCGCGGATGCCCGGGAAGGGCGCGAAGGCCAGGGCCAGGAAGGCCAGGGCCGTGGCCAGGGCGCCCGCCACCACGCCGGGGCCCGTGCCGAGCAGGGCGGCGCGCAGGGCCCGGGGTTTCGGCCGGCCGGCCCGGCGCTCCTCGCGATACCGGCTGAAAAGCAGGATGCCCACATCATCGCCCACGCCCAGCAGCACGGCGCCGAAGCCCGCGGCCATGAGGTTCACGCGGCCCAGCATCCAGCCCGTAAGGCCCAGGGCCCAGAACATGCCGACCAGGAGGGGCACCATCACGAAGCCGTAGCCCGCCAGGGTGCGGAAGCCCAGCCAATAGACCAGGCCGATGAGGACGAAGCTGAGAGCCAGGCTGAGCAGCACCTCGCCCGTGAGCCGGTGCGATTCCCAGGCGGTGATGGCATGGGCCCCCGTGGCCTGGAGGGGGAAGGCCCGGTCCGCCTGGGGCCCCAGGGCCGCTTCGACCTCCTGGAGGCTGGCGGTGGCGGGCAGGGGGCCCCCGCCACCGCGCCCCAACCAGACCAGCGCGCGGGTGGTGGCCTTCACCTCCGAGGCGGGGAAGCTGGCCACCAGTGGCAGCATCACGAAGCGGCCGTCCTTGGTCTCGAGATACCCCGTGCGCATGCGCAGGGTGAACGCGCGACCCAGCTCCCGGGCCTTGGCCATGCCCTCGCCGTTCTGGGGCGCGAGATCCCGCAGCCCGAGCGGATCCAGCCGTGCCAGCGCCGCGGGCAGCGGCTCCGGGGAGGCCAGGGCCTTGGCCGTGGCCTCCAGGCGGCGCCTCAGCCCTTCGGGATCATTCAGGGGGGCGAGGCGATCCCCCAGCCAGGCCGGGGCCAGCGTATAGAGCGTTTCCGTGGTGAGGCGGCTGACGGCGGCATCCCCTTCCGTGATGGCGCCCACGGCCAGCAGGGCGGGCCAGGGACTCAGGCCGCCGGGGCCCGGCACCGGGACGGGGTCCGACAGGCGCCCTTCGGCCGCCAGGCCGTTCAGGGGCAGGTTGCCTTCCTGGAGCAGGCGGTCCACCAGGCCTTCGGCCCAGGCCCGGCGGGCCTCGAGATCAGCCTCGCCGCCCTCGGCCACAAGCCAGAGCAACTCCTGCTGACCCACGCCCGCCTCCAGGTTGGCCCGCACGGCCGGGTGGTCCGTGGGCAGGAGGCTCATCAGATCCAGGGCCCGCTCTACGCGGAGGGTGCCCAACCCCAGCAGCAGCGTCAGGCCGGCCGTGAGGAGCCAGAGGCCCGGCGACCGGGAGAGGTGCAGACGGAGCAGGCGGCGCAGCAGCGAGTCCATCGCCTAACGACGCTCCAAGCGATCGATCCAGAACCGGAGGGCCGGTACCATCTCCACGCGCTCGGCCCCGCGGAGGCGCTCCAGGAGGCTCCCGTCCTCGAGGCGGGCCAGCGGATGGTTCTCCCGGCGATCCAGGGCCTCCGGAGGCCCGGCCGCGGTAAGGATCGTGGGCAGCTCTTCGCTGTAGCGATGGTCGAGCAGCTGCGCCAGTGCCTGAGCGACGCGGATGTCGGTATCCATGCGGTCCCAGTCGTCCAGCACGAGCAGGGGTTGGTCCTGCAGCGGCTCGATGAGGTCGCGCACGCTCTGGAAGGCCTGGTTCTGATAGCTGCGGATGTCGTGATAGACATCCTTGATGGACTGGCTCAGGGTCCGCAGCGAGACAAAACGGCCCCCCTTGCCCACGCGCTCGGTCCAGGCCCGCAGCGCCGCGGCGGCCAGGGTGCTGCGCCCGCTCTGGGCGGGGCCGTGGATCCACCAGAGCTCCCAGCCATGGCGGAACTTGTGCTTCCCGTTCAGCGCCCATTGGGCGAGGGCCTCGGCGCCGACAGGGCGGATGCCGTGCTCCGGTCGCCGCTTGAGGGCCTGCATCAGCTTGACGAGGTCGTCGCGCCCTTCCAGTTCGCCCACCTCCTC
This sequence comes from Geothrix sp., assembly GCF_020622065.1. Lineage (NCBI taxonomy): Bacteria > Pseudomonadati > Acidobacteriota > Holophagae > Holophagales > Holophagaceae > Geothrix > Geothrix sp. The sequence continues at coordinate 1,223,767 of NZ_JAHRYQ010000002.1, read as the reverse complement.
CGCCGGCCGGGCCAGCAGCTCCTCCAGGTCGCCGACGCGATCGAGCAGGGGGCGGACATGGCTGGCCTGGGCGTTGTTCCACCACTTCCAGAAGCGGGTGAACTCCGCCTCGCGGTAGCGGGCGGGCAGACCCAGCGTCTCGACATCCGGCGCCAGGTCCACCGTGCAGCCGCACAGGACCACCGGTTTCTGCGGATCGGGATCGAAGATGAGGCCTTTTCCCTGGCAGCGGGGACAGTCGGGACGGCCCTTCATGGCTCGTCCCCGCCCCACAGGAAACCACCCAGGATTTCGCGGCGGCGCTCGCGGATGCGCGAGAAGGCGCGCTCCTCCAGCTGCCGCACGCGCTCGCGGGAGATGGGCGGGTCGAACTGCTTGCCGATCTGCTCGAGGGTCAGGGGATCGTGGCCGCCCAGGCCGAAGTGCAGGGCGATGATCTTCCGTTCCTTCTCGCTCAGCGTCGCCAGGCTCGCTTCGATCTGCTCGAGGAAGGCCTCCTGGTCGAGCGTGTGCATGGCGGAGGGCTCCACCTCCTGCTCCAGGCTGTCGCCCACGGTGAGGTCGGAATCCCCCAGGCCCTGCTCGGTCGAAACGGTGGAGGTGGTCTGCTGCAGCACCTGCAGCCGCTGGACCTCATCCACGCTGAGGTTCGCGGCCTCGGCGATCTCCTTGATCATTGGTGTGCGGCCCAGGGACTGGCTGAGTTTCTGGGTCACCCGATTGAGCTGCACCAGATGGCCCGCCACCTTCTGGGGCAGGCGGATCTTGTTCCCGTGCTCAGCCAAGGCGTGGAAGATGGCCTGCCGCACCCACCAGGAGGCGTAGGTGAGGAACTTGTTCAGCCGCTCGGGGTCGTAGCGCTTGGCGGCTTCGATGAGGCCCAGGTTGCCCTCGCTGATGAGGTCCAGCAGGTCGAGGCCCATGCCTTCAAACTTCCGGGCCTCCTTCACCACGAACCGCAGATTGCCCTCCACCAGCTTGCGCAGGCCCTCGGGATTGCGGTCGTTCTGCCACAGCCGCCCGTTGATGCGCTCCTCCTCCGCCGTCAGCAAGGGCAGGTGGCGGATGGAGTCGAAGTACTTGTCGAGCGAACGCTCTTCGAGATGCCGGAGGGGCACGGTTCACCTAGGAGGAAGGTTCAGCATAGCAAGCGATCCCGGCTCCCAGCGAAGCCTCGCATTCAGCTGCGCTTGCGCAGCCCGTGGGAAGGCAGCTTCACCAGACCTGTGGCCGAGGTGCCCGGCTTCGGAATGTCTTTCAGGCCCGCGGCTTCCAGGGCCTGCACCAGGCGATCCACATCCTCCTGCATGCGGTTCAGCCGGTCCCGCAGGCCCAGCACCACTTCCACACCCGCCAGGTTCACGCCCAGGTCGCGGGTGAGGTTGAGGATGAACTCGAGGCGCTCCAGGTCCTCATCGCTGTAGAGGCGGGTCTTGCCCTCGGTGCGGCTGGGTGTCAGCAGACCCTCCCGTTCGTAGAGCCGCAGGGTCTGGGGGTGCACGCTGTAGCGCATCGACACCACGCCGATCATGTAGGCGCCCATGCGGGGATCTTTAGCCATGATTCGCACTCCGCTGCTCGCGCACTTCGGCATCGTTCAGGTCGGCCAGCTCCCGCAGCAGCTCCTTGCTGCGCTCGTCCTGGACCTTGGGCGTCACCACGGCCACCTCGGCGATGAGGTCGCCCCGCTGGCTGGCCCGGGGGATGGGCATGCCCTGGCCCTTGAGCCGGAGCTTGGCGCCGGTCTGAGTGCCGGGCGGCACCTTGATGGTGGCCTGCCCCTCCGGGGTGGGCACCTCCACCTTGGCCCCCAGGGCCGCCTCGGAGAAGCTGATGGGCAGCCTCACATACAGGTTCGGGCCCCGGCGCTCGAAGCGGGCATCCGGCTCCATGCTGATCTGCAGGAAGAGGTCGCCCGGGCCGCCGCCGCGCCGGCCAGCCTCACCCTTCCCCGCCACCCGCAGCCGGGCGCCATCCTCCACCCCTGCGGGAATGGCGATGGTGACAGTCTCCTGGCGGGCATGGCGCCCGGCGCCGCCGCAGTCGGGGCAGGCGGGAGCCCGCATGCCACGGCCCTGGCAGTCCGGGCAGGTGCGGCCGAAGGACAGGAACCCCGAGCCGCCGCCCAGCTTGCCCTTGCCGTGGCAGGTGCGGCAGGGCTCCTGCTTCTTGTGGGCCTCGCCCGTGCCATGGCAGGTCAGGCAGGGTTCGGAGCGGTTGACGCGCAAGCTGAGGCGAGTGCCCTCGAAGGCCTCCCGGAAGCCCAGGCGCACCGCATGGACGAGATCTTCGCCCCGCTCGGGGCCGTGACGGACGGGGCGGCCCCCGAAGCCCGCGAAAACATCCTCGAAGGAGAAGCCCCCGCCCTGGGGGAAGCCCGGCGGGACCTGCGCCCCGGGACCGTTGGGATCGCCGTGGAGGTCGTAGTTCTTCCGCTTCTCGGGGTCCGACAGCACATCGTTGGCTTCCGAGAGCTTCTTGAACTCGGCCTCGGCCTTGGCGTCGCCCGGGTTCAGGTCGGGATGGTGCTTCCGTGCCAGCTTCCGGTAGGCCTTCTTGATCTCCTCTTCCGAGGCTGATTTCGGCACGCCCAGGATCTTGTAGTAGTCGGGGTGGGACATGAGTTTAGTCTAGAGCACTCAGATTTGTTCCGTGCGCAAAAAAGGGGAGCCCGGGGGCTCCCCTTTTTTGGGTGGGACCTAGCTGACGACTTCGGCGTCGATCACATTGTCGTCGCCCTTCTTGGCGTCGCCGGCCGGGGCGCCGGGAGCCGCGCCGTCCTGGGGCGGTTCCTGCTTGTAGAGGCTCTCCGCAAGCTTGTGGCTCTTGGCCGTCAGGGTCTCCAGGGCCTTCTTGATGCGCTCCTTCTCCAGACTGGCCAGGGCGGCCTTGGCCTCGACGATGGCCTCTTCGGCCTCCTTCTTGTCGGCCTCGGGCAGCTTGTCGCCGCTGTCCTTCAGGAGCTTCTCCACCTGGTAGACCATCTGGTCGAGGTGGTTCTTCTCTTCGAGCATGGACTTGCGCTCTTCGTCGTCGGCCTTGTGGGCCTCCGCATCCTTCACCTTGGCGTCAATCTCCTCCTTGGAGAGGCCCGTGCTGCCCGTCAGGGTGATGCTGGCGTCCTTGCCCGTGCCCTTGTCCTTGGCGGTGACATGCACGATGCCGTTGGCGTCGATGTCGAAGACCACCTCGATCTGGGGCATGCCGCGGGGGGCCGGGGCGATGTTGCCCAGGTGGAACTGGCCCAGCAGCTTGTTGCCTTCAACCACCGGGCGCTCGCCCTGGAACACCTCGATGTCCACACCGGGCTGGTTGTCCACGGCCGTCGTGTAGATCTCGCTGCGCTTGGTGGGGATGGTGGTGTTGCGGGGGATGATGACGCTCATCTGCCCGCCGTTGGCATTGATGCCGAGGCTGAGTGGCGTCACATCGAGGAGCAGCACGCCCTTCACATCGCCGGCCAGCACGCCGGCCTGCACGGCGGCGCCCAGGGCCACGACTTCGTCGGGGTTCACGCTGTGGTTGGGTTCCTTGCCAAAGATCTGCTTCACGAGCTCCAGCACCTTGGGGATGCGCGTGGAGCCGCCCACCATCACCACTTCATCGATCTCGTGGTGGGCCAGCTTGGCGTCCTTCACCGCGTTCTCGCAGGGGCCCTTGAGCTTCTGGAGGATGGGCTCGATCATCAGCTCGAACTTGGCGCGGGAGAGCGTCTGATTGATGTGCTTGGGACCGCTGGCGTCGGCGGTGATGTAGGGCAGGCTGATGTCGGTCTGGGTGGTGCTGGACAGCTCGATCTTGGCCTTCTCGGCCGCTTCTTTCAGGCGCTGCATGGCGTCGGCCTGCTTGCGGAGGTCGATGCCCTCGGCCTTCTGGAACTCGTCGGCCAGCCAGTCGATGACAGCCTGGTCCACATTGTCGCCACCCAGGTGGGTGTCGCCGTTGGTGGACTTCACTTCGACCACCCCCTCGGAGACTTCGAGGATGGAGATGTCGAAGGTGCCGCCGCCGAAGTCGAAGACGGCGATGGTGCCGTCCTTCTTCTTGTCGAGGCCGTAGGCGAGGGCCGCGGCGGTGGGCTCGTTGACGATGCGCTTCACCTCCAGGCCCGCGATGGCGCCGGCGTCCTTGGTGGCCTGGCGCTGGGCGTCATTGAAGTAGGCGGGCACGGTGATGACGGCTTCTGTGACCTTCTCGCCCAGGTAGGCTTCGGCGGCCTCCTTCATCTTGGTCAGCACCGCGGCGCTGATCTCCTCAGGACTCAGCTTCTTGCCGATGACATCGATCACGCAGCCGCCCTTCTCCGCCCGCTCGACGGTATAAGGCACGAGCTTCTGCTCGCGGTCCGAGTCGGCATAGGGCAGACCCATGAACCGCTTGATGGAATAGATGGTGCTCTTGGGCTGGGCCACGGCCTGGCGCTTGGCCGAGGCGCCCACGAGGCGCTCGCTGGTCTTGGGGTTGAAGCCCACCACGGACGGTGTCGTGTCCGCGCCCTCGGGGTTCGGGATCACCTTGGGCTGCCCGCCTTCCATGACGGCCACGCAGCTGTTGGTGGTACCGAGGTCAATGCCGATGATCTTGCCCATGTCGTTCCTCCTGGGGCGAGGCCGGGTGGAACCCGCCCTCGACTTCTTGAGGATAGGGGATATGGGGCCCGTGTCAATATAATCTTCTAAAAATTACTCATATTTTCTTCTCGATCAATGTAGACATCAGTCGAGCTATGCTGGCCTCCATGACCCTTCGACCCTGCCCCATCTGCCGCACCCCCACCTCCTGGGAAGGGAACGCCTTCAAGCCCTTCTGCTCGGAGCGCTGCCGCCTCCGGGACCTCGGGGCCTGGTCCACCGAGAGCTACCGCATCCCCGAGAAACCCCAGGAAGAACATGGCGAGGGGTGGAGCGAAGCGATCCCGGAGGAGTGAGCCCCCCGAGAGACCCGTGCCCGGTCGGGCCTACTTGGCCTGGTGGACCTTCTTGACCATGTACCGGGGCCGGTCGCGCACTTCCTGGTAGATGCGGCCGATGTACTCGCCCAGCAGGCCGAAGGCGATGAACTGGCAGCCCACGAAGAAGAAGAGGATGGCGAACAGGGTGAACACGCCCTGGGCCGTGCCTTCGGGGTGCAGGAAGCGGTAGGCCACCAGCCCCAGGAAGAGCAGGAAGCCGAAGCCCGCCGTCAGCACCCCGAACACGCTGAGGGCCTGGAGGGGCAGAAGGCTGAAGCTGGTGAGCAGGTCGAACTGGAGGTTGATGAGCTTCCAGAGGCCGTACTTGCTCTCGCCGGCGGCCCGCTCGGCATGGGCCACGGGTACTTCCGTGATGCGCTTGGCGAAGCTGTTGGCCAGCGCCGGGATGAAGCTCGACCGTTCCTTGCAGAGCAACATGGCGTCCACCACATCGCGGCTGTAGGCCCGCAGCATGCAGCCGTAGTCGTGGAGCTTCACCCCCGTGGTCCGGCGGGTGACGGCGTTGACGATCTTGCTGGGCATGGTGCGGAAGAAGCTGTCGTTGGCCTGGCGGCCCTGGCGCCAGCCGCCCACCACATCGAAGCCCTCCTCCACCTTCGCCACGAGCTTGGGGATCTCCTCGGGGGGGTTCTGGAGATCCGCGTCCAGCGTGACGATGATCTGGCCCTTCGCCTCGGCGAAGGCGCCGAAGATGGCGCTGTGCTGGCCGTAGTTCCGATTGAACTCCACCACCTTCACCCGGGGCTCGGTCCTGGCGATCTCGATCAGCATGGCCAGGCTCCGGTCCCGGCTGCCGTCGTCTGTGAGGATGATCTCCCAGGGCTTCCCGGGGTCCGCAAAGTGCTCCGTCATCACCCGGGAGAGGCGCTCCCACAGGGCTGGGATGTTCTCCTCCTCGTTGTAGATGGGGATGATGATGCTGAGATACGGGTCCATGAGTGCTCCGAGGCCCTATTCTAGGAGCCTGACCTGGAGTTTCCCATGCCCGAGCCCAAGATCCTGCTGGTGGAAGACGAGCTCAGTCTCGCCGAGGGCATCAAGCTCAACCTGGAACTGGAGGGCCTGGCCTGCACCTGGATCCCCCGGGGCGATCAGGCCCTGAAGCAGATCCTCGCCGAGACCTTCGATCTGGTGATCCTCGATGTGATGCTGCCGGGCATGGACGGCTTCACCATCTGCGAGAAGGTGCGCGAGGCCAAGAACTTCACGCCCATCCTCTTCCTCACCGCCAAGAACACGGACGACGACCGCGTCCACGGCTTCGAGACCGGGGCCGACGACTACCTGGGCAAGCCCTTCCAGGTGCGCGAGCTGCTGCTGCGCGTGCGGGCCATCCTGCGCCGCGAGTCCTGGTACAAGAGCCGGGAGATCAGCAGCCGCCAGGTCTTCGGAAGCCACTGGGTGGACTTCGACAACTTCTGCGGCGAAGGGCCCCAGGGCCCCTTCCAGCTGGGCGTGAAGGAAAGCATGATCCTCAAGCTGCTCATGGAGCGGCCGGGCCAGGTGGTGAGCCGCACGGACATCCTGGACAAAGTGTGGGGCGAGGACGCCTATCCCACCAGCCGCACCGTGGACAACTTCATCGTCCGCATCCGCCGGGTCATGGAGCAGGATCCCCACCACCCCCGCTGGGTCCACACCATCCGCAGCGTGGGCTACCAGTTCGATCCCGAAGGGAAGCAGCGCAAGGGCGAGGAATGAAAAACGGGGCGCAATCGCGCCCCGTTTTTCCAGGCGGGAAACCCTATTTGACTTCGAGCTCCCGGCTCCGGCCCTGCTTCTCGAACGCGGCCATCTGAACGGCGAGGCTCGCGGCGGGGGCACCCTGCTTCACCTCGGTGAGCACGGTCCGCTTCTCCTCGCCCTTGGCGAACTTGCTCTCGCCGACCACGGGTTCCAGCGTGGGCAGCAGGGTCAGTTCCCCAGCGGGGCCCTCGGGAGCCTTGCCCGTGGCCATGTCGCCGGCATGGGCCAGCAGGCCCATGCCGGGCTCGGCGCCGAGGCGGCGCAGGTCCATCCAGCCGAAACCAGGATCCCTCAGCAGGTCCAGGTCCTCGTTTTCCAACCAGATGAGCAGGCCATTCAGGGCCTTGGTCTGGGCAGGGTCGGGCAGGCGGCGCATCTTCTTCTCGCCCTTGACCTCGACTTCCTGGGGTGTGTTCTCGATCCAGGCCTGGGCCCGCTTCACCCACAGGGCCGTCACGGCCTTCTGGGCTGCGAAGCCCTCGGGAGCCTTGGGGCCCTTCGGAGCCTTCTTGCCCTTCTTCCCGGGGGCGGCCGCTTCAGGTTCCGCCCAGACGGGCGCGGCGGCATCGACCTTGGGATCCAAGAGCAGGCCCTTCACCTTGAGGAGACGGGCTTCCAGGCCCGGGGCGCCGAGCTTGGCCGCGGCGCGGGCGGAAGCCTGGAGGTCTTTCCAGGTGCCTTCCAGGAGGACCTTCTTCCCCTCCGCATCGTAGAGGCCATGGTTCGCCCGCAGACGCACCAGGTAGGCCTCCACCCCGGGGATGGCCGCCTGGGCCTTCTCGGGCAGGGTGGCCTTGGTCTGCACCAGGGCTTCAAGAACCTCACGCACCTCCACCGCCTTGGGGTGGCTGCGGTAGTAGCCCAGCTCGTGGGCCGCCAGGGCCGCACGCTGGAGGGTGTAGGCCAGCTTGCGCTGGGTGGGGCGGAGCTGGTCGAAGGGCTTCGCCTCGCCGACCTTCAACACCGGCGCCGCAGGCTTCGGCTCCTCGGGCTTGACCTCCTCGGGCTTGGGCTCGGGGGGCTGGGCGGCCGGCGCCTGAGCCGGTGCGGGAACGGGGGGAGGTTCGGAAGGGGGCGTCTGGGCCAGGAGGCCCGACCCCACGATGACTGCCAAGACCCAACTGCGCTGCATGGGGGACTCCTCGATGAGGGTGCTGTGGAGATCGACCCCCATTATGCCGCAGGGGGGGCCTTCACGCGTCGATCGGAGTCCCTATCAGGCGCTCGAGACTTTGCTTCAGCTGCTTTAGATCGAAAGGTTTACCCAGGTAGGGGAGCTGGTTGCCCTCGAGGAAGCCGCGGGTCTTGGCGTCGAAGGAATCCCCCGTGGTGTAGAGGATGCGCTTGGTCATGGCGGGCCGCTGGGTTCGCAACCAGTCGAACAACTCGACGCCGGAGAGTCCCGGCATGCGGATGTCGGACACGATCAGGTCGAAGTTCCCCTGCTCCAGCTCCCGGATCGCCTCGTCGCCCCGCGCGCTGGAGGAAACCTCCATGCCCCAGGCGCCGAGGGCATCCACGAGGCACTCCAGCAGGAAGGTTTCGTCGTCCACCACCAGGGCCCGGCGGCCTTCCAACCCCGCGGGGGCGGGGGCGGCCGATGCGACGGGGGCGGCCACCGGTGAAGCCTCCAGGGGAAGCTCCAACAGATAGGCGTTCCCCAGCCCCTCCTGGCTCCGCACCGTGAGGCGCCCCCCGTGCTGACGGGCGATGATGTCCACCACGGGCAGGCTCAGGGCTTCGGGCGTGGCCGCGGCGGCGGGGTCGAACAGCTCGGCCTGGCGCGCCTCCGAAAGAACCGGGCCCGAGTCCTGGACCACCACCTGCAGGTTCCCCCCCGCGGCGCGGGTGGCCACCCGCAGGCGCTTCGCGGGACTCCCGGCCACGGACTGCAGGCCGTTCAGCAGCAGATTGGTGAGGGCCTGGAGAACCAGGGTGGCATCCAGGTTCGTCTCGCGGAGCCCTGGATCCAGGTTCAGCTCCAGGCTGGCGTCCATGCGCTGGGCCTTCGCTTCCACCAGGGCCGCGGCCTCCTGGACCAGGCGGTTGACCGGCACGAGTGTCCGGTTCGGGGCCGGGGGATTCAGCACGGTCTGGAGCGGCTGCAGCAGGCTCTGCACGGACTCCACGGCCTGCACCAGCCGGGTCGCCTGTTCAGCCTGATGGGGCTCCATCGCGGCCTCGGCGATGAGGCGGGATTCCAGGAGCACCGGCGTCAGGCGGTTGGCCACCTCGTGGAAGAGCGAGGGTACCAGGCGCCCCAGGGCCTCGTGCCGCTGGGAATGGACCAGCCGATCCTCCAGGGCCTGGGTCTGGCTGGTGTCGCGCACCATGGCGGAGAAGGCCAGGATCCGGTCATCGGCGCTCCGCACCGGCGCGTAGGTGATGCTGGCGGGGAAGGCCAGCCCCCCCTTGCGCATGCGCGTGGTGGCCGCGTCGTGGATCACCTGGCCCCGGGCCACCTGCAGGACAACCTGCTCCAGCTCGCCCAGCAGGTGGTCGGGCATGAGCTGCGCCATATTGCGGCCCACGATCTCGGGTCGCGCGTAGCCGAAGATCCGCTCGGCGGCCATGTTCCAGGTGAGGATCTTGCCATCCGGCGCGAAGGAGATCACCGCCTCGGCCATGTTCTGCACGAGGCCTTCGAGGTACTTCCGCGTCTTCAGATTGTCCTGGTTCGCGCGGTCGAGCTGGGCGTAGAGCTGGCTCGACTCCTCGTTCTTCTTCTCCAGCGCCTCCTTGGCCTGCTTCAGCTCCGAGTAGAGCCGTGCCGTCTCCATGTTCGACTTGAGGGCATCCTCCAGCAGCTCCTGGGCATCGGCGATCTTCCCGGGCACCAGGTCCGCGACGCTGACATTGCTGTGCCGCAGCACGGTCGCGTCCGGGGCCGGAGCCGGCGCCGGGTCGGTCTCGGAAGGAGGCGGCAGCTCCCGCATGCTCGACCGAACATTGGATTCGATGAGATTCAGCATCTCGTCGAAGTCCTTGATCTTCTTGTCCAGGTGGTACTTCTTGAAGGTGTAGCCCACGGTCTCGCGGGTGATGGACAGGAAGGTATCCAGCACGCCCGTGCCCTGGCTGGCCACGGATTCAAAGTAGGGGACGCTGCGGAAATTCAGGCGCCGGTTCATGACGCCCACGGCCATGGCGTCCGGCAGGTCCCGCTTGTTGTACTGGAGCACGAAGGGGATCTGCTTGATGTTCAGGCGGTTCGCGTTGAGGTTGTGGTACAGGTTCGACAGCGAGTCGACATTGTCCTGCATCTTGGCTTCGCTGGAATCCGCCACGAACACCACGCCGTCGGCCCCGCCCAGCACCACCCGGCGGCTGGCGTCGTACTGCACCTGCCCCGGCACCGTGTAGATCTGCAGGTGGATGGCGTTGCCGTAGATGTAGCCCAGGTTGATGGGCAGCAAGTCGAAGAAGAGGGTGCGGTCCTCCTGGGTGTTCACGGAGAACATCTCGCCCCGCTGCGTGTCGGTGCACATGGCGTGCAACGACTTCAGATTCGTCGTCTTACCCGAAAGACCCGGCCCGTAGTAGACCAGCTTGAGCAGGATCTCGTTGGCTCGGGTGTTGAACTGAACCATGGGGTCGCCAGGAAGATAGATGGGGTCAAGCCTAACACGGGGGTTTGGAAGGCAAGTGGCCTCTTCGGTTCCACTTCAGACCCCGTGATAGCATGACCTTTTTCACCCTTTCGAGGTTTCCGGCGCGATGACCGTCCCGACCCAAGTCGCGATCCCTTTCTCGGCATCCCCTCCCGGGATGCGCGAGGCCGCCCATGAGGAACCGGCCGCTCGGATCGGCATCTAGGCCCACAATGAGCATTCCGACCCATGTGGCGATCATTATCTCGGTATGCCCTGCGGGCCTACACGAGGCCGGCTTGGTGGGCCGCCCTGGCCCCACCCCGGACAGGAGCACGCGATGACCGTGCCGACCCATGTCGCGATCATTATGGATGGCAACGGCCGCTGGGCGGCGCAGCGGGGCTGGCCGCGGATCAAGGGCCACAAGGCCGGGGTGCAGGCGGTGGAGCGCATCCTGGAGGCCGCCTCGGATGCGGGTATCCGGCACCTGAGCCTCTATGCCTTCTCCACCGAGAACTGGAAGCGACCCCCGCAGGAGGTGGGGGCCCTCATGGCCCTCCTCCGCATGTACCTCCGCATGTTCGTCCATCAGCTCACCAAGAAGGGCATCCGCTTCCACCACCTGGGCGCCCTCGAAGGCATGCCTTCGGGCATCCAGGCGGACATGAAGACCCTGGAGGCGGCCACCGCCCAGAACACCGGCATGACCTTCCACCTGGCCGTGAACTACGGGTCCCGGCTGGAGCTGGCCCAGGCGGCCCGGCGCTGCGTCGAGGACGGCCTGCGGCCCGAGCAGGTGGATGAGGCGGCCCTGGGCGCCCGGCTCTGGACGGCCGGTGTGCCCGATGTGGACCTGCTCATCCGCACCAGCGGGGAACACCGCATCTCGAACTTCCTGCTCTGGCAGTCCGCCTACGCTGAACTCCACATGACCGACCTCCTCTGGCCCGACTTCGGTCCCGCGGAACTGCAGCAAGCACTCGACGACTACGCCCAGCGCGAACGACGCTTCGGGGGGATCTGATGGAACGGACCACGCCCAAGGTGGACACGAAGAACATGACCGTGCGCGTGAGCACGGCCCTGGTCTTCGGGGTCTTCTTCTTCAGCCTCCTCTGGCTCGGCGACCGGCCCTGGGCCCCCTGGACCTACCTGGCCCTCATGGCCCTGGCCACCGTCATGGGCGTGCGCGAGCTGACCCTCATGGCCCGGGTGCGGGGCTTCAACCCCTCCCTGGTCACCGGATCCCTGGTGGGCTGCGGCATCCTGGCCCACTTCTTCCTCGCCACGGGCAGCCACGATCCCCTGCCCCTCTGGCTCGTCTTCGCCGCCGGAGCCCTGGTGATCCACTTCGGCGCCCTCTTCTTCGATCCGAAGCTGGAAGAGGCCCTGCCGAGCCAGGCCATCACCTGGCTGGGCGCCCTCTACCTGGGCTTCGGCCTGGGCTTCCAGCAGAAGCTCTTCATGCTGCAGGGCACCCTGCCCAAAACCGGCAGCCGCCTCATCCTGGCCCTCTTCATCATCACCTGGTTCGGCGACACCGCCGCCTACTTCGTGGGCAGCTACTTCGGGCGCCGCAAGCTGGCCCCCAAGGTCAGCCCCAAGAAGAGCTGGGAAGGGGCCTTCGGCAACCTGGGCGGCAACCTCCTGGGCGCCTTCCTCATGCAGGCCACGGTCTGCCCCGAGTGGTCCCTGGTGGATGTGGTGTCGCTGGGCCTGCTGCTGGGCATCGCGGGCCAGCTGGGCGATCTGGTGGAAAGCACCTGGAAGCGCAGCGCCGGCGTGAAGGATTCCTGCGTGGGCGTGAGCATCCCGGGCCACGGCGGCATCCTCGACCGCGTCGACAGCCTGGTCTTCGCGGCGCCGGTGCTCTATGCCTATGTCCACTTCGTGCACGGGTTCAATTAAGTGAGGGCGATCGCCCTCCTCGGCTCCACCGGGAGCATCGGCACCTCCACGCTGGCGGTGGTGCAGGCCCACCCCGAGCGGCTCCGCGTGGTGGCGCTGGCCGCGGGACGGAACCGGGAGCTGCTGAAGGACCAGTGCGAGACCTTCCGACCGCGCTGCGTGTCCGTGGGGTCCAGGGAGGATGCGGACTGGCTGCGGTCCGCCCTTTCCTACCGGCCGGAAGTCCATTGGGGTGACGAGGGCCTCCTGGCCTGCGCCCTCCATGCCGAGGCCGACACGGTGGTGGCGGCCATCGTGGGCAGCGCCGGGCTGGCCAGCACCGAGGCCGCGCTCAGGGCCGGGCGCCGGGTCTGCGTGGCCAACAAGGAGTCCTTGGTGGTGGGCGGCGCCCTCATGCACGAGGCGGCCCTGGCCGGCGGGGGGGAGTTGCTGCCCGTGGACAGCGAGCATGCGGCCCTGCACCAGCTGCTGGACGGGCGCGACCCGGCCTCCATCCGCGAGGTGCGCATCACCGCCAGCGGCGGTCCCTTCCGCGACTGGCCCCTGGCCCGCATCCAGGCCGCCACCATCGAAGAGGCCCTCAACCATCCCACCTGGAAGATGGGACCCAAGATCACCATCGACAGCGCCACCCTCATGAACAAGGGTCTGGAGGTCATCGAGGCCTCCGTCCTGTTCGGCCTCCGGGCGGACCAGGTGGCCGTCACCGTGCATCCCCAGAGCCAAGTGCATGCGATGGTCGGCTTCCACGACGGCAGCTACCAGCTGCAGGTCTGCGCCAACGACATGAAGCTGCCCATCCAGTACTGCCTGCTCTACCCGGACAAGCAGCCGGGCCCCGTGGCGCCCTACCCCTGGGAGGAGGCCCGCGCCTGGACCTTCGAGGCCCCGGATCTGGATCGCTTCCCCTGCCTGGGGCTGGCCTTCGAGGCCCTGCGGGAGGGCGGCACCGCCCCGGCCCTCCTGAATGCCGCCAACGAGGTGGCCGTGGCCGCTTTCCTCCAAGGGCGCCTCGGATTCTGGGACATCCAGGCCTGCAACCGGGACACCTTGTCCCGGCTCCCCGCAGAACCCCTGGGGTCGCTCCCCCAAGTGCTGGATGCAGACCAGGCCGCGAGGCGTCATGCTGAAGGATGGGTCCGAGCCCGGACCTGATCTTCGGGTGTCCATGAACCGTCTTCGCCTCTCTCTGTCGTCTGTCTTCGCCCTCGCCGCCGTGTCCGTCCTCGCCTTCAAGCTGCCCGGCGTCGGCTTCTGGGGCCCCATCCTGATGCTGGGCGGCCTGATCTTCCTCCACGAGGGAGGGCATTTCCTGGCGGCCAAGAGCATGGGCATGCCCGTGGAGGTCTTCTCCCTGGGCTTCGGCACCCGCCTCTTCGGCTTCAAGTGGCGCGAGACGGATGTGCGCCTCTCCCTCCTGCCCCTGGGCGGCTATGTGAAGCTGGCGGGCTTCAATCCCGAGGAACCCGGCGCCGAGGATCCCTACGGCTTCCTGCAGCAGCCCTTCCGCAAGCGCATGCTCTTCTACAGCGGCGGCATTCTGGCGAACCTGGCCACCACGCTGGTGCTCTTCACCGCCGTGGGCATCCACCAGGCGCGCGTCACCAAGGTGCTGGAAACCTGGACCGTGGTCGAGGTGGTCCCCGGCAGCGCGGCCGAGCAGGGCGGCCTCAAGGCCGGCGACGAGCTCCGCGGCATCGGGGATCTGAGCTTCCCGGGCACGGAGTGGGAGACCGCCGTGGCCTACATCCAGGCGCACGCGGATCAGCCCGTCCCCTTCCGCCTCACCCGCGAGGGCAAGCCCCTGGACCTCCCCCTCACGCCCCGCGCCGAGGGCGGCAAGGGCCGCCTGGGCTTCATGCCCCTGCCCGTGCCCACGCCCCTGGAGTTCCGCCCCTTCCGGCCCGGCGACCTGCTGGAAGGTGGCCGTTACGCCGTGGGCACCTCCTGGCGCCTCACGGGCCAGGTCTTCGGCTTCCTCAAGCGGCTCGTCAGCTTCCAGGCCAAGAGTGCCGAAGTGGCCGGGCCCATCGGCATCATCCGCCAGGGCAGCCGCGCCGCCCAGCACGGCTGGGAGACCTTCCTCTTCATGTGCGGCGCCATCAGCCTGCAGCTGGCCATCCTCAACGCCCTGCCCATTCCGGCCCTGGATGGCGGCCACATGGCCCTGCTGGCCTACGAAAAGCTCCGCCGCAAAGACCTGACCATCGAGCTGAAGGAGAAGATCCTCACGGGAGGCTTCCTCCTGCTGGCCTCCCTCATGGCCCTGGTGATCTTCCTCGACCTCCTGAAGCTGAGGAAGTAGGCCCAGCCCCTAGCCAGCCCCTGGCCGACCCGCATATACCCGCGTCAAACCCGCGGCAGCAGGATCCGGAAGGTGCTGCCCTGGTCGGGTGTGCTCTCCACCTGCAGGGCCCCCCGGTGCTGCTTCACGATGCCGTGGACCAGGGCGAGGCCGAGGCCCGTGCCCTTGCCCTTCCCCTTGGTGGTGAAGAAGGGCTCGAAGATGTGATCCACCAGCTCCGGGGCCATGCCGCAGCCCGTGTCGCGCACCTGGATCGCCACATACTCGCCCGGTTCGGCCCCATCCCAGGCCGCGCCATCCCCCGCCGCCAGGACCGCGTTCCGGGTTTCCAGCTCGATGCGGCCCTGCTCCCGGATCGCGTCCCGGGCATTGATGACCAGGTTCGTCACCACCTGCCGGAGCTGGGTGGGATCCACCTTCGCGGGCCAGAGCTCCGGCCCCGGCCTCCAGTCGAGCTTGATGCGGTCCCCCACCAACCCTCCCAGCACGCCAAGCATGGAGGCCACGGTCTCGTTCAGATCCACGGCCTCGGGGTGGACGGGTTGGCGCCGGGCGAAGGCCAGCATCTGCTCGGTCAGCTCGGCCGAGTGGCGGGCGGCCTTGACGATGTCCGCCAGGTACTTCCGCTCGGGCCGGTCCTCGGCCATCTGGTAGAGGGCCAGGTCTGCGTTGGCGAGGATGACGCTGAGCATGTTGTTGTAGTCGTGCGCCACGCCCCCCGCGAAGCGGCCCATGGTCTCCATCTTCTGGGCCTGGTGGAGCTGGGCCTCGAGCCGCGCCCGCTCCCGGCTGTGGCTGTCCTGGGCGGTGATGTCCCGGCCGATGCCGAGCACCCCCACCATGGCCCCGCTGGCATCGCGCATGGGGGTCTTGAGCGTCTCCAGGAGCACCCGTTCCCCGGTATCGGCCAGGGTCACCCACTCCTCGTTCACGCGCGGAGCGCCGGCTTCCATGGCCTCCCGGTCCTTCTGGCGGAAGAAGTCCGCCAGGTCCTTGGCGACGAAGTCGTAATCGGTCTTCCCCAGGATGGCCGCCTCCTTCGCCCCGAAGAACCGCTCGAAGGCGTGGTTGCAGGCGAGGTAGACGCCCTCAGGGTTCTTCAGCCAGACCAGGTCCGGGATGGCGTGGACCAGGGTGTCCAGCTGCGCCTCGCGGGTGGCGAGGCCCGCCACCAGGCGCTTCACCATGACGAACAGCATGGCGGCGGTCACGCCCACGAAGAGCCAGCCCTTGAGGATGCTCAGGCGCGTCATCCAGGCCACGCTGGGCGCCACCACCTCCACGAGGCGGTCGGAGAGCAGGATCCACAGCCCCGAGATCACCGCGTACCAGCCGGCGATCCTGGCGGCACCGGCCGTGGCGGCCACCGGCGTCGGCGGGCGGATCGAGGGGGACTCGGGCATGGGGGTCGTCCAGCTGCCAAGAGGCTAGCGCACTCCGGCGGTCCGCGGCGCGACGCAGGTCACAGTCCCATCACAGCCCCATCACAACCCCAGGCGCTCCTTCAGCCTCGGGGTCACGCTGCGGCTCACCTCGAGGTCCAGGCCCTCGCCCACGCGCACCGCGGCGCGGCCACCCTCCAGCGGCCGGAGGCCCAGCACCGCCTCCGGCCGCAGGAGCAGATGCCGCTGGATGCGCACAAGCTCCACACCCGGAAAGGCCGCCTCGACCTCCGCCAGGGTGGTCCAGGCGGTCCGATGGCGCTGCGGGGTGCCCTGGGCCGGTGCCCAGGCCCAGACGACCTCCTCCTCCACCTCGAAGTGGGTGGTGCGCCGGAGGTCGAGGAACACATGGCCCTCCCCGGCCTTCACGGGGAAGCGGAGGGAGGGCGCCGGGGGAGCCTCGGCGCGCCGGGGGGCGCCCTCCCGCAGGCGCGCCAGCGTCCGGGCCAGGCGGTCGGCGGAGATGGGCTTCAGGAGGTAGTCCGCAGCCGCCGCCTCGAAGGCCCGCACCGCATGTTCCGAGTGGGCGGTGACGAACACCACGGGCGGACCCTGGCGGCCGTCCGCCAGCTCGGCGGCCACCTCCAGCCCCGTGGCCCCCGGCATCTGAATGTCCAGGAACAACGCGTCCACATCCTTGGGCTCCCGCAGCCAGGCCAACACCGCGGCACCATCCGCCAACTCCGCCTTCACCTCGCAGCCGGCCTCCCGCAGCAGCCGCGCCAGCCGGGTCCGCGCCAGGGGTTCGTCGTCGGCCAGGGCCACACGCAGGGGTTTCATCGGCGCACCTCCAGATGCGGCAGGTCCACGGTGGCCACGGTGCGGTCGCCTTCGGAGCGCAGGTGGAGGGTCGCCGCCGGACCGTAGGCCAGCCGCAGCCGGGCTTCCAGGTTGCGCAGGCCCACCCCCGTGCCGGGCACCAGGCCCAGGCCGCGGCCCGAGTTCTCCACCCGCAGGCGGAGGCCGGCCCCTTCACGGTGGAGGGAGATCACCAGCTCTCCGCCCTCCGGGTGGGGCGCGATGCCGTGCTTCAGGGCGTTTTCCACCAGGGGCTGCAGCAGGAAGGGCGGCGCGGGCACCGCGTCGCAGGCCGGATCCCAGTCCCAGCGGACCCGCAGGCGGGCGCCAAGCCGAAGCCCCTCCACCGCCAGGAAGCGCTGCACCAGGCTGCGCTCCTCACCCAGGGGTGCCGTGGCCCGGTCCCCATGGCGGAGGAGGGCCCGGTACAGCTCGGACAGATCCAGAATGGCCTGCTCGGCCGCCAGGGGATCCTGCCGCACCAGCTCCGCAAGCCCGTTCAGGGAGTTGAACAGGACATGGGGGCTCAGCTGGCCCCGCAGCAGCACCCATTGGGCCTCGTCCAGCTTCGCCGCCATGGCCGCCTTTTCCTCGCCCGTGATCACCGAGAACGAGATGATGCCCCCGATGATGGTCATCATGGGCGCCCCCACGAAGAGGTTGACCATGAGGATCCCCCGGAAGCTGCCCTTGGCCCCCTGCGCCAGCCCCAGGGCCTCGGCCTTCAGGTTGGCGTGGCGCACCATGAACCAGCTGAGGGTGACCAGCACCAGCACCACCAGCGCATTGAAGAGCAGGGCCTGGGCCAGCCCGCGCCCGAGGGGCGCCCGGGAGCGGTCATCCCCGGTCCAGCGCCAGGGCAGGGGGCTGAGGAAGCCATAGGAGAACGACACCAGGAAGGGCATCAGCAGCGCGTTGGCCACGGCCCCCGGGTGCTTGAGCTGGACCGAGGCCGGCACCAGCACGAACTGGAAGGCTGTGAACAGCAGGGCGAAGGCCAGCACCACGGCCCAGGGCGTCCGCTGGCGCAGACGCTCCCGGAAGTGCTGTTGGAGGGGGCCGAGGCGCATGGTGCAAGCATGCCCGAGGCCCGGTCTTCTTCGTAGGCCCCGAGTGGGCGCTTCCGGCGGGCGGGTCCCGGGGGCCGCCGGGGGGCCCGGAGCCTCCGCCCAGCCGGGCCCGGAACGGAACGCCCCCGGCCGGCACCCAATCAGCACTGCCAATCCCACCCGGAGCCCCCATGCGCCGTCTGTTCATACCCGCCATCCCCGCCATGCTCGCCCTCGCCACAGGCCTGTCCCTGTCCGCCGCCGAAAGGAAGGTGCCCATGTCCCTGCACGAACTCACCCTCAACACCCTGGAAGGCAAGCCCCAGTCCCTCGCCGCCTACAAGGGCAAGGTGGTGCTGGCCGTGAATGTGGCCAGTGAGTGCGGCTACACGCCCCAGTACGCGGGACTCCAGAAGCTCTACCGCGAGTACAAGGACCGGGGGCTGGTCGTCCTCGGCTTCCCCTGCAACCAGTTCGGCGGCCAGGAGCCCGGCACCGCCACCCAGATCGAGGCGTTCTGCCAGAAGAACTACGGCGTCACCTTCCCCCTCTTCGAGAAGCTCGAGGTGAAAGGCCCCGGCCAGGCCCCCGTGTACCAGTTCCTCACCGCCAAGCACGGTGAACCGGCCTGGAACTTCCACAAGTACCTCGTCGGCAAGGACGGGCAGGTGATCCAGGCCTTCAGCAGCAAGGTGACCCCCGACGGCCCCGAGCTGAAAGCCGCCCTCGAGGCGGCGCTGAAATAGGCTGCTCGCGGAAGGCGCGGAAACCAAAGCACAGGGTTTCCCTTCCGCGTGGTCCCCGACCAGTTACTTGAGGGTCACCACGGCCGCCGGAGGCGCTTCGCGCATCTCGAGGTAGAGCGCCTTCACGCCGTTGATGAGGAACTGCATGGCCACGGCGGCGAGGATCAGGCCCATGAGCTTGTTCACCACCTTGGTGCCGATGGCGCCCAGGCGGGAGAACACCGCCGGGGCCTTGCGCAGGAAGAGATAGACGATCCAGGTGTTCAGCAGGATGGCCACGAGCACCACGCCGTACTCCAGCCAGGTCACGCCCGCGATCATGCCCATCACCGTGGACAGGGTGCCGGGCCCCGCCACCAGTGGAATGCCGAAGGGGATGATGGCGAAGTCCTCGGGCAGCTTGCGGCTGGCCTCGGCCTTCTCATCTTCGGTGCTGCGCTCGCGGGGGTCCTCGCCGTAGAGCATGGAGATGGCCCGGTAGAGCACCAGCACGCCGCCCACGAAGCGCATGGCCAGGGCCGTGAAGCCGAAGATGCTGAAGATGAACTGCCCCACCAGCGCGAAGGCCAGCATGGCCGCCCCCGCCGTGAGGGCGGCCTTCTTGGCGCTGCGGCGCAGGGCCGGACTTTCCATGCCCGTGGTGGCGCTGGCGAAGATGGCCGCCGCGCTGATGGGGTTGAGCACCGAGAACAGCGAAGTCGCCACGCCGAGGGCGAAGGACCAGGTGGGCAGGGGGCCGAGGTGGGGCATGGGGCCATGGTAGCGGGAGGAGAAGCTGAAAACGGAAGACTGGAGTCAGGACTCCGGACTTCAGACCTCGGTCCCCCCGCTACCATGGCCCCATGCGTGACCTCGAGGCCCTCCGGGACCAGCACAAGCGCCGCCTGGCCTGGATGCCCTGGCTCTACTTCGCTTTGAAACCCCGCCACCGGGCCTGGGCTGAGGCTTGGCAGGGCGAAGTGCAAGCTCAGTTGCTGGCCCAGGAGACCGTTCAGCTCGGCCAGGGCTGCTTCATCGCGCCGGACGCCGCCATCTTCGGCGAACCCGGCCGGGCCGTGGTGATCGGCGACCGCTGCGCCATCGCCGCCCAGGCCTTCCTCCACGGGCCCATCACCCTGGGCGACGATGTCAGCGTGAACGCGGCGGCCCGGCTCGATGGCGGGCGCAAGGGCATCGCCATCGGCGACGGCACCCGCATCGCCAGCGGCGCGGCGATCTACGCCTTCGACCACGGCCTGAAGCCGGACCGCGACATCAAGGACCAGCCCGTGCGCTCGCGGGGCATCCGCATCGGCCGCGATGTGTGGATCGGCGCCAATGCCGGCATCACAGACGGCGTCACCCTGGGCGACCACGCCGTGGTGGCCATGGGCGCCGTGGTGACGAAGGATGTGCCCGAGTGGGCCATCGTGGCCGGCGTTCCCGCGACAGTGGTGGGGGACCGCCGCACCCGCTGACGCGTCGCCCTTTGCCACACCAGGACCGCCCCGTGTTGCACGACGCGCGGCACCGCTCCCTGTGGAAATCGCCAAAGAGCTGCCATCAAACGCCTTTTCGGCTTGGCACGGGTTGTGACCTTCCCAAGTGCGGGGCGGATGCCGCCCCACCCCCGAAGGAGGTCCCATGCGACGCCTGGTCCTGCTTGCCCTCGTGACCCTCGCGGCCTTCCCCCTGTCCGCCCACGGCCCCTGGCGCGGCCCCCGCCGCGTGGTGGTGGTCGAGGACTCCTGCCGTCCCTACCGGAGCTGGGAGGGGAGCCGGCGCTGGGACGATGACCGCTGGGAACACCGCGGCCGCTACCGCCACGACGACTGCGACGAAGGTCGCGTGATCTTCCGGCCCCTGCCTCGACCGCTGGCGCCGCCCTTCCAGGGGCGCGTGGAGCTCTGGATCCGATGATTCCGGCCATTTGACAGCCTTTGTCCAACCACCCTCCCGACACTGGGAGGGTGGTGCGAGGCTCCCCATTCAGATTTTTTTCGATCCCGGCCTTGACGAAGACGAAAAAAAGACGAATACTGGGTGAACGGGACAAACGGAGCCCCCATGCGGACCCCCTTTCGCAGTTTCGGCTACAAGTTCAGCGGCTACTTCATGGAGTACGGCCCCATCGAGGCCGACAGCCTGGATGCGGCCAAGGCCCAGATCCGGCGCCGCCTCGGCGTGAGCCGCCTCCCCCTGGGCTTCCAGATCTGGGATCTGACGGAGCGCCCCCTCACCCGCTGGCGGGTGGACGCCGCCAGCTGATCTCCGGCGTCCCGTGGCGCCAGGTTCTTTGGCCCTTTTGGGTCAGCCCCGGTGGGCCTTCCACCAGGCCCGTCCCGCGGCCACATCCTGGGCGATCTGGTCCCGCAGCTCGTCCACGGAGGCGAAGCGCACCTCGCCGCGGATGCGGTGGAGGAAGCGCACCTCCAGGCGGGTACCGTAGAGGTCGCCCTCGAAGCCGGGCAGGTGGGTCTCCACCGTGAGCCGCCGGCCCTCGAAGGTGGGCTTCTCGCCCACATTGGTGAGGCCCAGGCGGGAGCCGCCGTGATGCGGCAGGTGCACCTCGGTCACATAGACCCCGAAGGCCGGCAGCTGCTCCTGCTCCCAGGCCAGGTTCGCCGTGGGAAAGCCCAGGTGGCGGCCCCGGCGGTCGCCCTCCACCACCACGCCCGTGAGGGTGTAGGGATGGCCCAAGAGGTCGGCCGCGGCCTCGACTTCCCCGCGGTCCAGGGCTTCGCGGATGCGGGTGCTGGACAGCCGCCCCCCGTCCGGGGCGAGCAGCGCCAGCGTGTGCACCTGGCAGTTGTGGGTGGCGCCCCAGGCCTCCAGCGTCGCCACGGTGCCGCTGCGGTCGCGGCCGAACGCGAAGGCCCGGCCCACATAGAGCTCCATCGGCACGAGGGCCCGCCCCAGGGCGTCCAGGAAGGCCCCGGGGCTCAGTTCGGAAAAGGCCCGGCTGAAAGGGATCACCCAGGCCAGGTCCATGCCTTCGGCTTCAAAGGCCGCCAGCCGCTGCTCGAGCGTCATCAGCAGCTTCGGCTTGCGCTGGGGCGCGACGATCACCGTGGGGTGGGGGTCGAAGGTCACCACCGCCGCCTTCAGGCCCAGGGCCTTCGCCCGGGCCGCCGCGAGGCGCAGCAGCTCCCGGTGCCCCGCGTGCACGCCATCGAAATTGCCCAGGGTGACCACGAAGGGCCCGGAAGCGGGGGCTGCCTCCAGCGTGCGGCGCCACACTTCCATCATTCAGTCCCACCCTGTTCGGCAGGCCAGGCCAGGCTGGCCACGACGCTTCCCGCCAGCACCGAGGCGATCACCAGCAGGCTGTACTGCACGGGGATGTGAACCCACTCCGCGATGCACATCTTCACGCCCACAAAGGAGAGCACCACCGCCAGGCCCGTCTTCAAGCGGTGGAAGCGGTCCATCATCTTGGCCAGCAGGAAGTAGAGGCTCCGCAGGCCCATGATGGCGAAGATGTTCGAGGTGTAGACCACGAAGGGATCGCGGCTCACGGCCAGCACCGCGGGGATGGAATCCACGGCGAACACCAGATCCGTCACCTCGATGGTGATGAGCACCAGCAGCATGGGCGTGGCGAAGTGGCGACCGTTCTTCTTCGTCCAGAAGTGCTCGTGGCCGCCCTTCTCATCGTAGGGCACGAAGCGCCGGAAGGCCCGCACCATGGGGTTCTGCGTGGGATCCGATTCCGAATCCTTCAGCAGCAGCATCTTCACGCCCGTGTAGATCAGGAAGGCGCCGAAGACATACATCATCCACTCGAAGCGGTTCAGCAGGGCCGTGCCCGCCAGGATCATGGCGGCGCGCATGATGAGGGCCCCGAACACGCCCCAGAACAGCACCCGGTGCTGGTGGCGCAGGTCCACCTGGAAGCTCTGGAACACGAGGACGAACACGAAGAGGTTGTCCACGCTGAGCGACTTCTCCAGCACATAGCCCGTGAACCACTCCAGGCCCTTCTGCGTGCCCTCCGCCTGGAAGATCAGCAGGTTGAAGATGAGGGCCAGCGTGATCCACACCGCGCTCCAGATCCCCGCCTCCCGCATGGAGGGCGCGTGAACCCGCCGGTTGAAGACGCCCAGATCCAGGGCCAGCATCATGAACACGAAAGCATGGAAGCCCACCCAGGCCCACCAGGGAGCGGCTTGCAACAGTGCGTCGACCAAGAATCCTCCAGACCTTCCAGCTTAACGAACCGGGGAAGGGGGGGCCCCTTCCCGCCCGTCAGCTCCCCACCGCTGCGCCACCTCGTGGTGGCCAGTCGTTGCGCCCCGCGGGGACCATGGCCGATCATGGCCCCGTGAGCCTCCCCCGCCTCTTCCTCGATGTTCCGCCCCCGGCGCCCGCCGCCGAGAACCTGGCCCTGCCCCTGGGGGCCGAGGCCGCGCGCCACCTCAAGGCCCTGCGCCTGAAGCCCGGCGCGGCCCTGGAGCTGGTGCTGGCCGACCAGGTCTGGACCGCCGACCTGGCGGAACTGGACCGCGGCCAGGCCGTGGCCCGCCTGGTGGCCCCCCTGCGCGAGGATCGCGAACCCCCCGTGGCCCTGGCGGCCTGCCTGCCCATCCCCGCCCAGCTCAGCCTCTTCGACGAGTGGCTGCCGCCCCTGGTGGAGCTGGGCGTCACGCTGATCCAGCCCGTGGTCTATGCCCGCAGCGAGTTCGACGCCGCCAAGACCGCCGCCCGCATGGAGCGCTGGACCCGCCTGATCCAGTCCGCCTGCGAGCAGAGCCACCGCAGCCGCCGTCCGGAGCTGCGGACCCCGATCCCCTTCGCGGGCCTGCTGGCCTGGGAGGCCCCCCAGAAATGGGTGGCCTACGAGCTGGCCACAGGGGAGGCGAACCCCGCCCTCCGCCGGGAGGCCCTGGCCTTCACCAGCGGTCCCGAGGGCGGCATCACCGAGGCCGAATTCGCGGCCCTGGCCGCCGCCGGCTGGGCGCCCGTGAGCCTGGGCCGCAGCATCCTCCGGGCCGTCACGGCCCCCGTGGCCCTCCTGGGGGCGGTGCAGTTCGAGCTGGGCAGGCCTTGAGGGCCCGGTCACACCCGATCAAGTAATTTATAACTATTCAAAATGAATGATTTGGATCGCTCAAGAATGCGCCCGCGCCGCCGATGAGTCTCTTTGTGCCCGGTCCGGCGTGCGTTCGGACGGCCCCGAGGAGAATCTTCCATGAAGCTTGTGACCCTTCTGTCTGCCGCCGCCCTGATGACCGCCTCCCTGTCCGCCGGTGACTACGATGCCCTCGGCAAGGCCATGCGCTCCACCTGGCCCCAGATGTCCACCGTGGCCGTGGTCTGCGACTCCGCCCACAGCAAGGGCGCCGTGGATGCCATCAGCGGCGCCATGACCGGCATGAAGATCATCGTCATCGATGTGAAGGGCCCCCAGGACATGGGCAAGGCCCTCGGCACCCTCGGCGGCCGCCGCCCCGATGCGGTGGTGCTGGTGGCGGGCGACAAGGTGGCCGGCGACGGCACCAGCGCCGCCTCCTTCCTGATCCAGCGCATGGCCGCCTCCAAGGTCCCCACCCTGGCCACCACCGAGGCGGGCGTCCGCCAGGGGGCCGTGCTCGGCGTGGGCCCCGGCACCGGCGGCAAGCTCCTGGGCAATGCCAAGGTGGCGGGCGTGGCCGGCGTGAGCCTCCCCGCCAACGCCAGCCAGATCTGAGCGATCTGACCCGGCCACACCCCAACTTGCGAGGTATGCTGGAGGCTCCCCCGGGAGCCTCCATGCGTGTACTGCCGCCTTCCTTGGCCGCCGGCCTTCTCCTTCCGGCCGCCCTGCTCGCCCAGAGCCCGGCGGGCCCCCATCAGGCCACCATCCAGGAAGCCCCCCTCCGCGCCCACCTGGCCTTCCTGGCCGATGACCTGCTGGAGGGCCGCGGCACGGGCCAGCGCGGGGCCGAGCTCACCGTGCGCTACCTGGAGACCCAGATGGAGGCCCTGGGCCTGCGCCCCGCCAAGGGCGACAGCTACCGGCAGCCCGTCTCCCTGCTGGGCCTGCGCACCCTCACGGGCCGCAGCACCCTCAGCTTCCTGGGGGGCGGGGCCTGCGCCACGCCGGCCTTCGGCACCGACATCGTCTATGGGGCCGGGCTGGACCGGGCCGAGCAGGCCTTCGACGCCCCCGTGGTCTTCGTGGGCTACGGCATCAGCTCCGCCCTGGATCGCTGGGACGACTACAAGGGCCTGGATGTGAAGGGCAAGGTGCTGCTCATGCTGGTGAACGAGCCCGCGCCCACCGCCGACGAGCCCCACCTCTTCGACGGCCCCGACCTCAGCTACCAGGGCCGCTGGACCTACAAGTTCGAGGAGGCCGCCCGGCACGGCGCCCTGGGCGTGCTGCTGGTCCACACCACCCCCGCCGCCAGCTACGGCTGGCCCGTGGTGCGCAACGGCTGGGACGCCGAGCGCTTCCAGCTGGCCCAGGGCCCCCTGGGCACGCCCCTCCAGGGCTGGGTCACGGAGGACCTGGCCCGCGCCCTCGCCCAGCAGGGCGGGCAGGAGCTGGACGCCCTGCGGGCCCAGGCCCAGCGCCGCGACTTCCGCCCCGTGGCCCTCGACCTGCGCCTGAAGGGCACCCTCCACAGCGCCGTGCGCACCGTGACGCAATTCAATGTGGCGGGCGTGGTGCCCGGCACCGACCCGGCCCTGAAGGCCGAGACGGTGATCTACTCCGCCCACTGGGATCACCTGGGCCGCGGCACCTCGGCCGACACCCACCCCGATCACGACGACATCTACAACGGCGCCGTGGACAACGCCTCGGGCTGCGCGGCCCTGCTGGCCATGGCCCAGACGGCCCTGCACGCGCCCGCCAAGCGCAGCCAGATGTTCCTCTTCGTCTGCGCCGAGGAGCAGGGCCTGCTGGGCTCGAAGGCCTACGCCGCCGATCCCCTCTGGCCCCTGGCGAAGACCGCCGCCGACCTGAACCTGGACAGCCTCAACTTCGTGGCCCCCACCCGGGACATCGGCCTGCCCTTCGCCAACCGCAGCACCCTGGGCGACCTGGGCGTGGCCGTGGCCAAGGCCTCGGGCCTGACGGTGGCCCCCCCGCGCCCCGACCTGGGCGGCGGCTACTTCCGCTCCGATCACTTCAGCTTCGTGCAGGCCGGCGTGCCCGCCCTCTCCGTGGGCGGCGGCCGCGACTACCTGGGCGCCGATCCCGCCGCCCTGAAGGCCAAGGCCGCCGCCTACGGCAAGCGCTACCACCAGGTGACCGACGAGTACGACCCCACCTGGGACCTGCGTGGCATGGTGCAGCAGACCCAGTTCACCTTCGACCTGGGCCAGGCCGTGGCCAACGCCCCCACCAAGCCCTCGTTCAAGTCCGCCCGTTAATTCGCGCGAAAACCCGACCCTTCCCCCGCCAATCCTTCGAGTATCCTGGGGCGAATCCCCCCAGGAGCCCGAGATGTCGGCTCAGCCCCAGCTTGTCGAGCGGTCGAGAGTAATGGGGTTCGTCCGCCTTTGTTCAGGTTTGCATAACCATTGGTGGAATCATCCATTCAAGCTTATTTCAATATTTATACCGAACCATAACCATCTTGGGCGACCTCTCTGCGCGGCGGGGCTAGTCGTCTAATTCTTAGTTAGGCCTCACCAACTTTCTACCCCTGCTTGTCCGCAGTTACCGTTCGCCCGTCGAACCAACACCGTTCGCAGTGGCCCACCCAGAAACACTAAGACTCTTGTCATCATCATCCATCCTGGTCGGCAACCTGGGTCCACGCCCAGCTTTTAAAGCCTTTGGGTCCACAGTTTCTGAAGGTCTGTTCTTTCCCTTTCAAATCTAGGAGCCGCGAATTCGGGCGTTCTCTCTCCCTCGCATCTCGCCGTGCCTAACCTCTCGCTCAAGCGGACCCAGGCGCAAGCGCCTGGTCCGCTTAGCTTCATTCGTTAGGCGTCGCCCCAGCATTGTTCACCATGGAGGTTCAGGCCGTGGATGCGAACCAAGTCCTCAAAGCTGCCCAAGCCACTCTCACGGGCTCAATGCCGTTCTCCGAGATCGTTGCAAGTCTCATAGGCAATGGAGTGGAGTATTACTTGGTGGATTACGCCTCTAAGTCATTTACCTTCTATAGCGCTGAAGGTGCTGCGGCGCATGCTCCACTTTCTTTCGAGGATCTTCCAGCCATCGCAGAAGACTTCGACAAGGTCTCACTGCGAGCCGCCATTGTTGATAGCCAGCAACATGGCCAGAAATTTCGAGATTTCTCCAAACGAGCTGTCGCTGCCGGAGTCCAAGGCTACCTTGCCTTCCTCCGAGGGCAGCGTGTGACCTATTTCGGTCGTCAGGGAGATCAACATACTGAATGGTTCCCCGGCGCCAAGCCCAGCGATGCCTAACCCTCAGCTCAACTCGGACCCCGCCTGCATTGCCTTCCGCTCTCTCTCAGCAGTTCGCTTCCTCGGCTCCGCTCAGCGCCTCGGTGCAGGAGGGTCCGGTTAGCTTCATTCGTTAGGCATCTCGCATGGAGCGTCAGTGCCAGATAAAAAGTATGACGACTCGAGACCGGTAATCCCTGCGGAATTAGCTAGGGCGGTGAAGGTCGAGGCCGGGCACAACTGTGCAATTAGACATTGCCCAGAGCACACATATCTAGAAATACATCACATTAATGAGAACAGAGTAGACAATCGGCTTGAAAACCTGATCCTGCTATGTGATAAGCATCATAAGATGGCTCATGCGGGTGTAATTGATAAAAAATCGCTTCATGAATATAAAAGTTTTCTCAAGTCGAATAATAAAGGAACATTATTGCAAAGATTCGAGAAATTGGAATCAATGGTGGCGGGTTCAAGAATGATTCCGCCCGTTGAAGAAACCTCAAATAAAACAATCAATCTTGTTTTGGAAGAGGCAGTACTTTTAGGAAACAAGCTGTGGAATACACCCAAAGGTAATGAACTGGGGCAGCAAATATTTTCTTTGGTTCGAAAACATGGCGCCCAGATGGGTATCGATTCGATCGACTTGATGGTGAGAAGAGGCGATTCATACTCTCGAACCGGACTATTCGGCCTTAGCATTCTTTATGATGAATTTTTTGATTATGCAAAATCCTTAAACCTGATTAATCACTTTGAAGGCGACGGGTTGCATGAGGTGGCTTTCTATTGTGCGCTTCGCGAACACTTTGCGGATGAAGAGGATTTTTCTGCTTGCCTGCGGTCGCCCGAGTTTGAATGGGGAGGACTCAAAGTTGGTTGCGATAAAGGTTATTTATTATCTAAATACCCAAATCGGGGAGCATCTGTCGTCTTGGATTGTTTAATATTTAAAGACCGGGGTAACGATGCCTAACCCTCCGCTCAACTCGGACCCCTCCTACATTGCCTTCCGCTCTCTCTCAGCTTCTCGCTTCCTCGGCTTCGCTCAGCGCCTCGGGGCAGGCGGGGCCGGTTAGCTTCATTCGTTAGGCAGCTCATGAATCCAACTGAATCGCCGGTAGGTGCAAATGGCTCAGAGTTCGTCATCGAGCTCTCTGGTCTCCTCCTGTTCATGAAGAGATTCCTTCAGCTCGGAGCAGTCTTAGCGCTGGCTAGTGGTCTCTATGACTCCATAAACCAGCGAAGCCTTTGGCACCTCGCCACTGCAATCCTCAACGGAGGGATATATTTTGCCCTCGCCACCTATGCCATTCGCACTTTCCCAAGAAAAGTTAGTCTTGAAGGTGATTCAGTCGTTTTTCACAAGGTTCCAACGACATGGTTCAACATTGGGCCAATCCTGGTTCCCCTTGGCATCACGCAACGGCTTGTTTGCCCCAAGGCTTCGGTAGCGCTTGAATGGATCGGCCGTTCCCTAGCCTTGAACGATATGAGCGAAGGCAAATCTATTCACCTTGCATCTGGTAAATACGCCGACCAATTGGCAGCCTGGTTCGCCAACGCGGGTATCACTGCGCCAATCGGTGGCTAAAGGTGTTCGCGTCGCGGCCTAACCCTCCGCTCAACTCGGACCCCGCCTGCATTGCCTTCCGCTCTTTCTCTTCGTTCCGCTTCCTCGGCTTCGTTCAGCGCCTCGGTGCAGGCGGGTCCGGTTAGCTTCATTCGTTAGGCCAATCCCATGGTTCTTACACCACTACCTAAAGACCTTTTGATTTACCATTCGGCCAAGCAGTTCTCAGTCGGTGCCGGAGCTATCGAGAAATTCACTCGCATTCCAGATTCAACAATGTTTGCAGTTCAGCCTTTTATTGTGTGCGCCGCATTTTCAGTCGAGCTTTACTTGAAGTGCCTTTTAGAAATTTCTGGAAAATCAAATGTCAAAGGCCATGACCTTTTAAAGTTATTTAGCCAACTACCAACCAAGGACAAAGAGGGAATTCTATTTTTCATTCGTGGTGCCTATGTCAATTTGTCTCTTCCGCTCACCTTTCTCGAAGAGCGCCTTGCTGAACTGGGAGAGGCATTTGTTGAATGGAGGTATGTGCATGAAGATAAAATTCTCTCGATAGATGTCCATTTTCTTCGCCAGTTCGCATGGGGCTGCCGGGAACATATTCACAATCTTCGCCCCGATTGGCCTAACCTTCCGCTCAACTCGGACCCTATCGCTGCGCGATAGGGTCCTCAAACAATTAAGCAACTGTGTTCCGCAGCAATAGGGCCAGTTAGCTGCTTTCGTTAGGAAGCCCCACTCCTAGGATCGATCCAATGGAAACCGAAGTTCAACCCTCCGAAGAGTCTCGTCAATCAATCATCGATTCAGAGCACTTGAAGATGCTCTCCCTGGGCTACTACATCAGCGCTGGTGTTTGCGCATTCTTTTCCCTCTTTGGGGCAATGTATATGTTTATGGGCGTACTGTTCATCACTTCATTCAAAAACATGCCAAGTAACGGGCCCAACAGTGCTCCACCGCCAGAATTTGGATGGATTTTCTTTGGTATGGGCGCCTTCATGTTCCTTCTCATGATTGCAATGGCTTCCATGAAATTCATGGTCGCTCGCCGCATTCAGCGCCGGACTTCTCGGACATTCTGCATGGTGATTGCAGGTATATCTTGCCTCGAAATTCCGTATGGCACGGCCCTCGGTGTTCTTTCTTTGGTGGTGTTTAATCGCGAATCCGTCATCAATCTATTCTCAGCCAACCAGCCTTCCTGACCCTCCACTCACCTCGGACTCCGCCAGCATGGTCTTCACCCCCTTTCAATCCTTGATGTCCTCATCCCTGTTCGGCACCTCGATGGGGCAGGTCTGGTTTGCTGCATCTCGCAGGTAGAGCCTGATTCCAGACCCCTGACCTGGAGGCCTTCGCCCATGTTCCTCCCCCTTCCGCCGCCTCCAGCCCAAGTGCCGGTTCAGACCTCCGCCCCGGCCAGCCGAGCCTCGGCGGAGCTGCCCCTGTTGCCGGGCTCGGATCCCCGGGTGCTGGGGGCCTACCGGTGGTCCTTGGCCCACTCGCCCAGCCTGCGGCAGCTGGTGCGGCAGCTGGCGGCGGCGGAGCGGAAGGCCCGCTACCGGCTGGTGCCGGGGCTGGAGCCGAACTACGGCCGCCTGCTGGTGCTCCCCACGGAGACCGACTACGAGGTGGATGTGCAGGTGCCCATCCTGGCCTGGAACCGCTGCGGCGATGCCCTGGAGCCCTGGATCGCCAGCGCCCTCTACCTGGCCCTGGAGACCGCCGCCAAGGGGAAGTTCCGGGCCACCCGGGATGAGCACCGCCTGCTGTTCCTGAAGGAGACCATGCAGGGCGCCTTCGCCTTCCAGGCGCTGGTCCGCCGCGAGCTGGCCCTGGCCGACCCGGTGCGCCTGAAGGACCTGCCGGACGGGAAGAAGCTCTACGACTCGGGCTTCGCCCCCGCGCGGGATCCCTCGGGCAGCCCCCGGCGCCGCGCGCTGCCCGCCGAGGCCTCCGTCGAGGTCACCGCCGGGGTCTCCGCCGCCATGCTTGAGGGCGTGCCCTTCGCGGTGCCGGCCCCGCCTCCCGCCGCCAAGGCCGGCGGGCTACCCCTGGCGCCTGGATCGGACCCCCAGATCCTGAGGGTCACCCGGTGGACCCTGGCCCACTCCCCCAGCCTGCAGGCGCTCGTCCAGCGGCTGGCCGCGGCCGACCGCAAGGCCCGCTACCGGCTCGCGCCGGGGCTGGATGCCCACTACGGCCGCCTGCTCGTGCAGGCCACGGACGAGGAGTACGAGGTCGAGATCCAGGTGCCGATCCTGCCCTGGAGCCGCTGCGGCGATGCCCTGGAGCCCTGGATCGCCAGCGCCCTCTACCTGGCCCTGGAGACGGCCACCCAGGGGAAGTTCCAGGAGACCGGCGACGAGAACCGCCTGCGCTTCCTGCGGGAGACCCGGAACGCCGCCTTCACCTTCCAGGCCCTGGTGCGCCGCGAGCTGGTGCTCGCCGACCCCGAGCGCCTGAAGGACCTGCCCAACGGGGAGGCCCTGTACGACTCGGCCTTCGCCCGGCCGAAGGATCCCCCGGGTGGCCCCGCGCGCCGGGCCCTCCCGCCGGAGTCGCCAGATCCGTCGTTGCCACCGGTGCTGTCGGTGCCGCCGCGGGCGCCTGGGCCGCGCTAACCTGACCCCGGCCTTTCCCGGAGCCCCCATGAAGCTCAAGCTCACCAGCGTGTTCGTGCAGGACCAGGCCGCGGCGCTGCGGTTCTACACCGAGACCCTCGGCTTCGTGAAAAAGACCGACATCCCCATGGGCGAGGTCCGCTGGCTGACGGTGGTCTCCCCGGAGGGCCCCGACGACCTGGAGCTGCTGCTGGAGCCCATGGGCCACCCGGCCGCCCCCACCTTCCAGGCGGCCATGTTCGAGGCGGGGATCCCCCTGGCGGCCTTCGCCACGGAGGACATCCAGGCGGACTACCAGCGGCTGCTGGGGCAGGGCGTGACCTTCCGCATGCCCCCCACCGAGGCCGGGCCGGCCACGGTGGCCGTGTTCGAGGACACCTGCGGGAACCTGCTCCAGCTGTACCAGGTCTAGCGGAACCAATCCCCTTCCCAGGCCCCGAAAAGGTGTCATCGTCGGGCCCGGAACCTGGAAGGGGGTGCGGCATGATGCTGGACTGGGAAGCCTACCGAACGCAGCTGGGTTCGACCCTCGGCGAGATGGGCCGGCTGAGCCCCGGGACGATCCGCGGCTACCGCGAGCTAGGCGAGGCCGGGGGAAAGACGGGGCACCTGGACGCCAAGACGCGGGAGCTCATCGCCCTGGGCGTGGCGGTCACCCGCCAGTGCGACGGCTGCATCGCCACCCACACGGAGCTGGCGGCGCGGCACGGGGCCACCCGGGAAGAGGTCATGGAGGCCCTGGGCGTGGCCATCGCCGTGAATGCCGGCGCCGCCCTGGTCTACTCGGCCCGGGTCATGGACGCCTTCGCCACCGTGGCGCCGAAGGCGGAATAACCCCGACGGGCCGCTCAGCCCCGGCTGACCGCGAAGGCCTGGAAGCCCTCGCCCTCCCAGCGCAGGGGGTGGGGCCGGAAGAAGGCGGTGGTGGCGCCATCCGCATCCGCCCCCAGGGCTGCGGGCCAGACGGCGGCGGGGCGCAGGTCCGGCCGGGCCTCGGCCAGCCACTCGCGATGGGCCTCGCCCTCTTCGGGCAGCCAGGAGCACACGGCGAAGATCAGGAGCCCGCCCGGGGCCAGGCGGTCGGCCGCGGCGGCCAGCAGACGGCGCTGGAGGCCCGTCAGCCGGGGCAGGTCGTCGTGGGCCAGCCAGGGCCACTCGGGGTGCTTCTGCAGGGTGCCGCTGCCGCTGCAGGGCGCGTCCAGCAGGATGAGGTCGAAGGTGGCGTCGGTGGTTTCGAGCCACTCGGCGGCGTCGGCCTGGATCACCTGGGCCTCGAGGCCCCGCTGCTGGAGGGTCTGGCGCAGCCGGGCCACGCGGCGGGGATGCACCTCCAGGGCCGTGAGCGCGGCACTGGGGTGGCGCAGGGCCAGGGTGGTGGTCTTGCCGCCGGGGGCGGCGCAGGCATCGAGGATGCGGGTGACGGGGCGCTCCCAGGCATAGGCCAGCAGGGCCTGGGAGCTGCGGTCCTGCACCATCCCCTGGGCCGCCTCCAGCCAGGGACGGGGGAAGGGGGCCTCGTCCGCCAAGCGGAGGCAGCCGGGCAGGTCCGCATCGGGCGTGAGGCCCTCGGGGGCCTCGCCCGCCAGCAGGCGGAAGGCGGGACGGGGCGGTCGCTGCAGGCGGGTCCAGAGGGTTTCCAGCTCGGCTTCAGCCAACTCCGGGGCCCGGTGGGGGGCCTGGTGGGGGGCCAGGGCCGCCCGCAGGGCCCGCTCGGCGGCGGCCGGGCGGTCCAGGGTGGCGGGCAGGGCGTCCAGCGCCGCGGCCAGGGCCGCACGATCCTTGGCGGCCCGGCGCAGGAGGGCGTTCACCAGGCCCTTGTGGGGCACGAAGCCCAGATCGCGGTCCGCCGCGAGATCCACGGATTCGTTCACGGCGGCGTGGTCGCTCACGCCGGGCAGCCAGGCCAGCTGGGCCAGCCCCATGGCCAGGGTCACCCGGGTGCCCAGGGGCACGCCGCGGCTGGGATCCTTGAGCTGGGGCGTCACCCAGGCCTGGAGCCGGCCCCAGCGCCGCAGGCAGAGGCCGAGCAGGGCCTGGGCCAGGTGCGCGTCCTCGCCCAGGTCGCGGTCCCAGATGTCCGGCACCCGGCCCTTCTCCCCGAAGACCTCGTGCAGGGCGTGGGCGACATGGAGGCGGGCGGGCGTGGGCATGGGGCTCCGAAAGGCAGAACCCCGATTATCCCGCGTTGGGGCCCAGGGTCCGATTTCAAATTCCACGGCACCGCGACGAAGGCCATCCGGGATGCACCGCAAGGAAAGGGCCCGCAGGGCGATGTGGTTCATCGTCCAAGGGCCCTGACGCCGCGGGGCGCCCGGATGGCCTCGTCCCGAAGGGCTGGGTGGGCAGCTGTCGCGATGCTGCGTCAGGCTCCTCGACCTTGGAACCACCAAGGCCATCGTCGCCTTCCTTGCTTCGCTCGGCTGCCCGCCCAGCGCGGCGTCGTGGAATTTGAAAACAGACCCTACAGCTCCTTGAGGATTTCCGCCTTCTTGGCCTCGTAGTCCTTCTTGTCCAGCAGGCCCTTCTTGTAGAGCTCCTGGAGCTTCTGCAGGCGTGCCTCGGGGCTGGCCTGGGCGGCGGGTCCACGCTCGGACTTGGGCTCTGCCCTGGACTCGGACCTCGTCTCGGGCCTTGATTCAGGCTTGACCTCGGCCCGGGCCGGGGTGGCCTCCGCGCGGCGCAGGGCCTCCTGCAGGCCGATGGCATCCTGGCACTCCCGCAGGGCCGTCTGGAAGATGCTGGCGTCGGGCTGCATGTCCAGGGCTGCGCGGAGGTAGGGCAGGGCCTCCTCGTACTGACCCTGGCTGAAGCGGATGATGCCGACATTGTATTGGGCCCGGGGGTAGTACTTGGGCTTCTGGCCCTTGTCCCGCTTCGACTGCTCCAGCCCGTCCAGGGCCAGGTCCAGGGCGCCGCGCAGGTCGCGGGCCTTGAGGCGGTCGTGGGCCTTGGCCATGCCGAAGACCTCGTCGTCGAAGAAGGTGAGCTTCCGCACCTCGCTCCAGGCCAGGAGCATGCGCAGCACCTTCACCTTGGCGGTCTCGAAGGCCAGGCGCCGCACCTCGGAATCGCGGGGATAGGCGGGGAAGCCCTCGTACGAGGTGTTGCTCAGGCTCGGGGCATCCTCCAGGCGCTGGGCGCCGAAGACGCGGCCGGTGCTGAGATCCACCACCTGCACGGTGGCGCTGAAATCCAGGCTGGTGATGCTGGTCCGCTTGAGGCGCACGATCTCCTGCTTGGTCTTGTAGTCGGTGCTGCGCTCCTCTTTGACGGACTGGTTGCGGCTGAGGTCGGAGCGGTTCACATTCACGATCACCAGCACGCTGGGGCCCAGCAGCTTGCCCAGTTTGGCGATGGTGGCGGGCTCCACGAAGCCGCTGGCGCCCAGCTCCTGCTCCTTCAGCACCGCGTCGAGGTGGGCGCGGTCCACCACCTCCACCTGGCGGCTCTGCACCAGGTCGGCCGTGAGGGCGTCCGCCAGCTCGCGGGAGTTGAGGTCGCGGGAGGGTGCGAAGGCCAGGCGCTCCACCTTGAGCCCCAGGCCCGGCGGGTGGACCACCGTCACCTCGACCTTGGGGTTGGCCAGCTCGCTCCAGAACTGGGCCTGGACGGGCAGGGACAGCAGGGCCAGGGTCGTGGGGATCAGCAGCCGCATGGGGACTCCGGAGGGCCGCCCCAGGCTAGCATGAGGCGGCCTGTGGCATGCTGGGCGCAGGCTTCCCGAGGAGTACCCCATGGCCCACCGCTATCCCCTCACCCTCGCCTGGACCGGCAGCACCCACGACGCTTCCTACACCCGCAACGCCACCGTCACGGCCCCCGGCAAGCACCCCATCGCCGTCAGCAGTGCGGCGGAGTACGCGGGCGAGGTCACCCGCTGGAACCCCGAGGACCTGCTGGGCTCGGCCCTCGCCACCTGCCACATGCTCACCTTCCTGGCCCTCTGCGCCAAGGCGAAGGTCGATGTGGTGGGCTACGAGGATCACGCGGAGTCCGTGCTGGACACCGTGGACAAGGTCACGCGCATCACCCAGGTGCACCTCCGCCCCGTCATCCGGGTGCCCCGCGGCACCAGCATGGCCAAGGTGGTGGAGCTCTTCGAGAAGGCCCACAAGTACTGCTTCGTGGCCAATTCCGTCACCTGCGAGGCGGTGATGGAGCCGCGCGTCGTGGAGGTCTAAGGCCCCCGTGCGCTGCCCCTTCTGCGGTCACCTGGAGGACAAGGTGGTGGACTCCCGGGAGTCCCGCGAGGGCGACTCCATCCGCCGCCGCCGGGAGTGCCTGTCCTGCGCCCGCCGCTTCACCAGCTACGAGCGGGTGGAGGAGGTGCCGCTGGTGATCCTCAAGAAGGATGGGCGGCGCGAGCCCTTCGACCGCCAGAAGGTCATGAAGGGCCTGCTCCTGGCCTGCCAGAAGCGGCCCGTGTCACTGGCCCGCATCGAGCAGCTGGTGGGCGACCTGCAGGCCCGGCTCATGGAGCGCCCCGACCGCGAGATCCGAAGCCGCGAGCTGGGCGAGCTGATCATGGACGAGCTGAAGGGCCTCGACCAGGTGGCCTATGTGCGTTTCGCCAGCGTCTACCGCGACTTCAAGGACCTGCCGGACTTCGTGAAGGCCCTCGAGGGCCTCATGCACAAAGAGGCGGCCACGGGGCGCGCGGCCTCGGCCGCGCCGATCCCGGCTCCAGCTTCGCCTTCCGCCCCGCCCGCGCTGGAGCCCTCCAAATCGGCCAAGCCCATGCCCCAGGCGCTGTTCCCGGGCGAGGCCGAGGCCCCCGTGCTGAGGACGCGGAAGAAGTAGCGGTATTCTATAGGGCCGAGGTTTTCCGTGGCCGACGATGTACTCCTGCCCCCCCCGCCCGACGAATCCCCCAAGCTGCCGGAAGAGTTGCCGGTGCTGCCCTTGCGGGATGTGGTGGTCTACCCCTATGTGATCCTGCCGCTGAGCGTGAGCCGCGAGAAGTCCATCCGAGCCGTGGATACGGCCCTGGTGGAGAACCGCATGATCCTCCTGCTCTCCCAGAAGCAGGTGGAGATGGACAACCCCCGGCCCGAGGACCTCTACCAGGTGGGCACGGCGGCGCTCATCATGCGCGTGCTGAAGCTGCCGGACGGCCGCATCCGCGCCTTGGTGCAGGGCCTCCAGCGCGTGCGCGTGGAGTACTTCACCGAGACCGAGAACCTCTTCAAGGCGCGGGTGGAGCCCCTGGCTGAACCCGAGCTGAAGTCCCCGGACCTGGAGCAGGACGCGCTGATGCGCAGCGTGAAGCAGACCCTGGAGAAGGCCGTGGCCCTGGGCAAGACGCTGCCCCAGGAGGTGCTGGTCATCGCGGGCAACCTGGACAACCCGGGCCGCCTGGCGGACCTGGTGGCCTCGAACCTGGACCTGAAGCTGCAGCAGACCCAGGAAGTGCTGGAGATCGCCCACCCGGGCCTGCGCCTCAAGCGCGTGAACGAGCTGCTCATGCGGGAGATCCAGCTGCTGGAAGTGCAGCAGAAGATCACCATGGAAGCCCGCGGCGAGATGGACAAGAGCCAGCGGGAGTACTACCTCCGCCAGCAGCTGAAGGCCATCCAGCAGGAGCTGGGCGAGGGCTCGGAGCTCTCCGAGGAGATCGCGGCCTTCCGCGACAAGCTGGCCAAGATGAAGGTGCCCGACGAGCCCCTGGTGGAGATCGAGCGCAACCTCAAGAAGCTCGAGCGCATGCACCCGGATTCCAGCGAGACCGCGGTGACCCGCACCTACCTGGAGTGGATGACCGAGCTGCCCTGGGGGCAGGTCACCGAGGACAACCTGGACCTCAAGCAGGCCAAGACCGTGCTGGACGAGGATCACTTCGGCCTCTCCAAGATCAAGGACCGCCTCCTGGAGTTCCTGGCCGTGCGCAAGCTCAAGCCGGATCTCCGCGGCACCATCCTCTGCTTCGTGGGCCCTCCGGGCGTGGGCAAGACCAGCCTCGGCAAGTCCATCGCCCGGGCGCTGGGCCGCAAGTACGCGCGCATCTCCCTGGGCGGCGTGCATGACGAGAGCGAGATCCGCGGCCACCGCCGCACCTATGTGGGCGCCATGCCCGGCCGCATCGTGCAGGCCCTGCACCAGATCAAGAGCATGAACCCCGTGATCATGCTCGACGAGGTCGACAAGATCGGCCGCGACATGCGCGGCGACCCGAGCGCGGCCCTGCTGGAGGTGCTGGACCCCGAGCAGAACCACACCTTCCGCGACCACTACCTGAATGTGCCCCTGGACCTCAGCCAGGTGCTGTTCCTCGCCAACGCCAACGAGCTCGAGCCCATCCACCCGGCCTTCCGCGACCGCATGGAGATCATCTACCTCAGCAGCTACACCCTGGAGGAGAAGGTCGGCATCGCCGAGCAGCACCTCATCCCCAAGCAGATGGAGAAGCACGGCGTCACCCACAAGCAGGTGGCGATCCCCCGGAAGGCCCTGAAGGCCATCATCACGGGCTACACGCGGGAGGCGGGCCTGCGCCAGCTGGAGCGCGAACTCGGCGCCGTGTGCCGCAAGGTGGCCCGCCGCGTGGCGGAGAAGACACTGAGGAAGAAGCTCACCCTCGACGAGAAGAGCATCCACGAGCTGCTCGGGCCCGTGAAGCTCCTCCAGGACGAGCGGCTGAAGGCCCCGCGCGTGGGCGTGGTGACGGGCCTGGCCTGGACTTCCGTGGGGGGCGATGTGCTCTTCGTCGAAGCCCTGAAGATGCCGGGCAAGGGCCTGCTGATCCTCACCGGCCAGCTGGGCGATGTCATGAAGGAGAGCGCCCAGGCGGCCCTCAGCTACATCCGCAGCCGGGGCGACGCCTTCCAGATCGATCCAGAGGTCTTCCAGAAGCAGGACATCCACATCCACTTCCCGGAGGGCGCCATCCCCAAGGACGGCCCCAGCGCCGGCCTCGCCATCGCCACCGTGCTGCTCTCCGTGCTGAAGGATGTCCCCGTGCGGAACACCCTGGCCATGACGGGCGAGATCGACCTGCGCGGCGAGGCCCTGGCCATCGGCGGCCTCAAGGAGAAGTCCCTGGCGGCCCTGCGGCTCGGCATCAAGGACATCCTCATCCCCCACGCCAACCAGAAGGACCTCGAGGAGATCGATCCTGAGCTGCGCAAGCAGCTGCGCTTCCACCCCGTGAAGCATGTGGAGGAAGTCTTCGAGCACGCGCTGGTGGGCTGGAAACGCCCCGAGGCCCTCAAGCCGACCCGAAAAAAGCGTTAGGTTTCATTTCAGGTTCCTGGCCTCGGGAAGCATCGGGCCGTACCCTTTCCCGGGGGTGCGTCCATGCTGACCGAGGCCTTTTCCCTGGTGCTGCAGCTGCCGCCCCTGGCCTTCAGCCCGGCGGCACCTTCCCCCTGGAACCCGCCCTACGAGCTGGTCTGCGAGGCGCGGGAGCTGGGCCGGCCGCCGACCCTGCGCCCCATCCGCGTCCCGAACCTGCCCCGCTTCTCCACCCCCAGGGCCGAGCGGCGGTACCTGGTGGGCCCCCGGATCGATACGGCCATCTGGGTGGCGGGCCTGCTCTTGAGCGGGGCCACCGGGGGCAGCGTGGACACGCGACCCCCGGAGGTGAAGCGCCTGGACCCGCACTGACCCCCGAAGCGGCCCTGCGCCCGCGGCCACCGGGTATGTTCCATGTGGAACACCACTTGCGGAGGCAGGAAGGGCCGGCGATTCGGTAGACTGGAGCCGCGAGGTGGGCGTGGGTCTTCTGGGTGGCCTGTTCGACAAATTCAAGCAGGGCCTGAAGCGCACCCAGGAGCTGGTGCTGGCGCCCATGGGCCGGCTGCTGGGCCTGCGGCGCCTGGACGAGGCCCAGCTCCAGGAGCTGGAGGATCTGCTGCTCCAGGCGGACCTGGGCGTGGGGGCCGTGGACCGGCTCATGGCCCGGCTCCGGACGGAGCTGAAGGGCGGCACGGAGATCGATCCCAAGGCCGTGCTCAAGGACGAGCTGCTGAAACTCCTCCGGCAGCGCCCCGCCCAGCCCTTCGTGGCTGCCACCCCCCAGGTGGTGCTGCTGGTGGGCGTCAACGGCGTGGGCAAGACCACCACCCTGGGCAAGCTGGCGGCCCACCTCAAGGCCCGGGGCGAGGGGGTGCTGGTGGTGGCCGGAGACACCTTCCGGGCGGCCGCCATCGACCAGCTGGAGCGCTGGGGCGAGCGGGCCGGGGTGCCGGTGATCCGCAACCAGATGGGCGGCGACCCGGCGGCCATCGCCTTCGACGGGGCCACCAGCGCCAAGGCCAAGGGCACCCCCTGGGTGCTCATCGACACCGCGGGCCGGCTCCATACCAAGGACCACCTCATGAAGGAGCTGGACAAGATCCGGCGCAGCCTCCAGAAGGTCATTCCCGAGGCCCCCCACCGGGTGCTGCTGGTGCTGGACGCCACCACGGGCCAGAACGGGCTGCAGCAGGCCGAGGTCTTCGCCCGTACCGCCGGCGTCACCGACCTGGTGCTCACCAAGCTGGACGGCAGCGCCAAGGGGGGCGTGGTGGTGCCCATCCTGGACCGCCTGAAGCTGCCCATCGCCTTCGTGGGCGTGGGCGAGGGGGTGGACGACCTGATCCCCTTCGACGCCGAGGCCTTCGTGGACGGCCTGCTCGATGCCTGACGACCCGATCCTCACGCCGGAGTTGGCCTGGGCCCTGGCCACGGGCGGCCCCTGGCCCGACCCGGAGGCCCTGACGGGCGATGCCCGCTTCATGGCCCTGGCCCTGCGCGAGGGCCTGAAGGGCGTGGGCCTCGCCAGCCCCAACCCCCCCGTGGGCTGCGTGCTCGTAAAGGGGAACCGGGTGATCGGCGCCGGGGTCCACACCCGTGCCGGCGACCCCCACGGCGAGATCATGGCCCTGCGCGACGCCGAGGCCCGCGATGCGGATGTGGGCGGTGCCACGGCCTATGTCACCCTCGAGCCCTGCTGCCACCAGGGGCGCACGGGGCCTTGCACCCTGGCCCTCATCCAGGCGGGCGTGGTGCGCGTGGTGGTGGGGGTGCGCGATCCCAACCCGCGGGTGGACGGGGGCGGCCTGGCCATCCTCCGGGCCCAGGGGCTCGCCGTCGAGGAGGGCGTCCTCGGGGAGGCGTGCGCCCGCTTCCACGCCCCCTTCTTCAAGCTCATCCGCACGGGCCTGCCCTGGGTGAGCCTCAAGCTGGCCCTGGGCTCCGACGGGGCGCTGGGGCCCGCGGGCCGGACCACGCCCATCACGCCGCCGGACATCCAGCGCCTGGGCCATGCCCTGCGGCGGGCCGCCGAGGCCATCGTCGTGGGCCGCCACACGGCCGAGGTGGACGATCCCCAGCTCACCGACCGCTGGTCCGCGCCCACGGCGCCCCACCGGATCTTCCACCGGGTGGTTCTGGACAACGCGGGTCAGGTGCCCGCCGGGGCCCGGGTCTGGCAGCCCGTCGCCGGCCAGCCCGCCCTCCGGGCCGTCACCGGTGATCCCGAGCCCCTGCGGGGCGTGGAAGACCTGCGCCTGCCGCCGGGCTCGCGGGGATGCAGTTTGCGTCACCTGTTGCACGAACTCGCGGCCCGGGGCGTGGGGCGGGTGCTCGTGGAGGGCGGGGGCACCCTGGTCCGCGGCTTCCTCGAGCAGGGCCTCGCCGATGAATTCCATCGCTTCCAGAGCGACGCGCCCGCGGGCGGAACCCCGCTGGACCTCAGGCTGCCGGCCTCCTGGGCCCTTCGCGGCCGGGCCCGATGGCCCGGGGGACGCTGGGAAGTCTGGCGTTAGTCTGTACGCCAGACTGGCCCCTGCGAGGTCCTGGCACGACCCTTGAACCTGGAAGCCATCCCACCCCGGAGCCCCCATGCGCCTTCCAACCTGGCGATTTCTCACCGGCCTCACCGCCCTGGTGCTCCTGGCCGCCTGCGGCGGCGGCGGCGGGAGCGATGTCCCCGCCTACTCCGATGCCAAGATCACCCTCCAGGCCCAGTTCGAGAAGCGACCCCTCACGCCCGCGGGCTTCGGGACCACCACCCTGCGTCCGGCCCGCTACTGCTGGGCCGAGGTGCGGGACGCCGGATCCAGCGCCCTGCTGGCCTCGGGCTACCTCGGCAGCGATGGCACCGGCACGGCCTTCGTGCCCCGGGGCGCCCAGGTCTTCGTACGGGTCTATGCCCAGTACCAGGTGCCCAGCGCCGATCCCAACAGCTTCTTCCTGCGGGGCAGCGTGAAGAACGCCCCGCTGCCCGGTACCACGGACCTGGCCACCTTCAGCGCCATTCCCGTATGGAGCGTCACCAGCAGCGCCTTCCTCGCCAACCAGGACGGCACCCTGGCCGTCACCGCCCTGGCGGGGAACCGCATCGCCGGAGCCTTCAACATCGCGGACCAGGCCGTGGCCTTCGGGGCGGCCGTGCGCGACATGGACGGCTCGGCCTCGCTGCGCCTGCCCAACCTGCACACCTTCTGGACCACCAGCACCAACCCCGCCGACCAGGCCCGCACCTACCCCGCCCTGGCCCCGGCCCCCGGGAACACCTACCTGGTGACCGACAGCAACCGCGCCATCTTCAGCCACGGCGTCTATGGCCTGGGCAGCGGCGCCGCCAACACGGAGACCGACGAGTGGGATGACGGGGTGCTGCAGGAGAGCTTCGCCCGCCTCCTCTTCGCGGACCACAGCTACAAGGCCGATGGCAGCAGCAGCCTCTCCCTCCTGCGCCGGGACAACGACAATGTGTGGGTGGACCGCACGGAGCAGAGCGAATCCACCGCCGCCTTCGTGGCCGGTTTCTCCGACTTCCTGGCCGGGGCCGTGCGGAACGACAGCCGCCTCCTGGACAGCTATGTGGATGCGGGTGGCGTGGCCCAGGTCTACACCTTCGACCTCAGCAGCCACGGCGCCGTGCCCCTCGCGACCAAGGGCGAGTTCACCCGCGGCTCCATCGCCGTGAGCCTCTGGGGCCTGTGGAAGAACGCCCTGGGGGGCGCCCAGCCGGGCCTCCAGACCCTCTGGGCCGCCGTTCGTTCCACCACGCCCTACGCCGATGGCACCGGCGAGTACGAGCAGGCCACCCTGGGCTGCTACCCCACCTACCTGCAGGGCGTGGCCAGCCGCGTCAGCACCTCCACCTGGAGCACGATCCTGACCGAGCTGGCCCTCGAGGCCGTGCCCAACCCCAACGCGACCTATTTCGCCGGCACGGCCCTCTGGCAGACCAGCGGCCTGCCCCTCAGCGCCGCGGGCACGCTCCAGACCTACGCCCCCAGCGCCGACCTCTACTACGACCGGAACCAGAGCCAGGCCTGGCGCTTCACCCACGGGGGCGGGGCCCGCACCATCACCATGACGCCCACCGGCGGCCAGGACTTCTACCTGGAGCTCATCGGCCCCGGCGGCTGGGTCATGGGCAGCTTCAGCACCCCCGGCAGCACCCGCACCCTGAGCCCCTCCAACCTGCCCGCCGGCGTCTATGTGGCCCGGGTGCGCGCCGGGGCCACCACCGCCACCGGAACCTACGGCTACACGATCAGCGTGAATTGACCGGCCCCCGGGAAACGGACCGGCGAGCGCCGGAAACCCGCCCTCAGCCGCCGCCCACCAGCCGCACGACCTCCAGGCGATCCCCCTCCTTCAGGGGGGTGGCCCGGTGGTCGGCGCGGCGGATGACTTCGCCGTTGAGTTCGATGGCGCTCCCGAAGGCGGGCAGGGCCAGCCAGGCCGCCAGATCGGCCACCGTGCTCAGGGCCGGGGTTTCCCGGACCTCCCCATTGATCTGGAGCTTCACCGGGCCTCCGCGGCGGCCTGGAAGCCCTTCTCCAGGTCGGCGATGAGGTCGGGCTGATCCTCGATGCCCACGGAGAAGCGCAGCAGGCCATCCGAAATGCCCAGGCGGGCCTTCACCTCGGGGGCGGTCTTCAGGTGGCTCATGCTCGCGGGATGCTGGATGAGGCTTTCCACGCCGCCCAGGCTCACGCCGCGGGTGATCACCTCCAGGGCCTCGCAGAAGCACTGGCCCGCGCGCAGCCCGGCCCGCAGCTCGAAGCCGATCATGGCCCCGAAGCCCGTCTCCATCTGGCGGGCGGCGACCTCATGGCCGGGATGGGTGGGGAGGCCCGGGTAGTCCACCCGCGCCACATGGGGCTGCCAGAGCAGCCACTGGGCCAGGGCCTGGGCGTTGTCCGAGGCCCGACGAACCCGCAGGGCGAGCGTCTTGAGGCCCCGGTGCAGCAGCCAGGCCGCCATGGGATCCAGGGTGGGCCCCATGACTTTGGTGAGGTGCCAGCAGGCCACCACATCCGCGTCGGAGCCCGCGATCACGCCCGCCACCACATCCGAGTGGCCCGCCAGGTACTTGGTGGCCGAGGCCACGCTGAGGTCGAAGCCGAAGCGCAGGGGCTTCGTGTGGATGGGGCTGGGGAAGGTGTTGTCCGCCACGGTGCGGATGCCGTGCCGCTTCCCGAGAGCCGCCACCGCCGCCAGATCCGTGAGGGCCAGGGTGGGATTCGAGGGTGTCTCCACCCAGATCATGCGGGTCTCGGGCCGGATGGCCGCCGCCCACTCGTCCAGATCCAGTGTGTTCTGGATCCAGGTGACCGTCAGGCCCCGCTGGGCCTCCCAGCGGCGGATGAGCTGCTCGGTGCCCAGGTAGATGGCGGCGGGGGCCACCAGGTGATCGCCCGCCTTGAGGAAAGCCTCGAAGACCAGCGCGAAGGCCGCCATGCCGGAGGCCGTCACCAGGGCTCGTTCGGCGCCCTCCAGCTCCGCCAGCACGGCCTCGACCTCGCTGCTGTTCGGATTGCCCCAGCGGGTGTAGAAGGCGGGCGGCTCGATGGCGGCTGCGAACTCGGCGCCCTCGCGATTCTCCAGCAACTCAAAGACGGAGGTCTGGAAGATCGGCGTGGTCACGGCCCGGGTGGGATTGAAGTGCTTCCCGGCGTGGATGGCGGTGGTGGTGGGTCCCCAGGGCTTGGGCATCGGCGTGGCTCCGATCCCCAGGATAGGCCCGTCGGCCCTACCGCTTCCAGAACACGATGGCCAGGGCCACCACGGCGAAGGCGATCACGACCACCAGCCGCCACACGGTGGGCCGGTCGTCGGCGGCATCGACCGTTCCCCCGTCCTCCATGGCCGCGCGGGTCAGCTCGTCTTCCGGCGTGGGGATCAGGCTGCCGCAGTCCAGGCAGCGGAAGGGCTCGCCGGGCGTCTCGATGGCATCCACGACCACGCGGCCGCACCCGTGGCAGACATGGCCCACACCGGGATGGTAGGCGGCGAGGGCGGACGGGATCTCGTTGCTCATGGGGTCAGCATGGGGTGCGGATCAGGCCTTGGCCAGGGCCTCCGCCAGGATCTCGTTCACCCGCTTCGGATCCACCTTGCCGCCGCCGGCCTTCAGCACCTGCCCCACGAGGAAGCCCCGGAGGCCCTCCTTCCCACCCCGGAGCTGCGCCACGGGACCGGGATGGGCCGCCAGCACCCCGGCCACCAGGGCTTCGATGGCCGCGCGATCGGTCGTCTGGGTCAACCCCTTGGCGGCCACGATGGCCTCCGCCGGGCCCTCTCCCGCCAGCAGGGCCGGAAAGACCTGATCGCGCGCGGCGCCATGACCGATCTGGTGGGATTCCACCAGCCGGATCAGGCCCGCCAGGCCCTCGGGGGGCACGGGGAAGGCCTCGATGTCCAGGTGCCGCTCGTTCAGTGTGCGGCTCACCTCGCCCAGCATCCAGTTGGCGGCGGCCTTGCCGCTCCCGCAGGCGGCCGTGAGGGCCTCGAAATAGGC
Source organism: Geothrix sp. (assembly GCF_020622065.1). Lineage (NCBI taxonomy): Bacteria > Pseudomonadati > Acidobacteriota > Holophagae > Holophagales > Holophagaceae > Geothrix > Geothrix sp. Next base: position 1,178,930 of record NZ_JAHRYQ010000002.1, on the reverse strand, counting down.
CGTGAAGGCCGGGCTCTGAAGCAGGGCATGGGCCTCATCCAGGCCCAGGCCGAAGGCCGCCTGCCACCGGCCGGCCTTGGCCTCCGGCAGTTCGGGCAGGGTCGCCCGCACGGCTTCCACTTCTTCGGGCCGGATCCCCAGGACCGGCAGGTCCGGCTCCGGGAAATAGCGGTAGTCCATGGCGGCTTCCTTGGTGCGCTGGGCCCGGGTCTCCCCGGCCTGGGCGTCCCAGCCGCGCGTCTCCTGGCGCACGGGCAGGCCCCGCTCCAGCAGCCCGGCCTGCCGTCCGATCTCGAAGGCCAGGGCCTGCTTCACGAAGCGGAACGAGTTGAGGTTCTTCACCTCCACCCGGGTACCGAAGGCCTCGCCCGCCCGCCGCAGGCTCACATTGGCGTCGCAGCGGAAGCTGCCCTCTTCCAGGCTGCCATCGCAGATGCCCAGGAAGACCACCCGCCGGTGCAGGGCCTTCATGAACTCCGAGGCCTCCTGCGGGCTCCTGAGATCCGGCGCGCCCACCACCTCCAGCAGCGGCACCCCGGCCCGGTTGAGGTCCACCAGGCTGACGCCGGGGCGCTGGTCGTGGCTGCTCTTGCCGGCATCCTCCTCCAGGTGGGCCCGCTCGAGGCGGATGCGCACCGGACCGGCCCCGCCGCGGACCGCGGGATCGCCGGGGATCTCCAGCTCGCCACCTTCCACCAGGGCCACGGGCCCCTGGGTGATCTGGTAGCCCTTGGGCAGATCCGGATAAAAGTACTGCTTGCGGTAGAAGGAACTGTCCGGCCGGATCCGGGCGCCCACCGAAAGCCCCAGTGCGAGGGCCATGCGGACGGCTTCGCCGTTCAGGGCCGGCAGGGCCCCGGGCAGGCCCAGGCACACGGGGCAGGTCTGGCTGTTCGGCGCCGCCCCATAGCTGTTCCGACAGGCGCAGAACATCTTGGACCGGGTCCGCAGCTGGACATGGACCTCCAGACCGATGATGGCTTCAAACCCCGAATTCATGGGCGCTCCCGCCCCAGTGTAGGCGGGCTGCGGTCCATCCGGGCCTCCGGGCAAACCCAGCGATTCCAGGAGGTGTTTCATAGATCGAAAAAACACCAACAAAAAGTCCTTGTTTTTCAAGCCATCTTTCCTGTTTTTGGCTTGTTAAAGGCAACCGCGTCTCTATGTTTGCCGTTACACACGAGCCTGATGGTGTGGCTGCTGGACCGGACCCTTCCGGCCTGGGAGTTCCGTCTATCGACTCCGGGGGTTTCCGCCCCGGAGGGCAAGGTATGGTCACCGGAGCCAGGCATGACCCTGTTCCAATCCGCGCAACAGCTGGCCGTCACTCGGAACCTCCAGGCCTTTTTCCAGCCGATCCTCGAGCTCCGGGGCGATGTGCTGCGCTTGACGGCCTTCGAGGGCTTCGCCCACGGTGCCGACGAGTCCTTCCTCGGCACCCCGGACCTGATGGGCGCGCCCGGGGACGGGGCCATGGACCGCACCCTCCTGGATGTGGCCTGCCTCACCCGGGTGCTGAGGGCGGGCGGAGAGCTGCCGGACAGCACCCTCCTGTCCCTCAATGTCCACACCTCCACCCTGGCCCTGCTTCCCGAATTTCCGGTCTTCCTGGCCGAATGCGCGGCCGAGGCCGGCATCCCCCTCACCCGGCTGATCCTGGAGCTGAATGTCCAGAGCGGGTCGGGGCAGGGCACGGAGCACCTCGATGTCCTGGAGGACCTCCGGGCCCACGGGGTGGGCGTGGCGCTGGACGATGTGGGGGTGCGCGAGACCAACCTGGATCAGATCCTGGAGATCCGGCCGGACATCCTGAAGCTGAGCCCCCTCCTGACCCGGGGGCTGCTCCGCGACCCCCGGCGGCAGGCCATCCTGGAGGCCCTGGTGGACATGACCCGCAAGATGGGCGGACGGGTTCTGGCGAAGAACCTGGAGAGCGTGGAGGACTTCCGCATCGCCCGCTGGATGGGGGTCACCCTGCTCCAGGGCTACCTTTTCGGGGTTCCGGGACCCATCGCCCTCTGGAAGGAGCATCCCTTCCCCCAGGAGTGGCACCTCCGCAGCTTCATGCGGCGGCCCGCCCGCCTCGTCCAGCCCCCGGAGCCTATTTCCCGAGACAGAATCCACTGAAGAGCTCGTCCAGGGCGCTCTCGGCGCGGTCCTCCCCCGTGAGCCGGGCCAGCAGGCCCCAGGCTCCCTGGAGCAGGGAGGCAGGCAGCTCCGGGGGGCAGGCCGGCGGCAGGGCCAGCAGGAGGTCCAGCTGCCGGGCCAGGTCATCCAGCAGCTCCACCTGGCGGTCCGTGGCCAGGGCCCCCAGACAGGCGTCCGGCGCCAGACCGCCCAGCACCCGGTCCTTCAATGCCGTCTCCAGGGCGTCCAGGTCCCCCTGGTGCGCGGCGATGGCCACGCCGGAGACCGGGCTCGCGGATTCAGCTTGGTCCGCGAAGGTCCGGACCTCCAGAACCTTGCCCGCGAAGGGGGCCAGGGCCTCCTGGAGCACAGGATCGGGGTCGGGATCCTGGATCGGCCGGAGGTGGAGCACCAGGTCGGCCCCCTCCAGCACCGGTCGGACCCGGGCCACGCCCAGGCGCTCGACCGGATCCGCCGTTTCGCGCAGGCCCGCGGTGTCGAACAAGCGGAGGGGCAGGTCCCGCCACTCGCAGCGAACCTCCAGCACATCCCGGGTGGTGCCCGGGATGTCCGTGACAATGGCCCGGTCCTCCCCCGCCAGGGCGTTGAACAAGGTGCTCTTCCCGGCATTGGGCCGGCCCACCAGGGCCAGACGGAGGCCATGCTGCAGGTGCCGCGCGGCCCGGGCGCGGGCTTGTTCCACGTGGAACCGGGCGCGGATCGGGGCAAGCGCTTCAATTAAGCGCCCCATATTCACAGAGATTCCTTCGTCCTCCCCGTAGTCCACCGCCGCCTCGGCCTGGGCCATCCAGGGAGTCAGGGCCTGGCGGGCCGCCGCCACCCAGTCCGGGACGGCGCCGGCCCGGGCCTGGGCCAGGCGGATCTGCGTGTCGGTCTCCGCCGCCACCAGGTCCCGCAGCGCCTCGGCCTCCAGGAGCCCCTGTTTGCCGTTCAGGAGGGCCCGGCGGGTGAACTCCCCGGGTTCCGCCAACCGGATGCCCAGGGTGCCGAGGTGGGCCACCAGGCGCCGGACCAGCCGGGGGTTCCCGTGAACCTGGAACTCCACCAGGTCCTCGCCCGTGTAGCTGGCGGGGCCGGGGAAGAACAGGACCAGGGCCTTCTCGCGGAAACCATCCCAGCGGAGGGTGCGGAGCGAGGCCCGCCGGGGCTCGGGCAGGGCCAGGAGGGGAGCCAGGGGGGCCCGCAGGTCCGCCCCCGACACCCGCACCAGGGCCACCGCCGAGGGCAGCAGGGCCGTGGCGGGGGCGCAGATGGGATCGGGGGCCGGATGCACCGGGCCAGTCTACTTCCGGAAGACCTTCACGGGCTTGAAGGTTCCGGTGCCTTCGCTTTCCGTGCCCAGGCCCTCCTCGCGGCTCACCACCAGGTGCACCCAGCGGCGCTCGCGGGCGCTGAGGGCACCCAGGGTGTGGCTGCCCAGCTCGCGGGCCCGGTCGGCGGCGAACCGGCCCATGGCCATGACTTCCTGCATGCGGAACAACCGCACGCCCTTCACATCGAGGTAGGCCAGCTTCTGGTCCTCGCGTTCCCCCTGGGCCTCGTGGACCAGGAACTGCAGGGCATCCAGCGCCACGCCGCGCTCGGCGGCGAACCGGCCCGCATCCGGGCCCGAGAGGGCCAGGCGGTTGGGGAAGGCCTCCTCGTCGCCCGAGGGCGCGGCCTTGGCCTCCACCGCCAGACCCAGATGGGCCGACCAGCGGGCGATGAGTTCGGGCACGGATTCCAGACTGGCGCCGCTCTTCCGCATGGCTGACCTCCTAGACCGTGATCGCCTGGGGCTTGTAGGACCGCATGATCCACCAGGTCTGGGCGAGGCCGATCATGTTGAACACGAAGTAGTAGATCGTAAGCCCGGCGGGGCTCTGCGCGAAGAAGAAGGTCATCATCGCAGGCATGAGCACCAGCATCATCTTGCGCTGGGCGGGGTCGCCCACCGCGGGCGTCACGGCCTGCTGGGCGAACATGGACGCGCCCATGAGCACCGGGAAGATGTAGTAGGGATCCTTGGCGGACAGGTCGGTGATCCAGCCGAAGAAGGGCGCGTGGCGCAGCTCGAAGACGGCGTTCAGCATGGACCAGAGGGCCAGGAAGATGGGCATCTGCAGCAGCATGGGCAGGCAACCGCCCATGGGGTTGTGGCCGTTCTTCTTGTAGAGCTCCATGAGCTCCTTCTGCATCTCGGCCTTCTTGGTCATGTCGCTGCCGAACTTCTCGTACTTGGCCTGGATGGCCTTCTGGTGGGGCTCGAAGTCCTTCATGCGCAGCATGGAGATGGTCTGCTTGGTGTTCAGCGTCCAGGTGGCGAGGCGGATGATCACCGTGAAGATCACAATGGCCCAGCCCCAGTTGCCCACGAGGGCGTGGACCTTCTTCAGGATCCAGAAGAGCAGGTGGGCCACGGCGCCGAAGAAGCCGTAGTCGATGACCTTGGTGTAGGGCTTTTCAAAGGCCGTGAGGGTCTCGGCCTGCTTGGGCCCCAGATACAGGGCGGCGCTCAGGTGGCCGTTCTCGGGCAACAGCTGATAGCCCGAGGCGTCGCGACCGGCGGGCCGGGGCAGCTTCCAGAGGGCGGCGAAGTAGTGGTTGCGCTGGTTCTTCTCGTCCTTCTCGAGGCCCGCATCCAGGCCCAGGCGCTCGGCCGAGGGCGGCAGCACCTTGCGCTTGGCCCCCATGAAGCTGAAGAAGGGGTCATGCAGCATCTCCGCCCAGGTCACGGCCTCGACCGACTTCTCCGTGAGCGAGAACACGCGGCCCAGGTGCTTCACGGGCTCGTCGGAGGCGGGGTTCGCCACCAGCAGCACGGGCGCGTTCCGAGGCGTGGTCCCCTCCACCCGGAGGGTCAGGCCCTTCTGGGGGACGGCATAGCTCAGCCGGTCGCCGGCGGCATTTTCGAAGATGACCGTGGTCCCCTCGGCACCCTTCTCCTCGCGCACCGTCTCGAAGCCCTGGCCCTGGAAGGCGGCCAGCCCCGCGAAGGTGTCGGGGAAGAACTTCGTGCCGTCCTGCAGCCAGACGGCCTGTTTGAGGGCGCCCGTGGCCACCTGCCAGGTGAGGCGGAAGTCCGTCGTGGACAGGGTGTGCATGGCCGCCGGGTCCGCAGCCGGAACACCCGACACGGCCGCAGGGGCCGGAGCCTGCACAGGGGCGGTTGGCTGGGCGGGCGCCTTGGGGGCCTCGACCACCGGGGCTTCAACCCTGGGCACAGGCTTGGCGTACCGGGAGCTGACCCAGAACTGGCCGGCGAGCAGGATCAGGCTGCCGACCACGAACAGGAGGACATTGCGGTTTTTCATGGGGTGTCCACGGGGGGGAGACGGCGAAGGGCCAGCGCGAGCTGGCCTTCGATATCCCGGAGGGTGAGCCTGTCGAGGGGAGGGGCGAGGCGCGCAGGCCGCACCCAGACGATCCAGGGGCGGCCGGCGATTCGCTCGGAAAGACCGAGGAAGGCCATCCGCACCTGACGACGGAAGCGGTTGCGTTGGACGGCGCGGCCCGTCTTGCGGGGCGAAGTCACGAGGAGCAGGGGTCCGGGCTGACCCAGGTCATCACCCGAGCCGTCGCCAGTGCGGCGCCAGGCCCGGATGTCCAAAAACGCCTCGGGCCCCAGCAGGGGCCGGGGCAGGGGCGTAGGTACCGCGTGGTCCCTTTGGCGGACCGTACGGAATCGGCCCTTGAAGATCACGGGAGCGGCGTCAGACCGCCAGGACGTGGCGGCCCTTCGCGCGGCGGCGCTTGAGCACCAGGCGGCCGTTCTTGGTCTTCATGCGGCTCAGGAAGCCGTGGGTCTTCGCGCGGCGGCGATTGTTGGGCTGAAAGGTGCGCTTCATCATTCCACCTCGGGGGTCTCTCCTCCCGGGGAGGAGGACGAACCTTCGAGGGTATCAGCGGTGGTCCCAGGACTCAAGGGCATTTCCATCCTCCCATCCCTCCCGCGGGGTGCTAGATTTGGGATCCTCCCCGCGAGCTTGTCGTGGCCGATGGCGTCGCAACCCGCCCTCTCGATGCCCGTGCCTGCGCGGAGGCGCCGCGTCGGCGCCAACCCCTCCTGCTCCTCCACCGCATCCGGTGAACCCATGCCATCCGCCGATCCCGCCGCCCTCTGGGACACCATCCGACTCGGGCTTTCCAAGCAGCTCCCGGAAGCCAGCTTCAAGGAGTGGATCGCCCCCTGCGAGCCGCACAAGGTCGAGGACGGGGCGCTGTGGATCCAGGTCCCGAGCGCGGCGGCGAAGCTCTGGATCGAGCAGCAGCTCCCCGAGGAGTTCAACGATGCTTTGGCCCAGGGCGGGCTGGCGGACCTGCGCCTCGTGTTCCAGGTCAGCGGCGCTCCCGCGGCCCCCAAGGCTCCGGCGCGGAAAGGTTCGGCCTCAGCCGGGGCTGCGGCCACCGAGCCGCCGGTGTCCTTTCCGCACCTCTTCAACCGCTACACGCTGGACCGCTTCGTGGAGGGCCCCGGCAGCCAGCTGGCCTTCGCGGCGGCCAAGGCGGTGGTGGACAACTACGGCAAGGCCGCCACGCCCCTCAGCATGAACCCGCTGTTCATCTACGGCGGCGCGGGGCTCGGCAAGACGCACCTCATGGTGGGCATCGGCAAGGGCCTGCTGGCGCGGAGCCCCAAGCTGCGGGTGGCCTACCTCAAGGTGGACCACTTCTTCAACGAACTCACCGTCGCCATCCGGGCCAAGAACACCGAACCCATGCGCAAGAAGTACCAGCAGAACGATGTGCTCCTGCTGGACGATGTGCAGACCCTCGGCAAGATGGAGCGCACGCAGGAGGAGATCTTCTACATCCTCGAGTACCTCCTCCAGAACGGAAAGCAGATCGTCATCACCTCGGACAAGCCGCCCCAGCGCCTGGAGGGCTGCCATGAGCGGCTCATCACCCGCTTCAAGTGGGGCCTCACCGCGGACATCCAGCCGCCGGACTTCGAGACGCGCATCGCCATCCTGAAGAAGAAACTGGAGGACGCGGACTTCAAGAATGTGCCGCCCATCCCCGAGGATGTGCTCACCTTCATCGCCCACAAGGCCAAGGGCAGCGTGCGCGACCTGGAGGGCTTCCTCACCCGCGTCATCTTCCAGGCGAGCCTGGTTGGCGTGCCGCCCTCCCTTGAGGTCGCCCACGCGGCCTTCCAGGGCCAGAGCGGGGAAGAGCCCACCGCCGCGATCCCCCCCGAGCGCATCTTCCGCATGACGGCGGAGACCTTCAATGTCCCCTTTGTGGACCTGATGAAGAAGCGCTCCCGGCAGCAGGCCATCCTGCTTCCGCGCCAGGTTGCGATGTACCTGGCCCGCGAGATCGCGTCCATTCCCTTCATGGACATCGGCCGCTCGTTCAACATGCACCACTCGACCGTCATGAACGCCATCGGGTCCGTGCGGGAGCGCATGAAGCGCGATCCTGAATTCCACAGGATGGTCCAGGCCCTGCTGAACAGCATCCATTGACAATGCGGCTGTTAATCAGATATCCACAGAACCGCACAACCCCCATTCCACACGGTGTTCCGGCACCGGGTTCTCGCCACCCGAAACCCCCCTTCTCCTCAGCCCCCACGGGGTTGTCCACAGCCTGTCCCAGGCAGGGAAACTCCGGTAGGATAGGGCTTTGAGTCGTCTTTCCACAGGTTGCCCCGGGCATCAGCATCATCAAGGGTGATTCATGAGTCTTCAGTTACAGGTTTCCAAGGATCGTCTGGATCGCACCCTCGGGATCCTGAGGCATGCCTTGGACCGTCGGGTCACGCTTCCGATCCTTCAGCACATCCTCGTGGATGTGCGCCCGAAGGAAGTCGTCATGAAGGCCACGGACATGGAACTGGCCTTCGAAGCCACGGTGCCTGGCGAAGGCCAGGGGCAATGGACCATGGCCGTGCCCGGCAAGAAGTTCATCGAGACTGTGAAGGTCTTCCCCGAAGGCATCCTCAGCCTGGAGTGCCCTGATGCGGGGGGCCGCCTGTGGCTGCGGGCCAAGGGCATGAATTCCGAGCACAACATCCAGCCCGGGGAGGGCTTCCCCGAACTGCCCGCCCCCAGCAAGGAATTGCCGGTGGTGAGGATTCCTGTGCTGCGATTCAAGCGGGCCATCCAGCTGGGCTCCATTGCCGTGAGCAAGGACGCCACCAAGCCCACCCTGTCGGCGGTGCTCCTGCACCTGTCCAAGCACCATGTCCGCGTCGTCTCCACCGACGGCTTCCGCCTGGCGGTGGCCGAGGTGCCCTGCGACACGAAGCTCAAGGATGAAGTCCGTCTCATTGTGCCCAAGCGGGCCCTGGACCTCATCCCCACCCTGCTGGGCGACGAAGGCGAGGTCGAACTCTGCTGGGATGGGACCACGCTCTACCTCGACCAGCCGGGCCTCAAATTCAGCACCCGCCTTGTCACCGGCAACTACCCGGCCTACGAGAAGGTGCTGCCCGCCGAGCTGCCCAAGCGCGTGATCATGGATCGCGAGGTCTTCCTCCGCACCCTGCGCTTCGTGGGCCTGAAGAAGGACGACTACAACAAGAATGTGCGCCTGTTCTACGAATTCCCCAACCTGCGCACGGTCTTCCAGCACCCCGACGAGGGCGTGAACCAGGCCACGCTGCCCTTCACGGGCGAAGAGCACCCCTTTGAGCTGGCCTTCAACATCGACTACCTCACCGAGCTGCTGGAGCGGCTCCCCGGCGAGGAGGTGGTCTACCAGTTCAAGGACGAAGTGGGCCAGGGCGTCTTCATGTCCCCCAGCCTCGAGGACTTCAGCTTCCGCTATGTCCTCATGCCCGTGCGCTTCGCCAACAGCGCCACGGCCTGATCTGCACCGCACTTCACCGATTTCAACAAAGCGAGTCTTGATGTCCGAAGAAGTCTTCACCTCACGCGTACACACTCCCCAGGAATCCGACAGCTACACCGCCGACAACATCACGGTTCTGAGAGACCTCGAGGCCGTCCGCAAGCGGCCCGGCATGTACATCGGCGATACCGACGATGGCAGCGGCCTGCACCACATGGTCTACGAAGTGGTGGACAACGCCGTTGACGAGGCCCTCGCGGGCTTCTGTACCCGCGTGGATGTGGTTCTCCACAACGACGGCAGCTGCAGCGTCGAGGACAACGGCCGCGGCATCCCCGTGGACCTCCACAAGGAGGAGGGCCGCAGCGCCGCGGAAGTGATCATGACGGTGCTCCACGCCGGCGGAAAATTCGACAACACCAACACCGACGGCAAGAACGCCTACAAGGTGTCCGGCGGCCTGCACGGCGTGGGCGTGTCCTGCGTAAACGCCCTGTCCTCCAAGCTCTGGCTCACGGTCTGGAAGGATGGCCAGGAGCACGCCATGACCTTCTCCCAGGGCAAGGCGGACGCCCCCCTGAAGGTGGTCGGCCCCACCGCGCGGCGCGGCACCCGGGTCCGCTTCCTGCCTGATCCCGAGGTCTTCAACAATGTCCTCGACTTCAGCTTCGAGACCCTGAGCCAGCGCCTGCGCGAGCTGAGCTACCTGAACCAGGGCGTCCACATCCGCATCACGGACGAGCGCACCGGCGACAACCAGGATTTCATGAATGCCGGGGGCATCAGCTCCTTTGTGGAGCACCTGAACCGCAACAAGCCGGTCCTCCACAAGCCCCCGATCTACATCAAGGACGAGAAGCAGGACACCACGGTCGAAGTGGCCCTCCAGTGGAACGACTCCTACCAGGAGACCCTCTACTGCTTCACGAACAACATCCGCAACCGCGACGGCGGCGCGCACCTGGAGGGCTTCCGGGCCGCCATGACCCGCGTCATCAACGCCTATGCCGAGAAGAACAACCTGCTGAAGAGCGCCAAGGTGAGCCTCTCAGGGGAGGATGTCCGTGAGGGCCTGACGGCAGTTCTTAGTGCCAAGGTCCCTGATCCCAAGTTTTCCAGCCAGACCAAGGACCGCCTCGTGTCCAGCGAGGTCAAAGGCATCGTCCAGACCATCGTCTACGAGAAGCTCTCCGCGTTCTTCGAGGAGAACCCCCGGGAAGCCAAGGCCATCCTGGAGAAGGCCATCGAGGCCGCCCGCGCCCGCGAGGCCGCCCGCAAGGCCCGCGAGCTGACCCGCCGCAAGGGCGCCCTCGACGGGGGCGGCCTGCCGGGCAAGCTGGCGGACTGCCAGGAGAAGGATCCGGCCCTCAGCGAGATCTTCCTGGTGGAGGGCGATTCCGCCGGCGGCAGCGCCAAGCAGGGCCGCCATCGCGCCACCCAGGCCATCCTGCCCCTCAAGGGCAAGGTGCTCAATGTGGAGAAGGCCCGCTTCGACCGGATCATCGGCGCCGTGGAGCTCCGGATCCTCATCCAGGCGCTGGGCACCGGCATCGGCAAGGATGAGTTCAAGGTCGAGAACCTCCGCTACCACAAGATCGTGCTGATGACCGACGCCGATGTGGACGGCGCGCACATCCGCACCCTGCTGCTCACCTTCTTCTACCGGCAGATGCCGGAGCTGGTGGAGCGCGGCCACCTCTATATCGCCCAGCCGCCCCTCTACAAGGTGAAGAAGGGCAAGACGGAGAAATACCTCAAGGACGAGCGCGCCCTGGAGGAGTTCCTCTTCCAGAAGGCGCTGGACGGCTGGTCCCTCAGCCTGCCGGACGGCACGGAGCACCGCGGCCCCGTCCTGGTGCGCGAGATGAAGAAGTGGGGTGAGGTGCAGCAGCTCTTCGGCAAGCTGGAGCGCCGCGGCTACGCCCGGCCCCTGGTCCGCGCGCTGCTCGCCGAGGGCCTGCTGGACGAAGACCGGTTCACCCATCGGGAAGGGCTGGAGCAGCTGGCCGCCGCCCTCGTGAAGCAGAAGCTCGGCACCTGCGAGATTGAGACCATCGAAGGCGAGGAGCGTCCCGCCGAGGGCGAGGAGCCCGCGATGACCACCCCGGCCAGCCATCGCCTCCGCCTGGTCCGCATGCACCTGAGCCGCCCCATCACCCTCTGGATCGACAGCCAGGTGGCCCACTGGGGTGAATTCCGCCGCCTGGCCGCCCTGCAGGTCGAGCTGGCCGGGTTCCGCGGGGGCGAGTTGCGGCTCCGCCGCCTCAAGGACATCAAGGATGTCCCCAAGGACAAGGACAAGGACAGCGAGGACGAGGTCGAGGAGGGCACCCCCAAGCTCGGCAAGGAGCAGGTGTTCACGGACCCCGAGGAAATGCTGGCCATGGTCCTCGAAGAGGGCAAGCGGGGCCTGGGCATCCAGCGCTACAAGGGCCTGGGCGAGATGAACCCCGAGCAGCTCTGGGAGACCACCATGGATCCTGAGCGCCGCACCCTGCTGCAGGTCCGGGTGGACGATGCGGTGGCAGCCGACGAGATCTTCACCGTCCTCATGGGTGATGCCGTGGAACCCCGTCGTCGCTTCATCGAGACCAACGCCCTCCTGGCGGAGAACATCGACATCTAAGTTCTGTTTTTGCAGGATGTCGAGCAAAGTTCCACGTAGAACACCGGAAGCCACATGAACCCGAACCGTATCGAGCCCCTGGAAATCGAAAAAGAAATGCGGAAGTCCTACCTGGACTACGCCATGAGCGTCATCGTGGGCCGGGCCCTGCCCGATGTCCGCGACGGCCTCAAGCCGGTGCACCGTCGGGTGCTGTTCGCCATGAAGGAGGCGGGCAACGACTGGAACCGGGCCTACAAGAAGTCCGCCCGCACCGTGGGCGATGTGATGGGTAAGTACCATCCCCATGGCGACTCCGCCATCTACGACACCCTGGTCCGCATGGCCCAGCCCTTCTCCATGCGCCATGTGCTGGTGGACGGCCAGGGCAACTTCGGCTCCATCGACGGCGATTCCGCCGCGGCCATGCGCTACACCGAGGCCCGCCTGTCCCGCCTCGCCAACGAGATGATGGGCGACATCGACCAGGACACGGTGGATTTCGGCCCCAACTACGACGGCAGCATGCAGGAGCCCCTGACCCTGCCCGCCCGCTTCCCCAACCTCCTGGTGAACGGCTCCCAGGGCATCGCCGTGGGCATGGCCACCAGCATCCCCCCCCACAACCTGCGGGAGTGCTGCCACGCCCTGGTGGACCTGATCGACCATCCGGGCCTGGGCCTCGAGGGCCTCATGGCCCACATCAAGGCCCCGGATTTCCCCGGCGGCGGCATCATGCTGGGCACCGAGGGGGTGCTGGACGCCTACCGCACGGGCCGCGGCCGCTGCGTGGTGCGGGCCAAGTCCCATGTGGAGCAGATCCGTCGGGCCGGCGACCGCGAGCAGCTGGTCTTCACGGAACTGCCCTACCAGGTGAACAAGGCCACCCTCATCGAGAAGATCGCCGAGCTGGTGCGCGAGAAGAAGATCGACGGCATCAGCGACCTGCGCGATGAATCGGACCGCGAGGGCATCCGCCTCGTCGTCGAGCTGAAGAAGAACGAGCCCAGCGACATCGTTCTGAACCAGCTCTACCAGCAGACTCAGCTCCAGAACAGCTTCCCCATCACCATGCTCGCCATCGTGAACGGCCAGCCCCGCATCTGCACCCTGCGGGAGGTGCTGCAGGAGTTCATCGGCTTCCGCCGCGAGGTGGTGACCCGCCGGACCCTGTTCCAGCTGCGGAAGGCCGAAGACCGCCACCATGTCCTCATGGGCCTCAAGATCGCCCTGGACCACCTGGATGCGGTCATCAAGCTCATCCGCGGCGCCAAGAGCCCCGAGGAGGCCAAGGCCGGCCTCATGGCGGGGGCCTTCGCCACCGCCGCCGCCATCAAGAAGGATCCCAGCCTCTGCCTCTCCGCCGTGCAGGCCCAGGCCATCCTGGACATGCGCCTCCAGCGGCTCACCGGGCTGGAGCGGGAGAAGATCCTCGACGAGCTGGCCGAGCTCGAAAAGCAGATCGCCAGGCTCAAGGCCATCCTGGCCGACGACAAGCTGCTCCTGCAGGTCATCAAGGAGGAGCTGCAGCAGGTGGCCGACCAATTCGGCAATGACCGCCGCACCGAGATCGTGGGCTACTCCGGCGAGATCCGCATGGAGGATGTGGTGCCGGACGACCCGATGGTCGTCACCATGTCCAAGGCGGGCTACATCAAGCGCACCGACCTCACCGCCTACCGCCGCCAGCGGCGCGGCGGCAAGGGCAAGGTGGGCATGAAGACCAAGGACGAGGATTTCGTCGAACAGCTCTTCATGACCAAGGCCCACGACACCCTCATGGCCTTCACGGATAAAGGCATCGTCTACGCCCTCAAGGTTTACGACCTGCCGGAAGCCGCCGCCTCCACCCGGGGCAAGCACATCCGCAACCTCATCTCCCTGAAGGACGGGGAGAATGTGGTGACCCTCATGGCCCTGCGGGACTTCCCCGAGGGCGAGACCCTGGTCTTCGCCACCAGCGATGGCACGGTGAAGAAGTCCAGCCTGGCCGCCTATGCCAACATCCGGACCAACGGCCTCATTGCCCTCAACATCGATGAGGGCAACAGCCTGGTGGCGGTGCGCCGCTCCACGGGCACCCAGCAGATCGTCCTGGCCACGGCCCAGGGCAAGGCCATCCGCTTCCCCGAAGAGGATGTCCGCGCCACGGGCCGCGCCACCACGGGCGTGCGGGGCATGAAGCTGGCGAAGGGCGACCACATCGTGGACATGGAAGTGGCCGATCCCCTGCCGGACCTGCCGGAAGGCGTGGAACCCGACGAGAGCACCGAGGACCACGGCATGCTGCTGACAGTCTGCGAGAAGGGCTACGGCAAGCGCAGCCTCGTCCAGGACTACCGCCTCCAGGGGCGCGGCGGCACGGGCGTCATCAACATCCGGGCCGGCGTCCGCAACGGCCAGGTGGTGGGCTTCAAGCTCGTCAAGCCCGGGGAAGGCTGCCTCCTCATCAGCCAGGAGGGGATGGTCATCCGCTTCCTCATCGACGAAGTGCGCAAGACGGGCCGCAATGCCCAGGGCGTCAGCCTCCTCAAGCTGGCCAGCGCCGACGACCGCGTCGTGGGTCTCGCCAAGATCGACGCCAGCGCCATGGCCCTGGATGAAGAAGAGGATCTCGCCGAGGCCGAGGCGGCCCACCCGGGGCCGGATGAAAGCGGCGAACAGCCGAAATTGGGACTCTAGGGGAAAGCCCCAGTCCCCTGGGCCGATGAAAAACGGTGCGGAGCCATCCGCACCGTTTTTTGTTAGAGGTAGGCGGCCCAGTCCCCGTCCGGCACTTCCACGGCCTCCCGCTCCAGCCGGGGCAGGCGTTCCACATGGAACACATAGACCCAGGCCTGGTACCGGTGGCCCCCCTCCAGGACGACAGGCAGGATCTGGCGGGTGAAGAGACCCTCCTCCACGCCCTCCAGCGGATCGAGGTCCGCGAGGGCGGACTCCAGGTCATCCTCGGAATCATAGCCCACGAAGTCCCCCCGGACCCAGCCGGGCCCCGGGGGAGGGGCCCCGGGCTCGGCACCGGCCACCAGGGCGGGATAGCCCGCAGGCAGGTGGAAGAGGCGACCGGCGACCCAGGCTCCCGTGAGGCCCTCGGGGTCGGTCCGGCGGAGCCAGGCATGCCGGGGCCCGCCCTCGCGGAGGGTCCCGTAGACGAAGAGGCCGTCAGCGGTCATGGGAGGGACCCGCCTCGGGGCTCAGCAGGCCCAGCTCTTCCATGGCCGCCACCAGGTCGCGGATCCGGAAGGGCTTGGCCAGGAAGCGCTGGTACGGGCCCTCCAGGAGGCCGGGCCGTGCCTCGGCGTTGTACCCGCTGATGAGCAGGGCCGGGAGGTTGGGCCGGGAGCTCCGGATGCGGCTGAGCACATCGGCTCCGTGGAGCCTCGGCATGACCAGGTCGAGGATGACCAGGTCCCAGCCCGAAGGATCGGCCTCGAAGGCCTCCAGCGCCTCCTGGCCGTCCGCGGCCGCCACGACCTCGAACCCGTGGTCCTGGAGGACCTCCTGGGTGAGCTCGCGGATGCCGGCCTCGTCGTCGGCCAGAAGGATCCGCCGGGTCCGCAGCGGGGCGAGGGGGGGGACCGAAAGGGGCTCCAGGGCCTTCCCCTGGGGCAGGCCCAGCTCGGCGCGGGTCCCTTCTCCGGGGCGGCTGTGGAGGGTGAGCCAGCCGCCCATCTGCCGGGCGAGGGAGAAGGCGATGGAGAGCCCGAGCCCCCGGTTCCGGCCCACGGAACGGGTCGTGAAGAAGGGGTCGCAGGCCCGGCGCAGCACCTCGGGGGTCATGCCCGGGCCGTCATCTTCGAGGATCAGGCGGACCCAGGGATCCTCCCGCTCGGCGCGGAGCTGGATCTGGCCGGCGCCCGAGAGGGCTTCCACGGCATTGGCCACCAGAAGCTGAAGGGCCTGTCGCAGGAGCTCGGGATCCAGGCCGACCACCAGGCCCTCCTGAAGATCGACCTGGAAGTCGATGCGGTCGGGCAGGGCGGCCGTTTCCAGGAGGAAGGGCGCGAGGGCCTCGCGGAGGGGCAGCGAGAAGGCCCGAAGGGGGGCCTGGTGCGACAGGGCCTTCAGCTGGTGAACCGTGCGCTCCATGGCGAGGGTGGCATCCTCCATCCGGCCGGTGGCGATGGTGGCCTCTGGGGAGCCCGGCGGCAGCAGCCGCAGGCGATCCAGGTTGCCCAGCAGGACGGTCAGCTGGTTGTTGAATCCGTGCACCAGGCCCCCCGCCAGGGTGGCCACGGCCTCCATGCGCTGGCCCTGGAGCTCCCGCACCTCCAGGGCCCGGCGGGCGGCGCGGGCCTCCTCGGCGGCGGCGGCCGTGATCAGGGCCGCGAGGGCCAGGACCATGAGGTAGAGCTGGGAGAAGCGGAAGGCCTCCTGGGGAAGCGCCCGGCCCTGGACCCAGAGGAGCGCGAGCATGCTGAGGGAGAGCAGGGCCACGCCCCAGGAGGTGCCGCGGGGGCCGAAGCGGAGGGCGACCCCCAGCATCGGGAGCACCAGGGCGAACTGGAGGGCCAGGCCCACATCACGCGAGAGCCCCGGGTTGATCCGGGCCCCGAACAACAGGAGCAGGCAGAGGCCTGCCAGGGTGAGTCCCTCCAGAACGGGGTGTCTCAACCGAGAGAGGGCGGTCGCTTCCGGGTCCGCCTCTCGGGGGATGAAGGCGTGGAGGAGGACGGGGCCCAGGCAGAGCAGGGCGGTGAGATCCCCCAGGAACCAGGAGAGGCTGGTGGCCAGGGGATCCCTGAACCCCCCATCCCGGTGGGCGAGGCCCACCACCTGGGCCCCCAGCCCCGCCGAAAAGAAGGCGCTGGCCGCCGCCGAGACCCCGAGCCAGCGGAGCAGGTCCCGGACCTGGCGCAGGTCTGGCCGGCCAACCCCCAGGCGCACCAGGATCCGCCAGGCGATCAGCGGCTCGAGGGTCTGGAGGACGACCATGGCCAGGGCATGGGGCCAGGGCAGCCAGCCGCCGAGATTCAGGGCCAGGGAGCCCAGCGCCAGCCCCCAGACGGCCTCGGCGCCCAGGATGAAGAAGGCCGTGTGGGCGACGGCGGCGGCAGGCCAGAAGAGGTAGGCCTGGAAAGGGAGGCCTGAGGGGAAGGGCGTCTTGGCGGCGCCCAGGTAGATCAGGGCGAGGCCGAGAATACAGAGGATCCGCTTCCCCGGGCCGAGCCCCCCCGGGTCGCCGAAGCGGCCTGGGGGAGAGCTGGACGAGCGGAGAGGACCCGCCACCGGTTATTCAGGGATGGGGAACTGATCGGTCAGGTGGAAGACTTCCTGCCGGACGCGGGCGAAGGTGCTTTCATCGCCGCGGTGCCGCAGGGTGACATCGAAGAAGCGGGCGATCTGGTCCATTTCCGCCTCCTTCATGCCGCGCGTGGTGAGGGCGGGGCTGCCCAGGCGCACGCCGGAGGGTTTGAGGGGCGGGTTGGGGTCGAAGGGGATGCCGTTCTTGTTGGTGGTCATGCCGGCCCGGTGCAGGCAGTTCTCGGCCTCGTGGCCCAGCAGCTCGTGGTCGCGCAGGTCCACCAGGAACAGGTGGTTGTCCGTGCCGCCGCTGACGATGCGCCAGCCACGCTCCTGCAGGCCCTTGGCCAGGGCGTGGGCATTGCAGATGACCTGGCCGCTGTAGGCCTTGAACTCGGGCTGCATGATCTCGTGCAGGGCCACCGCCTTGGCGGCGATCACATGCATGAGCGGGCCACCCTGGACGCCCGGGAAGACGGCACGGTCGAGATCCTTGGCGTACTGGGACTTGCAGAGGATCAGGCCACCGCGGGGGCCCCGCAGGGTCTTGTGGGTGGTGGTGGTGACATAATCCGCGTGCGGCACGGGGCTCGGGTGGTGGCCCGTGGCCACCAGGCCGGCGATGTGGGCCATGTCCACCATGAGCAGGGCACCCACCTCGTCGCAGATCTCGCGGAAGAGGGGGAAGTTCCAGGTGCGGCTGTAGGCCGAGGCGCCCACGACGATCATCTTGGGCCGGTGCTGGCGGGCCAGGGTGCGGACCTCGTCCATGTCCACCCGCTCGTCTTCCTGGCGCACATGGTAGGGCACGAACTTGTAGAGGATGCCGGAGCTGTTCAGGGGGTGGCCGTGGGTGAGGTGGCCGCCGTGGGCCAGATCCAGGCCCATCACGGTGTCGCCGGGCTTCAGGGCCGCGAGGTAGACGGCCATGTTGGCCTGGGCGCCGCTGTGGGGCTGCACATTGGCATGCTCGGCGCCGAAGATCTGCTTGGCCCGGTCGCGCGCCAGGTTCTCGACGATGTCCACCTGGCTGCAGCCGCCGTAGTAGCGCTTGCCGGGGTAGCCTTCCGCATACTTGTTGGTGAAGTGGGAGCCCATGGCCTGCATGACGGCGCGGGAGGCGTAGTTTTCCGACGCGATGAGTTCCAGGTGGTGCCGCTGGCGCTGCACCTCCAGCTCGAGAGCCTGGAACACGGCGGGGTCGGAGGTTCGGATGACTTCGTACATGGCGGGGGCTCCCGGGTGATGCCCCTATCCTAGCCGCGGTGCGCCAGGGCCAAGGAAGCCTCTTCGTGAGCGGAATCACAGGTCCGCGGCCGTGCGACACTGGAGGGCCGGAGTTCTTATGCCCTTTCTCCCGCCCCACGATGGTCCCGAGCTGGAGCGATTCGAGCACCCCCTGGCCAGCCGGTACGCCAGCAAGGCCATGGTGCGCCTGTTGTCGCCGCTGTACCGCCAGCGGGTCTGGCGGCGGCTCTGGATCGCCCTGGCGGAAGCCGAATCCGAGCTGGGGCTGCCGGTGACGAAGGCCCAGGTCGACGAGCTGAAGGCCACCCAGGACGCCGTGGATCTCGAGGCCATCGCCCGCCACGAAGCGGCCCTGCGCCACGATGTCATGGCCGCCATCCACGCCTGGGGCGAGCAGGCGCCCGGCGCGCGGCCCATCATCCACCTGGGCGCCACCAGCTGCTTCGTGACGGACAACGGGGACCTGCTCATCGCACAGGAGGCCCTGACCCTGTTGCGGCGGCGCCTTCAGGACGCGATCTCGGCCCTGTCGGCCTTTGCCGCCCAGTGGCAGGACCAGCCCACGCTGGGCTTCACCCACTTCCAGCCCGCCCAGCCCACCACCGTGGGCAAGCGCGCCACCCTGTGGATCCAAGACCTGCTGCTCGATCTGGAGGACCTGGACCACCTCATCCGCACCACCCCCGTGCGCGGCGTGAAGGGCACCACGGGCACCCAGGCCAGCTTCCTCGAACTCTTCGAAGGCGACGGCGCGAAGGTGGAGGCCCTGGAACAGCGCTTCTGCGAGAAGGTGGGCTTTGCCGCGATCCCCGTCAGCGGCCAGACGGCCACCCGCAAGCTGGAGGATCGCATCGGCCAGGTACTCTGCGGCATCGCGGCTTCCGCCTCGAAATTCGCCTGCGACCTGCGCCTGCTCCAGCACCTGAAAGAGGTCGAGGAGCCCTTCGAGTCGAAGCAGATCGGCTCCAGCGCCATGCCCTACAAGCGCAATCCCATGCGCTCGGAGCGCATCAACAGCCTCGCCCGCTTCGTCCTGGGCCTCATGCCCTCCAGCTATCAGACCAGCGCCAGCCAGTGGATGGAGCGCACCCTGGACGACAGCGCCCACCGCCGCCTCACCATCAGCCAAGGCCTGCTGGCGGTGGACGCCATTCTGGTGCTCTTCCGCAATGTGGCCTCGGGCCTCGTGGTCTACCCGAAGATGATCGAGGCGCGCCTCGGCCAGGAGCTGCCCTTCATGGCCGCCGAGGTGCTCCTCATGGAGGCCGTCAAGCGCGGCGGCGATCGCCAGGATCTCCACGAGCGCTTCCGTGGCGCCGCCCTCGAAGCGGGGCGTCGCATCAAGGCCGAAGGCCGTCCCAACGAGCTGCTGAAGCTGCTGGCGGAGGATCCCGCCTGGGCCATGACCGAAGCCGAACTGGCGGCCCTGCTGGACGCGCGCCGGTTCACCGGCCGCGCCGGAGACCAGGTGCGCCAGTTCCTGGCGGGCCCCGTGGCCGCCGCCCTGAAGGACCACGCCCCGGCCGACGAAGCCGCCGTGCGCGTTTGACCGCGAAAGGTTTGACCATGCTGAAACTCGCCGTGATCGGTGCCCAGACGATGCTGGGCCGGGAACTCGTGGGTGCCCTGGAGGCCCGGGACGCGTCCGTGGTGCCCCTTTCCATTGGCGCGCTCTCTGTGGAAGAGGAGGTGGGCGACCTGGTGGTCTTCGCGCCGAGCCAGGCGCTCCTGGAGGGCCTGGATGCCGTGATCCTGGCGGATACGCCGGATCCGGCGCTGCTGGCGACCTTCCCGGGCCGCATCCTGGATCTGCGGGCGGAGCCCGAGCCGAAGACCGACCCCATGCCCCTGGCGGGCCCCTGGCCCAAGGGCACGATGGCCCTCCGGGGCCGGCCCGCCCTGGAGCAGGTGCTGGCCCTGCTGCCGGCCCTGTTGACCGGCCTGGGCGAAGTGGGCGGCACCCACCTGCGCTCGGTGGCCTGGATGGGCGACCGGGGCCTGGATGGCCTCGTGGAGCAGACCCTCGCCATCCTCAACGGCGAGGATCCGGATCTGGCCAAGCTGGGCTACCGCCAGGCCTTCGAGGTGGTGCCCGTGGCTCCCGTCGCAGGCCGAGGGCGCCTGCTGGAGATCCGGGTCCCCTCTTTCCATGGGGACCTGCTGGTGCTTCAGATCCGTGCCCTGGAGGGCCAGTCCCTGGCCAGGAAGGATGCTCCCGCCGGCGTGAAGTGGGTGGAGGCCCCGCCCAGCTCCCGCGATGTGGCCGTGAGCGCCGACCTGCTGGCCCACCTGGATCTCACAGGCGACGGGAAGGCCGGTGTCCTCACCCTGGGCTTCGACCCCGTCCTGTGGGGCATCCTGAGGCCTGCGATGCGGGTGCTGGGGCTGATGGACTGACGCAATCATGGCCAAGAAACTCGACGAACCCCAGGAGCGCGGGGACTTCTTCAAGTCCCTGGGCACCCTGTTCGCGGGGTTCGTGGCCAATCGGATCGAAGAGGCGGTGACGGGCCTGGGGCCCAAGCTTCTGCGTCCGCCCGGGGCCCTGGACGAGCTGGCCTTCCTCACCAAGTGCACCCGCTGCGACAAGTGCATGCGGGCCTGCCCCGAGAATGCCATCCTCAAGGCCGGACCCGCGGCCGGGCTGGCCCTCGGCACCCCCTACCTCGATCCCCGCAGCGTCCCCTGCTTCCTGTGCACGACGCTGCCCTGCGTGGCGGAATGCGATGACGAGGCCCTGGTCTGGCCGCGGCTTGTCCAGGTCGACGGCTCGGAGCTGGACGGTCCGCGGGCCGTCCGCATGGGCACGGCCCGCGTGAAGCCGGGCCTCTGTGCCACCTGGGGCACCTTGGATCGCGAGGCCCGGGCTTGCCGCGTCTGCGTGGACCGCTGCCCCTATCCGGAGGAGGCCCTTCGGATGGTGGCCGGCGAGGGGGATGCCCTCCCCCACCCGGTGGTGGACGCCGACATCTGCACGGGCTGCGGCCTCTGCGTCTTCGCTTGTCCCGCCGAACCCGCGGCCATCGTCGTGGAACCCCGGCGGGACTGAGCCGGCCTGAAGCCTAGGCGATGCTGATGCCCTCCATCTCCGCCACCTCGTGGGCGTTGAAGCTGGAGCGCACCAGGGGACCGGCGTAGACCGTGGCGAAGCCGAAGGCCTTGGCCTTGGCTCCCAGGTCGGCGAATTCGTCCGGGTGCACATAGCGCTTCACGGGCAGCTGGTGGCGCGTGGGGCGCAGGTACTGCCCCAGGGTGAGGATGTCCACCTGGGCTTTGGCCAGGGCCTCGAAGGTGGTCATCAACTCGGCCTCGGTTTCACCCAGCCCCAACATGAGTCCGCTCTTGGTGCGGAAGGCGTGGCCATACAGGGCTGTTCCCAGTTCCTTCGCGTGCGCCAGCACCCGGAGCGAACGCTCGAACCGTCCCGCAGGTCGTACCTCGGGATAGAGGCTGGGCACGGTTTCCGTGTTGTGGTTGAACACGGCGGGACCGGCGGCCACCACGCGGGCCACGGCCTCGAGGTCGCCCAGGAAGTCGGGCACCAGCACCTCCACGCCCACACCCGGGTTGCGGCGGCGGATGGCGAGGACGGTCTCGGCGAAGTGGGCCGCGCCGCCATCGGGCAGGTCGTCCCGGTTCACGGAGGTCAGAACCGCGAAGCGCAAGCCGAGCGCGGCCACGCGCTCGGCCGTTTCAAGGGGTTCCCGGGCATCCAGGGCCCGGGGCTTGCCGCTCTGGATGCTGCAGAAGCCGCAGGCCCGGGTGCAGACCTCGCCCATGAGCAGGAAGGTGGCCGTGCCGTGGGTGAAGCAATGAGTGCGGTTGGGGCAGCGGGCCTCTTCGCAGACGGTGTGCAGGTGCGAGTCGCGCAGGTCCCGCTTCATGCCGTGCAGGTCGCTGAGCTTCACCCGCTCCTTGGTGATCCATTCGGGGAGACGGGGGTGGCCCTCCAGCACTTCACGGCCAACGCGCTTCGAGAAACGGGCCATCGGGCCTCCAGATCCTCCAGTTTTCCGTAACATGCAGGAATGTCCAAGCCGCTATCCAGGTTGCTGCGCCTGGAGCAGACCGCCTTCCTGGCCCGGGACCGAACCGCCTGGGGCCCTCATCTGGCGCGGGTGCGGGGCTTCCTGGGCGAGGGGTTGCAGGCGGCGGACCCCGCGCGCCCCGTGCTGATCCTGGGCGCGGGGTCGGGCCTGGAGGTGCCCTGGGGCCTGGCCCCCACCGGGACCACCGGCTGGGATGCGGATCCCTGGAGCCGCGCCCGCACCGCCCTGCGCCACCGCCGCTGGGCCCCCTGGGTGTTCGAGGACTTGACGGGAGGCCTGGGGGACCTGGCGGCAGCGGCTCGGCGCGCCGTGGCCGAGCCCTGGTCGGGCCGGCACCGGGACCCCCAGACCGCCGCCCTGCGCCTGGCGGGGCTGGTGCCCTTCCTGCGCCCGGATCCCGCGGCGCTCCGGGCCTGGATCGAGGTCCACCGGCCCGGAACCATCCTGGCGGCCAATGTGATGGGCCAGTTCGGCGCCGTGGCCGAGCGCGTGGTGGAGGGGGCCTTCGGGAAGGCCTCGCCCTGGGCGGCGGATGCCGAGCGGTCCGATCCCCTGGCGGAAGCCCTGGAGGCCTGGACGCGGCGGGCCCTGGAGGCGTTCCTGGAAACCCTCGCCGGGAGCGGGGCGGCACTCTGGCTGGTCCATGACCGGGGCGTGGCCTTCGGTCCCGGTTCGCTGGAGCTGGGGCCCTGGACCGACCCCTGGATGGCCCAGCTGCGGGGAGGTGTCGAGGGTCTGGAGGTAAGCGATCCCCTGATGGGCCTGGATGTCGGGGCGGCGCTGAGGGCGGCGGGGCGGGATCCGCATCGCCGGGACCGCTGGGTCTGGCCCCTGGCGCCGGACCAGCGCCATGTGGTGGAGGCTTTGGCCAGCTTGCCGACCGGGGCGTGAATCCCCTGTGGCCTCCGTCAACCCTTGTCCCCACAGACGGCAACCACCGCCATACTGTCTTTCCCTGGAGATTGAACGGCATGGCGTGGTTGGGATGGGCGATGGCAGCGATGGTCCTCATGGGCCTGGGCAACCTGGGCATGAAGGCCGCGAGCCATCACGGGCTCAGCCCGGCGGGCGTGCTGTTCTGGGTGGTCGTGGGCGAAGTGCCGCTGGCCTTGGCCTACTGGCTGTACCGGGGCCGGCCTTCGACGCCGCCCGCCGGCGCGGCCTGGGCCGTGGGGGCGGGCCTCTTCACGGCCCTGGCCCTGATCTCGGTCAACGAAAGCTTCGCCCGCGGCGCCAAGGCGGCCGTGGCCGTCGGCATCATGAATGCGAATTTCGTGGTGGTGGCGCTTCTGGCCTTTCTTCTCTTCCGCGAACAGCTCCAGCCCACCAAGCTGGTGGGGCTCGCCGCCACGCTGTCTGGCCTGTGGCTGATGGCCCGCTGATGCAGGAATCCTGAAATGCCCAATTTCCGAAGACTTCTCCTGGGCCGCCGTCTTGCCAGCGAGGAAAGCCACGAAGCCCGGATCAGCAACCCCGTGGCCCTGGCGGTGTTCAGCTCCGATGCGCTCTCCTCCGTGGCCTATGGCACGGGCGAAATCATGGCCGCGCTGGCCCCCTACATGGCCATGGCGGCCTTCGGGCCGGCGGTGCTGTCCTGGTCCTGGCCCGTGGCCGTGGGCATCGTGCTGCTGCTGACCATCCTGACCGTCAGCTACCGGCAGACGATCTTCGCGTATCCCAGCGGAGGCGGCGCCTACATCGTCGCGAAGGAGAACCTGGGCGAGGTGCCGGCCCAGGTGGCCGGGGCCTCGCTGCTGGTGGACTATGTGCTCACGGTGGCGGTGAGCGTGTCCGCCGGCGTCACGGCCATCACCAGCGCCTTTCCGGCGGCGGACATCCACCGCGTGGCGATCGCCCTCGCGGTGGTGACCTTCATCGGCCTCGTGAACCTGCGCGGGGTCAAGGAGAGCGGTGCGGTCTTTGCGGTGCCCACCTACGGCTTCGTCATCTCCATGTTCCTGATCATCGGGCTCGGCTTTTGGCGCTACTTCACGGGGGGCGTTTCCATCGGTGAGCACCACGCCGTGGCGGCGCCCCCCCTTCCGGGCTGGCTGGCCATCTGGGTGTTCATGAAGGCCTACAGTGCGGGCTGCACGGCCCTGACCGGGGTGGAGGCCATTTCCAACGGCGTGTCCGCCTTCCGGGAGCCCACCGCGCGGAACGCGGGCAAGACCATGATCGCCATGGTGCTGATGCTGGGCGCCATGTTCCTGGGCATCACCTGGCTGGCGAACCACTTCGGGATCGTCTACCTCGGCGAGGGTGAATCACTCCTCTCCATGCTGGGGCGGCGGATCCTGGGCAATGACGCCGGTCTCCCGCATGCGGTCTACCTGTTGATGCAGACCTTCACCATGCTGATCCTCTGCCTGGCGGCCAACACGGCCTACGCGGACTTCCCGCGGCTGGCAGCCATGATGGCCCGGGACGGCTTCCTGCCCCGGCAGTTCTCCAGCCAGGGGGACCGCCTGGTGTTCTCCAACGGCATCTTCATCCTCTCCCTCCTCTCGGGCGTCCTCCTCTGGCTGTTCAACGCCCGTGAGCACCACCTGATGCCGCTTTATGCGGTGGGCGTGTTCCTGGGCTTCACCATCAGCCAGACGGGCATGGTGCGGCACTGGCTCAAGCTCCGCGGCCACCACTGGGCCCTCAAGTCGGTCATCAACGGAGCCGGCGGCCTGACGACGCTGGTCGTGATGATGGTCATCATCGTCACCAAGTTCACCCACGGGGCCTGGGTGGTGGTGCTGGTCCTGCCCCTCATGGTGATGACCTTCTTCAACATCCACCGGCACTACATCCGCGTGAAGTCGATCCTGGCGGGCAGCCGCGCCGACTTCATCAGCCCCCGCAAGAACCGCGTGGTGGTGCTGGTCTCCGGCATCCACTCGGGCGTGGTGCAGTCCCTGAATTACGCCAAGGTCATCGCGGACCACGGTGAGGTGGAAGCCCTCACGGTGGACTTCCCCGACGAGAACGGCCGCGACAGCGCCGCCCTGGAGCGCCTGCGCTCGGACTGGCCCCGCTACTGCGAAGGCATCCCCCTGCGCTCCATCCGCAGCCCCTACCGCAAGATCGTCGAACCCATCGTGGAGGAGCTCGATCGCATGCGGCGCGTGGAGCCGGAGTACACCATCACCGTCATCCTGCCGGAATTCGTGACGGGCCACTGGTGGGCGAACCTGCTGCACAACCAGACCGCCTGGCGCATCAAGGGCACGCTCCTGATGAAGCCCAAGACCGTGGTGATCTCGATCCCCTACCACCTGGAGCCCATCGTGGAGTAGCCTGCTGTCCGGGAGCGAGGGATGCAGAGCCTGAGGCGGATCCTCCTGGGACGGCGGTTATCCAGCGACGAGACGCAGCACACCAAGATCAGCAACCCGGTGGCTCTGGCCGTGTTCAGCTCGGACGCGATCTCCTCCGTGGCCTATGCCACGCAGGAGATCCTGGCCTCGCTCTCCGGGGCGCTGGTGCCGGTGGCCGGCGGCTTGGCGCTGGTGGGCGCGGGGATCTTCGGATGGTCCATCCCGGTGGCCCTCAGCATCGTGGCGCTGCTGGCGATCCTGGCCATCAGCTACCGGCAGACCATCCTGGCCTATCCGGGCGGGGGCGGCGCCTACATCGTGGCCAAGGAGAACCTGGGCGACATCCCCGCCCTGACGGCCGGGGCCTCCCTTCTCATCGACTACATCCTGACCGTGGCCGTGTCCGCCTCGTCGGGCATCGCCGCCATCACGGCCGCCGTGCCGGCCCTGGCGGGACACAATGTCGCCCTGACGCTCCTGGCCATCGGGTTCATCGCCATCATGAACCTCCGGGGCATCCAGGAGAGCGGCCATCTCTTCGCGATTCCCACCTACGGCTTCGTGGTGAGCATCTTCCTGGTGATGGGCTATGGCATCCTCCGCCTGCTCCTCGGGGAGGGCCCCTCGCCCGCGCAGGCCCAGCAGGCCGTGGCCCAGGGCGCCCACCTTGCGGGGGTGTCGATGGTCTGGATCTTCATGCGGGCCTTCAGCGCGGGCTGCACGGCGCTGACGGGGGTGGAGGCCATCAGCAACGGCACGACGGCCTTTCGGGATCCCGTGGGGCCCAACGCCGCCAAGACCATGATCTGGATGGTGCTGCTGCTGGGAACGATGTTTCTGGGCATCACCCTGCTGGCCCACCAGTACGGGGTGACCTACCAGCACAGCACGAATCCGGCGGTGGTGGCTGAGACGCTGCTGTCCAAGCTGAACAAGGCCATCCTCGGCGATGTGAGCCACGGCCTTCCGAAGCTGATGTACTACCTGGCCCAGGGCTTCACCTTCGCCATCCTGGTGGTGGCGGCCAACACGGCCTTCGCGGACTTCCCCCGCCTGGCGGCCCTCCAGGCCCGGGACGGCTTCCTGCCGCGCCAGTTCGCCAGCCAGGGCGACCGCCTGGTCTTCTCCAACGGCATCCTCATTCTCTTCTTCTTCTCCGGCCTGCTGGTCTGGCTCTTCCACGCCAATACGGACATCCTGCTGCCCCTCTACGCGGCGGGCGTGTTCATGGGGTTCACCCTCAGCCAGACCGGCATGGTGGCGCACTGGCGCAAGGTGAAGGGCCCGCGCTGGCATGCCAAGGCGATGGTGAACGGCCTGGGGGCCGTCACGGCCCTGGTGGTGCTGCTGGACATCGCCCTCACCAAGTTCATCCACGGGGCCTGGATCGTGATCTTGTTGGTGCCCGTGCTGGTGGTCGTCCACTTCAGCATCCGTCGCCACTATGTGGGCGTGAAGTCCCGGCTGGCCGCCAGCCGCACGGACGCCTTCCTGCCAACCAAGCACCACGCCCTGGTGCTGGTGAACGGCATCCACCGGGGTGTGGTGCAGTCGCTTCTGTATGCCCGGCTCATCGCGGGAGACCGCGTGGAGGCCCTCACGGTGGATCTCGGCTCCGACGGCACCCGGGAGAGCCCGGCCATGGAGAAGCTGCGGGCCGACTGGATCATCTACGGCATGGGCGTGCCCCTGCGCTGCCTGCCGAGCCCCTACCGCAAGCTCGTGGAGCCCGTTCTGGGGGAGGTGGACCGGATCCATGCCGCGGAACCGGAACTGGCGCTCACGGTCATCCTGCCGGAGTTCATCACCTCGAAGTGGTGGCAGCAGTTCCTCCACAACCAGAGCGCCCTGCGCCTCAAGGCCGCCCTGCTGATGCGGTCGGGCGTCATCGTGACCTCCGTGCCCATGCATCTCCCCCAGTAGGGCGCGGGGCCCTCAGCGCATCCGGGCGACGGGGCGGGCCAGCAGCTCCTGGCCGCTGAGGAGCTCGCCCAGGGTCTGGTGGCGGGGGCTCAGCACCATGCAGAGGAAGCTCAAAGGGAAGCAGGCCACGGACAGCAGATGGACGAGGGAGAAGGCCATCCGCCGCTCGGGCTGGTTCTCGGGAAGGGTCACGCCGAAGAACCCCATGAGGGGCGTCTGGCCGGCGAGGACCAGGGGGGCCATGAACAGGATCCAGGACACAGAGAACAGGTAGGGCAGCACCAGGGGCCAGGCCCCCAGCAGCAGCCGGTTCGGGGCCACGCCCAGCAGCCAGGCCGGCAGCGCCAAGGCCAGCACCTGCACCAGGACCAGGAGCAGGGCCTCGGTGGCCTCCACCTTCACGAGGGGCCAGAAGCTGGCGACGGGTTCCTGGGCGCCCAGGGCCGCCTGGGCGGGCCGGCGCGGTGAAATCGAAGGCGTTCCGCCGGCTTCAGGGCGTTCCAGCTCCTCTGGTGCGACCTCCACGGCCACGGGGGGTACGCGGCCCAGGGCGGGGGCCGTCAGGGCCCGGGGCGGCGGCGCGAAGGAGGCCTGGGCCAGGGCGGAGGCCTGGAAGAGCAGGGGGCGGCCCTGCCGGGGCGGCGCCAGGGCCAGCCCGCATTCGGGGCACTCCGCCGCGAGGGGTGAGAGGCGGGTCTGGCAGCTGGGGCAGATGCGCCGGGAAGGGGCCGTCATCCCCCCACTATCCGTCACCCGGCGACCACAGGGAACCCGCGAAACGAGAAGGCGCCCCGCGGGGCGCCTTCTCGTTGAAGAGTCGGAGGGCCCTACTTCACATTCACGGCCAGCCAGGCATTGTTCACGGTCGTGTAGACCGAGCTGCCCGAGGGGTAGCCGAGAGCGGTGCAGGCATTCAGGGTGGCCACGCGGGCGCCGGCGTAGTTGGTGCTGCTGGTCATGTAGGCCGTGATGGCCTTGTACCAGATGCGGGCGGCCAGATCGTTGCCGATGCCGGCGATGCTGGTGACGCCGTTGGCCAGGGGGGACTGGAGGTTGCCCGAGAAGGCGTCGATCTGGCTGCCGTGGGCGAGGAGGAAGAAGAAGTGGTTGGCCACGCCGGAACTGTAGTGGACATCCAGGCGGCCGAGCGTCTTGGACCAGGCATCCGGGCTGGAGCCGTCGAGGCTGGGCTTGTACATGTAGCGCAGGGGCTTGTTGAAGGCGTTCGTGGCCAGCTGCTCGCCGATGAGGTAGTTGGCGGCGGGCACGGAGCCGTAGTTCACCTGGATGGTGCCGGTGATGCTGGTGTAGTTGGGCACAGTGTTGGTGCCGCCCCCATGGGCCATGAACTCGACCATGCTGCCGAAGATGTCGGAGTTCGCCTCGTTCAGGCCGCCGGACTCGCCGCGGTAGGTGAGGTTCGCGGTGCGGGCCATGACGCCGTGGCTCATCTCGTGGCCGGCGACATCAATGGACTCGAGGGACTTGAAGGAGGAGCCGTCGCCGTAGGTCATGCAGAAGCAGCTGTCGGACCAGAAGGCATTGTCGTAGGCCGAGCTGTAGTGCACGCGGCTGTAGGTGGCGCCGTTGTTGCCGTCGATGCCGTTCCGGCTCAGGACATTCTTGTAGAAGTCGTAGGTGAGGCCCACGCCGTAGTGGGCGTCCACGGCCGCGGTCTGGCCGTTGGCGGTGGTGGTGCTGCCCCCGGCCACATAGTTGGCGCCGTCGCCCCAGGTGTTGTCGGCGTCGTTGTAGAGGGTGCCGGTGCCCGTGGTGGCGTGGTTCAGGTTGTAGGTGGCGTAGTTCATGCCGCGCGTGGTGTCGCGCAGGTCGTAGGTCGCGCCGTTGGCCGTGGTGTTGATGGCGACCGTGCCCGAGAACTGGGAGTTGCCCGTGCCGCTGATCGTGTGGAGGGTGCTCCAGCTTTCAAGGATCGCGCCGGTGTGGGCGTCCACGAGGAAGTCGGTGTGCCGGGTCTCCTCGGCGCCGTTCTCCAGCTCGGTGTGGATGTGGTAGGCCAGGGCCGGGCGGGAAAGGGTGCGGGTGCCGCGGGGGGTCTCAATGTCCCGGGTAAGGGTGGCGACCACGAGCTCGGAGGTGGGTGCGTGGGCGTAGGCGCCTTTCGGGGCCAGGGACTGGTGGGCCACGGCCAGGGCCTCGCCGTGCGCCAGGGTGGGGACGACATTCAGGTTGAGGCCGCGGACCAGCGCGTCGGTGCGGTCCGTGACGGCACCCCCGCGCATGTGCACGACCGACTCGCCCTCGAAGACGCGCACGCCCTTGTAGAGCTGGTGCATGCGGATGTGGGCCTCGCCGGTGGGTTCCTCGAAGACGCTCTTGGGCGAGAACCCGTGGTCGCGATCCAGGCCCAGCTGGTAGACCCGGGCGTCCAGGTGGCGGCGCGCCTCGTCAGCCAGGGGGCTGTCCGCGGGACGGGCGGCGAAGGCGGGAACCACGAGAACCGCTGCCGCGGCGAGACGAAGGGCGAAACGAGAGGGCATGGGACCTCCGGGGAGCCGAGGCTCCAGGAAAGAAGGAAAGAGGGTGGGAAAGAAGGGGATGCTCGAGCTTAGGACTGCCGGGGCCGGGTAGAGGTGTTAAGACATGTTAATTTTTATGAGAATCAGTTCTATTTGAAGCGCCTCCCGGAGCCGTGTCATCCTCGGGTGAAACCGCCCGGGAGTTGCATGTCCACCGAAGCCCCCACTCGCGCCCTGCCGGCTCCGCCGGCGGCCTTCCGCTGGCTGGTGCTGGTGGTGATCAGCCTGGCCATGTTCGGCAACTACTATGTCTATGACGCCATCAGCCCCCTGGCAGATGTGCTTCAGAAGCAGCTGGGCTTCACGGATGGCAACATCGGGCTGCTCCAGGGGATCTACAGCGTGCCCAACATCATCATGGTGCTGGTGGGCGGCATCCTCATCGACCGCATCGGCGTGAAGAAGGCCACCTTCCTGTTCGCCGTCCTCTGCTTCATGGGCGCCCTCCTCACGGCGCTGAGCCCCAAGCTATGGGTCATGGCCTCGGGCCGCCTGGTCTTCGGCCTGGGGGCCGAGAGCCTCATCGTGGCCGTCACGGCGGCGGTGGCCCAGTGGTTCCGCGGCAAGGAACTGAGCTTCGCCTTCGGCATCAACCTGCTCATCGCGCGGCTGGGCTCCTTCGCGGCCCTGAACAGCCCCACCTGGGCCCGCTGGGCCTTCGGCTCCTGGCGCACGCCCCTTCTTATCGCCACAGTCTTCGGTGCGGTGTGCGTCATCGCCGCGGGCGTCTACTGGCTCATGGAGAACGGCGCGGCGAAGCGCTACGCCCTGGGCGGGCAGGGTGGCACGGACAAGGTGGTCTGGGGCGACCTGCTGAAGTTCAGCCCCACCTACTGGTATGTGGTGGCCCTCTGCATCACCTTCTACAGCGGCATCTTCCCCTTCCAGACCTTTGCCGTGAAGTTCTTCCAGGATGCGCACGGGGTGACCCGCGAAACCGGCGGCTTCCTGTCCTCGATGCTCACCCTTTTCGCCATGATCGGCACGCCCCTCTTCGGGCTGATGGTGGATCGCGTGGGCAAGCGGGCCCTCTTCATGATGCTGGGCAGCCTGCTGCTGATCCCGGTCTACCTGCTCATGGCCTACACGCAGGTGAGCCTCTTCGTGCCCATGGCCATGATGGGCATCGCCTTCAGCCTGATCCCGGCGGTCATGTGGCCCTCCGTGGCCTACCTGGTGCCGGAGGAGAAGCTGGGCACAGCCTATGGGCTGATGACGCTCATCCAGAATGTGGGGTTGGCGGGCTTCAACTTCCTCATCGGCTGGGCCAACGACCATGCCGCCGCCAGCGCCGCGCATCCCGCGGGATACCGGCTGGGCATGTGGATCTTCAGCAGCCTCGGCTTCTTCGGCTTCCTCTTCGCCTACCTGCTGCGCCAGGCGGAGACGGGGCCGGATGCCCATGGGTTGGAAACCATCACCACCGCCAACCAGGCCGGGTAGCAGTACACTTGCAAACCGCAATCCTGGAGGTCGCATGACTCGCTGGCGGAGGACCCTCGCGCACCTGGCCGCCGGCCTGGTCGCCCTGGCCGCTCTGTTGCCGCTCACGGCCTGCGGACCCCAGGGCCCAGCTTCAGCCCCGTCGGCCCCGGCCGCGCAGGTCCAGGTGGCTCCAGCGGACCCCCTCCCCCCCCACGCCCGCGAGACCCTGGCCTACATCCGGCAGCACGGCTACGCCCAGCCCGGCTATGTGGGCGGCCGCATCTTCGGCAATTACGAGGGTGCACTCCCCCGTTACGACGCCCGCCGGAAGCGCATCGAGTACCGGGAGTGGGATGTGCATCCCCGGGCCGAGGGCCGCAACCGGGGCACCGAGCGCCTGGTCACGGGCAGCGACGGGCGGGTCTGGTACACGGTCGACCACTACCGCACCTTCGTCGAGGTCCGATGAGCGACTGGACCTTCCTCACCTCCGCCGAAGGGCCGCACCTCTGCGTGTGGCGCGGGGCAGCCGCCGCACTGGCGGAGGCCGTTCCGGCGGCGGAGCCCCTTCGCTGGCTGCGGGGGAGCCGCATGCGGACCCGGGCGGGGCTCTTGGACGAATGGGCGGCGGCCGCCCAGTTTCCTCCCTACTTCGGCGGCACCTGGGACAGCCTCCGAGACAGCCTGTCGGACCTGCCCGCGGGCGGGACCTTCCTGGTCTTCGACGCGGACCAGCTGCTCCAGGATGCGCCGCCTTCGGACGGCGTCACGCTGATGGCTGTGCTGGAAGCCGTGGCGGAGGACCTGGCGCCCCGGCCCTTCCACCTGGTGCTCCAGGTGGAGCCCAGCCACCACGGCGACCTGGTGGAGGGCTTGCGCCGCCTCCGGGTGCCCTTCCGCGAGGTCTAGAACTGGGCCTTGAAGGCCTCGAAAGCTTCCCGGAGTTCCATAAGCTCGTCGCGCAGGGTGGCGACTTCGCCTTCCAGCTGGTCGAGCCGACCGGAACGGGCGGGAGCGGCATCCTGGGTGGGGGCTTGGGCCGGAGCCTGGCCCTCCACCGGGCCCGAGAGCAGGTGCGCCACCCGCGCTTCGCGGGCCCCGGGCGCCCGGGGGAGTCGCTGGATGAGGGGCGGTTCGGCCTCCAGGAGCGCGCCAAGGCAGCCCTCCAGCTCCGCCAGGTCGGGGAAGGCATACATCCGCCGCGTGTTGGTGCGCAGCTCGCCGGGCGTCTGGGGCCCCCGGAGGAGCAGCTCTGCCAGCAGGGCCGCCTCCTGAACAGAGAGGTTCCAGGTGGGCTTGGCGGTGTGCGCCACCTTCAGGACCCGGCCCGGCCAGTGCTCGGCCAGCCCGCGGGCAAGGAGGGCCTCCACCGAGGCCTGGACCTCCGGTTCCGTCACCGTCAGCACTGGGGCGCGGTTGCTGGACTGGTTGCAGGCGTTGAGCAGCGCGTTCATGGACAAAGGATAGGCGTCCGGCGTGCTCAGCTGCTTCTCCAGCAGGCAGCCCAGGATGCGGCATTCCAGGAGCGGGAGGTCGAAGTCGGACATGGGCCATTATCCCCCAGGTCCATCTCCCGGAGGGCGTCCTCCCTGGGGCGGAGGTGGGGATCCAAGTCCCCGCGGGAGGAGCCAAAAGAGGCCTGAATTCTTTGGCAACAACAATTGACGACGATCACATCGTTAATAACGCCAAGCACTCATAGTGGGTCCCATCCCAACCACAACAAGAAAGGACCAAGCGTATGCAGTGGAACCAAAACTACGCCGCGCTTCAGGGGAGCCTGCTCCTCACCGCCCTGGTGGTGGCCATCCCCATCTTCTTCTTGTTCTGGGCCCTGGCCGTGAAGCGCATGAAGGGCCATGTGGCGGGGCTACTCACGCTGCTTCTCACGATCATCATCAGCGTGCTCGTCTACCGGATGCCGCTCAGCGCCGCGCTGTCGGCCTCCGCCCTGGGCATGGTGACGGGTCTCTTTCCCATCGGTTGGATCATCCTGACGGCGGTCTTCCTCTTCAACCTCACGGTGGAATCGGGACAGTTCGAGATCATCAAAGGCTCGATTTCATCCCTGTCTCCGGATCGCCGGATCCAGGCGCTGCTCATCGCCTTCTCCTTCTCCGCCTTCATGGAAGGCGTGGCCGGGCAGGGCGCTCCGGTGGCGGTGGCCGCGGCCATGCTCATCGGCTTGGGCTTTCCCCCTCTGCCAGCCGCCGTCATCTGCCTCGTGGCCAACACGCCGCCCGTGCCCTTCGGGCCCGTGGGCGTCCCGACCATGATGATGTCCACCGTGACGGGCATTCCCGCCACGACCATGGCCCGTGCCATCGGCATCGACATGGCCTTCATGGCCCTGATCATTCCCTTCTTCATGGTGGTCGTCATGGTGGGCTTCAAGCGGGCCCTGGAAGTCATTCCGGCGGCGCTGGTGGCCGGCATCAGCTACGGCGCCACCTCGTTGGTGATCTCCACCTACTTCGGGCCCGAGCTGCCCGCGATCACAGCCTCCGTGGTGTCGCTGCTCTGCCTGGTGATCTTCATCCGCTTCTGGCAGCCCAAGACCACCTGGACCTTCGAGGAGGACAAGGCCGCGAACCCGGCCACAGGCGTCCGCCACACGGCGGGCCAAATATTTAAGGCCTGGTCCCCCTTCCTCATCCTCATGATCGTCATGGGTCTCTGGGGCACGCCCTTCTTCAAGAACTACGCCGAGAAGACCCACCACTGGTTCCTGGCCGTGCCCCACTGGCCCTGGCTGGACGGCGTCGTCTTC
This sequence comes from Geothrix sp., assembly GCF_020622065.1. Lineage (NCBI taxonomy): Bacteria > Pseudomonadati > Acidobacteriota > Holophagae > Holophagales > Holophagaceae > Geothrix > Geothrix sp. The sequence continues at coordinate 1,144,890 of NZ_JAHRYQ010000002.1, read as the reverse complement.
AAGGCCGCGCCCATCGTCGCCAAGCCTGCCGTCTACGGCGCCAGCTACAAGTGGCAGTGGCTCACGGCCCCCGGCACGGCCATGTTCCTCTCGTCGCTGATCTCCATGGTCGTGCTGGGCATCAGTCCCGCCACCGGCGCCAAGGTCTTCGCGAAGACCTTCATGCAGCTCCGGTTCGCCCTCATCACGCTGGCCTCGGTGATCGGCTTGGGCTTCCTGGCCAACTACTCAGGCATGTCCTTCACCCTGGGCTTGGCCATGGCGGTTCTCACGGGCATGGCCTTCCCGATCTTCTCCCCCATCATCGGCCTGGTGGGTGTGTTCCTCACGGGCTCGGTGACCTCGTCGGCGGCCCTGTTCGGCAAGCTCCAGCAGGTCACCGCCGGGCACCTGGGCTTCAACCCCGTGCTCACCACCTCGGCCAACCTGTTCGGCGGCGTCATGGGCAAGCTGATCTCCCCCCAGTCCATTGCCGTGGCCTGCGCCGCGGTGGGGCTCGTGGGTCGGGAGACGGACATTTTCAGGAAGACCCTTAAGTATTCCCTGATCCTTCTGGGGATCGTGATCGTCGTGGTGCTCTTGCAGGCCTTCGTCATCCCCTGGATTCTGCCCACGGCTCCGGCCGTCAGCTGATGGGAAACCCGCCCTCCAACCTCACGCCATGAAGGAGACACGCCATGACGACCTGTGAACTGGAAACCCTGAAGGGCCTCATCGACTCCACCCCGGATGTGGCCGTCCTGATCAACCTGCGCGACTACTACGCCAAGCGTTCCCTGCCCGAGAAGGGCGTGGACAGCGAAGTGGTCTACGAGTGCCCGCGCACGCAGATGATGATCCGGACCGCCGTGAAGGGCACCACCATCGGCCGCCACTTCCACACGGTCTGCGACGAGTATGTGATCGTGGTCGGGGGCAAGGGCGAGATTATGGTCAACGGCGAGTGGAAACCCGTGAAGGCCGGCGATGTGCATGTCTGCCCCCGGGGCATCGTCCACGACACCCGGGCGCTGGAGGAGGATCTCCAGTACCTGTCGATCTTCACGCCGCACCTCCCTGCTGGCACGGACATCAACTGGCTTAAATAGATTCCGAGGAGGATTCGCCATGACCGCACTGCTTCCCAATGTCGACCCGGACGGACTGCTGGAATTCTCCGTGGTCTACACCGACCGCGCGCTCAACCACATGTCCAAGCGCTTCCAGCAGGTGATGCGGGAGATGAACCGCATCCTCGCGAAGGTCTACCACGCCCAGGCCGCCGTGATCGTCCCCGGCAGCGGCACCTTCGGCATGGAGGCCGTGGCCCGGCAGTTCGCCACGGGCAAGAAGGCGCTGGTGATCCGGGACGGCTTCTTCAGCTTCCGCTGGTCGCAGATCTTCGACATGGGCGGGATTCCCGCCTCGCATGTCGTGCTCAAGGCGCGGCGCACCGGCACGGATCGGCAGTCCCCCTGGGTGCCGACGCCGATCGCGGAAGTGGTGGCCGCCATCGCCGCGGAGAAGCCCGCCGTGGTGATCGCCCCGCATGTGGAGACCGCCGCCGGCATCATCCTCCCCAATGACTACCTGAAGGCTGTGGCCGAGGCGACCCACGCCGTGGGCGGGCTGTTCGTGCTGGACTGCATCGCGTCGGGCTGCATGTGGGTGGACATGGAGGCCCTCGGTGTGGATGTCCTCGTGAGCGCCCCCCAGAAGGGCTGGAGCGGCAGCCCCTGCTGCGCCATGGTCATGCTCTCCGAAAGGGCCAAGGGCGTGATGGAAGCCAGCACCAGCACCAGCTTCGCCTGCGACCTCAAGAAGTGGTCCGCGATCATGGACGCCTACCTGAAGGGCGGCCACGCCTACCACGCCACCATGCCCACGGATGCCCTGGCCAAGGTATGCGCGGTGATGCAGGAGATGGAGGCCTACGGCTTCGACAAGCTGCAGGCCGAGCAGGCGGATCTGGGCGCCAAGGCCCGCGCCCTGCTGGAGAGCTGCGGCCTGCCCAGCGTGGCGGCCGAGGGCTTCAAGGCTCCGGGCGTGGTGGTGAGCTACACCACGGACCCCGACATCCAGTCCGGGAAGAAGTTCCTGGCCGCGGGCCTGCAGGTGGCCTCCGGCGTGCCGCTGCAGTGCGACGAACCGGCGGACTTCATGACCTTCCGCATCGGCCTGTTCGGGCTGGAGAAGCTGCACAATGTGGACCGCACCGTGGCGCACCTGGCGGCGGCCCTGACGGAAGTCGGCCTTCGCGAAGCGGCTCCGGTCCGGTAAGGGAAACCCCCCAAAAGAGAAGCGCCCGGCCGTGTGCCGGGCGCTTCTCTTTTGGGATTGCTATCGCCCGATGACGCCCGCCATGGGGCTGCTGGCACTGGCATAGAGGCGCTTGGGCATGCGGCCGCTCTCGAAGGCGAGCCGTCCGGCGATCACGGCGTGATCCATGGCCTGGGCCATCTTGGTGGGCTCCCCGGCCTCGGCCACGGCGGTGTTGAGCAGCACGCCATCGGCACCCAGCTCCATGGCCAGGGCCGCATCGGAGGCCGTGCCCACGCCGGCATCTACGATCATGGGCAGCTGATAGCTCTCGACCACTTCCTTGATCAGCAGCAGCGTCATGGGGTTCTGCACGCCCAGGCCCGAGCCGATGGCGCTGCCCAGGGGCATCACGGCGGCGCAGCCCGCATCGCAGAGCTTCTTGGCGAGGATGGGATCGGCGTTCACATAGGGCAGCACCGTGAAGCCCTCCTTCACGAGGATCCTGGCGGCTTCCAGGGTTTCCTCGTTGTCGGGGTAGAGGCTCTTTGGATCACCGATGACTTCGAGCTTCACCCAGTTCGTGTCGAGCGCTTCGCGTGCCAGGCGCGCCACGCGCAGGGCGTCCTCGCGGGTGTAGCAGCCGGCGGTGTTGGGCAGCAGGGCGATGTCCTTGGGAATCCAGTTGAGGATGTTGTCCTCGCCCTTGGCGCTGAGGTCGAAGCGGCGCACGGCCAGGGTGACCATTTCCACCCGCGCGGCCCGGTAGCAGGCCTGCATGGTGGCGAAATCCTTGTACTTGCCCGTACCGAGGACGAGGCGGTTGTTGAAGGTCTTGCCGGCGATGACCAGGGACATGGGGCGCTCCGAACCTTCAGTCTAGCTCCGGCGGACCCCCCTCGTTCAGCGGGGCGGAATTCCCGGGCAGGTGAGGTCCAGCCTGCGATCGCCGGCGGGACCCCGGTAGAGGACCCGGACCTGCAGCGGGGCCTGGGGATCGCGGCTCCGGATGAACACCAGGCCACGGCGGCTCCGGCCCGGTGGCAGGGATCCGGGCACCCAGGCCTCATCCCGGAAGAAGTCGCCCAGGCGGCGGTTGCTCCGAGAGGCCACGACCGCATTCGGGATGCCGGTTCCCAGGCCCACGACCCCCAGAGCACCGAAGATAGCCTGGCCGATGCGGTCGCCGCCGCTGGCAATGGCCAGGATTCCCGGAAGGATCGGGTAGAGGAGGTAGGCGGCGCTCCGCTGTCGCACCAGGAGCAGGGCGGCTTCGGGAGTCAGAGTGCCAGCCTCGTCCGGCAGCTGCAGGCCCAGGACCTCTACGCCCTGGTCGGAGGCATTCTCAAGGCTCAGGACCGCCACGCGCAGGTGGGCGTCGAGGGCCTTTCGGGCATAGCCGGAGTTGTCCCCCCAGGGCAGGAGGGCGAGGCGTCCCGACAACTCTCCGCGCTGGACCTCCACTGGCGGCGCCAGCAGGGCCACGGGCCGATAGATCCGGGCGCAGTCCAGGCTTCCAAGCAGGAGCAGCAGGGTGCAGAGGAGCGATCGCATGGGACCTCCCCCGGAGATGTCGCCCCAGTTTCCGTGCACGGTCCCCCAGCCTCAACCGACCGGCGGGTGGAGAGGTCATGGCCTGAGGTGGATGGGCCATACGGATGGGTATGGTAGCCTGCGGGTCCCGGCCCAGGTCTGCATGCCCGTCTCCCGCAAAAAGCCCCCCCGCCCCGCGACGCCCCTCTCGCCCGAGGCCTGGGTCCAGGCGGCGCAGGCCCTGATCATCCGGGAGGGCGTCTCGGCGGTGGCCGTGGAGCCGCTGGCGCAGGCGCTGGGCGTCACGAAGGGGAGCTTCTACTGGCACTTCGAGAATCGGGATGCCCTCATCCGCGCGGCCCTGGAGGCGTGGGAGCAGGATCAGAGCACCGATGTGGTCGCCCGCTACGGGGGCATCGCAGATCCCCGGCGCCGCCTGCGGGTGCTGCTCTTCGCCGCCTTTGAAGATCTGGAGAACGGGCTGTTCTTCGCGGCGCTGGCGGTCTCGAGCGGAGATGCTCGGGTGGCCCCCTTCCTTCGCCGCGCCACGGAGCGCCGCCTGGCTTTCGGCGTGGAGGCCTTCCGGGCCCTGGGGCTCTCCGAGGCTGAGGCGCGCGAGCGGGCGCTGCTGGCCTACGCCGCCTACGCCGGCTACTTCCAGCTGCTGCGCACCACCCCGGAAGCGGTGGCGGCGGTGACAGACCTCAGCGGCTATGTGCGGCGCCTGGCCGACGCCCTGGTGCCCGGCCCCAAGGTCTGAGCTTCCGCGCTTGATCTTCAGGATCCAAGGGCGTTCCATGGAGCCATCTTCGGGGGGACCATGCCCACGATCCTGACCGTCCCTGGCTATCAGAGTTCCGGCCCTGGCCACTGGCAGAGCCTGTGGGAGGGCAGCCTGGGCGGCATGAAACGGGTGGAGATGCCCAGCTGGGAACACCCGATCAAGGCGGCGTGGGTGGAGGCCCTGGACGAGGCCATCGCCGACTGCCAGGAACCGCCGATCCTGGTGGGGCATTCGCTGGGCTGCCTGGCCATCGTCCACTGGGCGGAGGGCCATGACCGGGAAATCCGGGGCGCGCTGCTGGCGGCCCCCGCAGATGTGGAGCGAGCCGATGCCTTGGCGGTGCTGAGGGCCTTCGGACCCATCCCCCGGCTGCGGCTGGCTTTTCCCGCCATCCTGGCCGCCTCCTCGGACGACCCCTTTCTGGCGCCGGCCCGGGCCCGCGCCTTGGCGGCGGACTGGGGAGCGCGCTTCGTGGACCTGGGGCCCTGCGGCCACCTGAACCAGGCTTCGGGCCACGGCCCCTGGCCCCGCGGCGAGGCCTTGCTGAGCGACCTCCGGTAGCGGCTTGCAAAAGGGGGCTTGGCCGTGGGAAGGTGGACCTTCCGATGGAGGAGCGGTCCCCATCAGTACCGACGGCGAGGGGGATGACCCCGATGACCTGCCGGGAAAGGGGAGGATCGCCGAAGGGATCGCGAGTCATCGGCGCGGCCCCTGGACGCTGAGGCGAAAGCCCGGCGGCTGTCGTGCCGGTCACCCGGCGCGGAGGGCCTGAGGAGCGGCGGCGGGAGTCCCTCCCACCGCGTTCCAGATGGCACCGTCGGCCCGCCGAGGTTTCCATGAACGCCACCACCGCCGATCTCCGAAGCTGGCTCACAGGCAGCCTGCGACAGCTTTGCGCCCAGGAGACCACTTCGGGCCGGGAGGATGCGGGCCTGCCGGCCCTGCGGGCCCTGCTGCAGGGACTCGGCGCGACGATCCACGAGCAGCCCGTGGCCGAGGGTCGAACCAATGTGCTGGCGGTCTGGGGGCGACCGGCGGTGCTCTTCTCCACCCATCTGGATACGGTGCCGCCCTTCCTGCCGCCGAGGCTGGAGGGAGAGGTGCTGCATGGCCGCGGGACCTGCGACGCCAAGGGCCAGATTGTGGCCCAGCTCGGCGCCGTACGGAGGTTGCTGGCCGAAGGCCGCGAAGGCCTCGCCTGGCTGGGCGTGGTGGGCGAGGAGACCGACAGCGCGGGAGCCACCGCGGCCCTGGGCTTGGCGGACCGCCTGCGGGACCTGAGGGCGCTCATCAACGGCGAGCCCACGGAGCTGAAGCTGGCCTCGGGTCAGCGCGGGGCCCAGCACCTCTGCCTCCACTGCGCAGGTCGGGCCGCCCACAGCGGCAGCCCGGAGCTGGGCCACGACGCCACCTGGCCCCTGCTGGACTGGCTCCAGCGGCTGCGCGAGCAGCCCCGGCCCGCGGATCCCCGGTTGGGTCCCGAGGTGTGGAACCTCGGGCTGCTGCGCGGGGGCGAGGCCCTCAACTCCGTGCCAGCCTCGGCGGTGGCCGACCTGCTGGTGCGCACGCTGCCCGGCAGCACCTTTGCCGAGGAGGTCCGCCGCCTGGCGCCGCCCGAAGGTTCGGTGGACCTGCGCCTGGACGAACCCCCGGATCGCTATCCGGAGATTCCTGGCTTCGAGCAGGCGGCCATGCCCTTCGGATCCGATGCGCCCACCCTGCGGGCGCTGGTGCCGGATCGCACCGTGGTGTTGGCGGGGCCCGGCAGCATCCGCGTGGCGCACACGCTGGAGGAGTGCCTCGCCCTCGCCGATCTGGAAGCCGGCGTGGATCTGAATCACCGGCTGGCCCTGCATTTCCTGGGAGACTGAACCATGTCCTCGAAAATCCCCGTGACCGTGTTGGGCGCCACTGGCGTCGTGGGCCAGCGCTTTGTGCGGCGCCTGGCGAACCACCCCCTCTTCCGCGTGGAACACCTCGCGGCCAGCGAACGCAGCGCCGGCAAGCGCTACCGCGACGCCTGCGCCTGGCGCCTGGACGGCGAGCCCTATGGCGGTTTGGGCGACCAGGTGATGGCCGAGGGCACCCCGGAATTCGCCCTGTCGCCGGTGATCTTCAGCGCCCTCGACACGGCGCCGGCCACGGAGCTGGAGCCGGCCTTCGCCCGGGCCGGGGCCATGGTGTTCTCCAACGCGGCGGCCTTCCGCATGTCGCCGGAAGTGCCCCTGCTGGTGCCCGAGGTGAACGCCGATCATCTGGGCCTGCTCGAGGTGCAGCGCCATCACCACGGCTGGAGCGGCGGCATCGTCACCAACGCCAACTGCACGGCCACGGTGCTGGTCATGGCCCTGGCCCCGCTCCAGGAGGCCTTCGGTGTGGAGGCCGTGCTGATGACCTCCATGCAGGCCATCAGCGGCGCCGGCTACCCCGGCGTGGCCAGCCTGGACATCCTGGGCAATGTGATCCCCTTCATCCGCAACGAGGAGCCGAAGGTGGAGGAGGAGACGCCCAAGATGCTGGGTCGCTTCACCGGCCGCGAAGTGGAGCTGGCGCCCATGCGGGTGAGCGCCCTCTGCCATCGGGTACCCGTCATCGAGGGCCACACGGAGGCCGTCAGCGTGAAGCTGAAAGGCAACCCATCCCTGGAGGCGGTGCGCGAGGCCTGGCTGAGCTGGAAACCTGAACCCCAGCGACTGAAGCTCTTTTCGGCACCCGCCGTGCCCGTGCATGTCCACACCCTGGAGGACCGCCCCCAGGTACGCCGCGATGTGGAGACGGATGGCGGCATGAGCGTGCATGTGGGCCGCCTGAGGGCTTGCCCCATCCTCGGTGTGAAGTTCGCGCTCCTCGGCCACAACACGGAGCGCGGGGCGGCCGGAGGCAGCATCCTGAACGCCGAGCTGGCCCATGCGAAGGGGTACCTCCGATGATCGTCCTCAAGTTCGGCGGCAGCAGTGTGGCCGATGCGGCCTGCATGCGCCAGGTGGCGAGCCTGGTGCGGTCGGCCCTGCCCCAGTCGCCCCTGGTGGTGCTGTCCGCCATGGGCAAGACCACCAACGGCCTCTTCGGGGCGGCGAGGGCCGCGGAAGCGGGCGACCTGGCCGGCGCCATGGAGCAGCAGCGGGGCCTCATGGCCTCCCACCGGAAGGCCGCCGCGGAGCTGTTCGACGGCGCCGTGCCCGAAAGCCTGGATGTGGCCCTGACGGACCTCTTCGGGGAGCTCGAGCTGCTGCTTCGGGGCGTGGCCCTGCTCCGCGAGCTGAGCCCCCGGAGCATGGATGCCATCGCCTCGCTGGGCGAGCGGCTGTCCACGCGCATCTTCGCGGCCTTCGTGGGGGGTGCCTGGGTGGATGCCCGCACGGTTCTCCGTACGGACGGCGTGTTCGGGGAGGCCGTGCCCCAGCAGGAGGCGATCCGGCCCCTGGCTGCCGACCACCTGAAGCCCCTCCTGGGCCCGGGCCGGGCCGTGGTGACCCAGGGCTACATCGGCGCCACGGAGGATGGGCTCACCACCACGCTGGGCCGGGGTGGCAGCGATTATTCCGCCGCCCTCTTCGGGGCGGCCTTGGGCGCGGCGGAGGTGCAGATCTGGACGGATGTGGAGGGCGTGCTCACCTGCGATCCGCGCATCGTGCCCGAGGCCCTGCCCATTCCCGAGCTGAGCTTCGCCGAGGCCGCCGAGCTGGCCGCTTTCGGCGCCAAGGTGCTCCACCCGGCCACCATCCAGCCCGCGGTGGAAGCGCGCATCCCTGTCACCGTGCGCCACACGCAGAAACCCGAAGGCCGCTTCACCACGATCTCGGCCGAGGTCCGCACGGGCCGTCCCATCACGGCCCTGGCCAGCCGGGGCCCGGTGACCGTGCTTACGGTGAGCAGCTCCCGGATGCTGGCCCAGAGCGGGTTCCTGGCGCGGCTGTTCGAAGTGTTCGGCCGCCGCGGCGTGAGCGTCGACCTCGTGGCCACGGCCGAGGTGAGCGTCTCCCTCACGGTGGAGGCGGATGTGCCGCTGAAGCCCCTGATCCAGGACCTGTCGGCCTTCGCCACGGTGGAGATCCACGAGGGCCGGGCCATCATCGCCGCCGTGGGCGAGCGGCTGAAGTCCACGCCGGGCCTGGGCGCGCAGCTGCTGTCCTCGCTGGGCGACATCAATGTGGAGATGATCAGCATGGGCGCCAACGAGATCAACCTGAGCCTGGTGGTCCGCCAGGACCAGAGTTCCGAGGCCCTGCGGCGCCTGCATCGCGTGCTGGTGGGGGGTGCGGCGTGACGGCACCCCGCCTTGGCCTCTTCGGGAAGGGCCGTCTGGGTTCAGCCATCGCCGCGGAGGCCGGGGAGGCCCTGGCCTGGCAGGTGGACCGCGAAGGGCGCCCGACCGGCCCCGTGGCCGTGGCCATCGATGCCAGCGTGGCGGAGGCCGTCGAGGCCCATCTCGCCTGGGCCCTGGAGACGGGAACCGACCTCGTGATCGGCACCACGGGCTGGTCGGTGCCCGACCTGGAGGATCGTGTGGCGGGGCGCATCGGCGTGTTGGCGGCCTCCAACTTCTCGCTCTCGGTGGCCCTCATGGCCCGCTTCGCCACGGTGCTGGGGCGCTTCGCGGCCCTCGATCCCGCGCGGGATCCCTTCCTGATGGAGCGCCACCACCGCCTCAAGGCCGACGCACCTTCCGGCACGGCCAAGACGCTGGCCGCGGCCCTCCTGCGGGGCTGTCCCCGCAAAACCGAATGGACTTTGGGCACGCCAGCGCCGCATCAGCTGAGCATCGGCGTCGTGAGGGCCGGGGCGGAATTCGGCACCCACACGGTGGGGCTGGATGCCCCCGCCGAGCTGCTGGAGCTGACGCACATCGCCCGGTCCCGGGCGCCCTTCGCCCAAGGCGCTCTGGCGGCGGCCCACTGGCTTCAGGGCCGCAAGGGCGTCTTCACCATGGAAGACCTGGCCGCCGACCTGCTCGATCCCCTCTTCGCCTTCGGAGGCAAACCATGACCCTCGATTTCTCCGGACTCGCCGTCGCCCTGGCGACGCCCTTTACCGCCTCGGGCGAGGTGGACCTGCCCGCCTTCCGCAAGCTGGTGCGGCATGTGGTGGCAGGCGGAGTGGACTTCCTGGTACCCCTGGGCTCCACGGGGGAAGCCGCCACGATCCTGGATGCGGAGCGCGACGCCATCATCACGGCTTGTCTCGAGGAGAGCAGCGGCCGCCCCGTGGTCGTGGGCACGGGACACAACGCCACGCGCCAGGCAGCGGCCATGACCCAGCGCGCCCAGGCCCTGGGAGCCCAGGGCGCCCTGGTGGTGACGCCCTACTACAACAAGCCCACGCCCGCTGGCCTGGTGGCGCACTTCGCCGCGGTGGCCGACGCGGCACCGGGGTTGCCGATCATTGCCTACAATGTGCCGGGCCGCACGGGGCTGAATGTGACCCCGGCCGTGCTGGCCCGCCTCTGGGAGAATCCCCAGGTGGTGGCCGTGAAGGAGAGCAGCGGCAACCTGGCCCAGATCGGGGAGATCGCGCGACAGCTGCCCAAGGGCAAGCTGCTGTTGTCCGGCGACGACAACCTGGCCGTGGCCTCCCTGGCCGTGGGGGCTTCTGGTCTCATCTCGGTGCTGGGCAATGTGCTGCCTCGCGAGACTGCGGCCATGATCGCCGCCGCCCGGCAGGGGAACGGGGTCGAGGCCCTGCGCCTGCACCAGCAGCTGCTGCCCCTGATGGACGCCCTCTTCGTGGAGAGCAATCCCATCCCCCTGAAGGCAGTGCTGAAGCTCCTGGGCCTCTGCGAAGACGGCCTGCGCCTGCCCCTGGTTCCTGCCGAACCCGCCACGCGCACACGCCTGGCCGAAGCCCTCTGCCTCTCGACCGAGGGCACCTTCCCTGGAGTGGTGTGATGGTTGTCGATCTGGATTCCATCCACAGCTTCTTCAACCGTCCGGCGGAGGTCCTGGCGGCGGATCCCGAAGCCCCCGCCATGCACCAAGTACTCCTGGTGGGCTTGGAGACGGGCACCATCCGGGCCGCCGAGCGCCAGGATGACGGCACCTGGGTGGCCAACACCTGGGTGAAGCAGGCGATCCTCTGCGGTTTCCGCCGGACGAACCTGGTGGAGATGCCGGGTCCCGGCTTTCCCATGTTCGACAAGACCGCCTATCCGGTCCGCCACTTCGGACTGGAGGATGGCGTGCGCCTCGTGCCGGGCGGATCATCGGTGCGGCGCGGCGCCCACATTGCCCGCAGCGTGGTGCTCATGCCGCCCGCGTATGTGAATGTGGGGGCTTTCGTGGATGAGGGCACCATGGTGGACAGCCACGCCCTGGTGGGCAGCTGCGCCCAGATCGGCAAGCGCGTGCACCTGTCGGCCGCCGCCCAGATCGGCGGCGTGCTGGAGCCCGCCGGCGCCCGGCCGGTGATCGTGGAGGATGACGCCTTCGTGGGCGGACTGGTGGGGCTCTTCGAGGGCATCGTGGTGCGCCGACGCGCGGTGCTGGCCTCGGGTGTGGTCATCACGGGCAGCACCGTGATCTACGACCTGGTGAATGGCCGCGAGCTGCGCCAGGAGGTGCCCGAAGGCGCCGTGGTGGTGCCGGGCTCCCGGCCCGCCTCCGGCGACTATGCCAAGGCCCGCGGGCTCCAGGTATCGGCCCCCTGCATCGTGAAGTACCGCGACGACAGGACCGACGCGGCCACGGCCCTGGAACAGGCGCTGCGGTAGGGCGGTGGTGACGAAATGAAAACCACCAGGCCGCGAAGGCACCAAGAACGGCAAAAACCCTTTGTCTTTACTTGGTGCCCTGGTGTCTTGGTGGTGATCTGTTGCTTTTGAGGTCCCGATGAATCCCGCCACCCGCCTGTCCCTGCTGAAGCCCTCGCCCATCCGAGCCATCACGGACGGCACGCCGCCCGGGGCCATCCCCCTGGGCCTGGGCGAACCCACCTGGAACCTGCCGGAGGTGGCCCGGCGGGCGCTGCTGCGCGATCCCGGCCCCTGCGCCTATGTGCCCCATGTGGGCCTGCTGGAGCTGAGAAAGGCCGTGGCCGCCTTCCACGGCGCCCAGGTGGAGGAGGTGCTCATCACCACCGGTTCCCAGGGGGCGCTCTTCTCGCTGTTCCAGGCCTGGGTGGAGCCCGGCACGAAGGTCCTCATGCCCGACCCCGGCTTCGTGGCCTATCCGGCCCTGGCCCGCATCGCGGGTGCCGAGCCCGTGACCTATCCGCTGTCCAAGGACCGGTTCCGGCTCGATGCCGAGGCCCTCATCCGGGTGCTGGACGCCACGCCAGAGGCCTCCGCCGTGATCCTCAACCTGCCTTCCAACCCCACGGGCGGCGGGGGCGATCTCGCGGCCCTCAAGCGCGTGGCCGAGGCCTGCGTGGCCCGGGGCATTCTGCTCATTTCGGATGAGGTCTACCGCGACCTCCACTTCGGCGTGCGGGCGCCCAGCCTGCGCGATGTCACCGATCGCGGCGTGGTGACCAGCTCGGTGAGCAAGGGCTGGGGCGCGCCGGGCCTGCGTGTGGGCTGGGCCGTGGGCGATCCCGCCTGGCTCACCCCTGCCCGCGTGGTCCATGGCTACGCGGTGACGGGCACGGCCACACCGGCCCAGTGGGCGGCCCTGGCGCTCCTCGAACACTCGGACGCCATCCTGGCCGAGGCCCGCGCCGCCGTGCAGCTGCGCTGGGAAGCCCTGGCCTCGGCCCTGCGTGAAGAGCTGGGCCACACCGTGACGCCCCCCGACGGCACCTTCTACCACTTCATGGCTCTGCCGGAGTCCGCGCACGCCGATCCCCTGGCTTTCTGCCTGAAGCTGCGGGATGAGGCCAAGGTCGTGCTCATCCCCGGCCTCGCCTTCGGCGAAGGCGGCCGCGGTCACGCCCGTCTCAGCTTCGCCGCTACGCCCGAGCAGCTGAGGGAGGGCGTGCGGCGGCTGGCCCCCTACTGGAAGCACTGAAACGAGGTTTAGCCGCAGAGATCGCAGAGGAATGCCGGATGAAACAGGGATGCACAGGGAAGAATCTGATGGAGGGGTTGGCCCAAGAGTCCGGCCCGTCCTTCTCTGCGTCGTCTGCGTTCTCTGGGGTTAGGGGTTTTTATGCTTTTCGCGTTTGACGATGCCCAATGCCGGTCCCTGGCCGAGGCCCACGGCACGCCCTGCTTTGCCTACTCCGGCGCGGTGGCGACGGAGCAGTTCACCGCCCTGCGTGCGGTGCTGCCGCCCCGGGTGCGCCTCGCCTATGCGGTGAAGGCGAACCCGCATCCGCGGCTGCTGGCGTGCTTCGCCGCCCTGGGTGCCAGCTTCGACTGTGCCTCCATCGGCGAGCTGGAGCGGGTGGAGGCCTTGAAGCTGCCCCCCGGCCGCACCTTCTTCGCCGGGCCCGGGAAGCGGGAAACCGAGCTGCTTCGCGCCCTGGTCATGGGCGTTCGGGTGCAGGCGGAAGGCTTCGAGGACCTCGCCCGGCTCGATGCGATGGCGGATCGCGAAGTAGCCGTGAACCTGCGGGTGCACCCGGCCTTCGACATCGATGAGGGCAACCGCATCATCGGCGGCAGTGGGCCATCGGCGTTCGGCGTGGACGAGGAGGAGGTCCCGGCCCTGCTTCAGAAGGCCGCAAAGCTCCGCCATGTCCGCATCCGGGGTCTGCATGTCTTCGCCGCCAGCAACCAGCGGGACGCGGCCAAGCTGCGGACCATCCACGGCGCCGTGCTGAGCCTGGCGAAGCGCCTGCACGAATCCCACGGCATGACCTTCGAGCAGATCGATCTCGGCGGCGGGCTGGGTGTGCCCTACGCGCCGGACGAAGCCCCGCTCGACCTGAGGACCTTTGGACAAGGATTGTCCGAAATTCTGATGGAACATCCCTGGTTCACGGGCGAGCTGATCCTCGAGCCGGGCCGCTTCCTGGCGGGCCCCTGCGGAATCTACCTGGCCCGCGTGGTGCGGATCAAGGAGAGCCGCGGCACCCGCTTCGCCATCCTGGAGGGCGGCATCAACCACTTGATCCGGCCCCTCCTTACCGGCCAGCCCTTCCCGGTGAGGGCCGTGGGCAAGGGGCGTGGGACCCAGCCTTACACGCTGGCCGGCCCCCTCTGCACCAGTCTCGACCGCCTGGGCGAAGTGCGCCTGCCAGAGCTGGCCCCGGGGGATCTGCTGGCCTTCGGCACCACCGGCGCCTACGGCTTGAATGAGGGGATGACCCACTTCCTGAGCCACCCCGTGCCGCCCGAAGTGTGGGTGGAGTAAGCCAAGAAACGGGCGTTGGGGTCTCTATCCGAGGAGCGGGAGCCATGCGGCCTGCTGGGCCTTGGGCAGGGTCTTCACGCGCTCTAGGAGCTTGAGGCGGGATTGCCAGCTCTTGTCGCCGGGGAAGAGGGCGCGGCCCCGGCGCAGGTCCTCGGCGGCCTCCTCCCACTTGGCCTGCCCGGCGTGGGCCGAGCAGAGCAGGAGCTGGAGGCGGGCGGCGCGGGCCCGCAGGTCCGCATCGTCGGGCTGGGCCCTCAGCAGGGCGTCGATGACCTTGGCGGCGGCCTCGAGGTCGCCGTTCTGCAGGTGCTTTTGGAACTCAGGGAGGCTGGCGCCCGTAACGCCGCCGGCCAGGCCGGCCCGGGCCTTTTCCAGCAGCTGGGGTCCGGCGGCTTCCGAGGGATGCTGGGTGACGAGGGTCTGGGCCCGCAGGTAGGCGCGGAGGGGATCCCGGTCGAGGGCGGCTTCCGCCTCCTCGCGGATGTCTGCGGGCGCCTCCGCCAGATCCGGCGCCTGGGCCTGCTGGAGCACCGGGGCCACGGCGGCGGTCCGGGCCGCCTTGACGGCCTCCTTCAACGCCTGGTCCTGACGGTAGCTGCGCAGGCCGACGATCCCCACGATCAGCACCAGCAGCCCGCCTCCGAGCAGGGCGAGCGTCTTGGGGCTCTTCAGCCAGGGCAGCCGGTCCGAGGCCCCCTGGAGGCGACCGGGCAGGGAGAGGCCCCCCCGCGGCGCCCGGGCGGCCTTGAGCAGGGAAGCGGGTGGCGCCACCGCGCCGGGGTCGGGAGGGGCGGAGAGGGGCTCCTCCTCGACCATGGTGATGGGGTGGGACGATAGGGCCTGGGGCTCGACGACGGGGCCCGGGGGCGGGAGCAGGGTCGGACTGGGGCCCTGGGCGCGGCCGGCGGGCTGGCGGCACCGCTGGAGACCCTCCAGAGCCCTCGGGTGGCCGGGTGACAGGCTGAGGGCCTGCTGATAGGTGAAGGCCGCTTCCTCGTGGCGCTGAAGGGACAGCAGGTGGTCGGCTTGGCGGAGCTTGAGGTCCAGGGCCTCGGCCTCCGCCACGGCGGCCCGGACCGTCGAGCCGGTTTGCGCTGCGGGGGTCAGGGCGTTCTGGGTCACCTCCTGCCGGGCCTGGCGCAGGTAGTCCTGGATCTCCTCGCGGTGAGGTTCGAGGACCAGGACCCGCTCCCACTTGGAGATGGCCTCCTCCGTGAGCCCCATGTCGTAGAGCTGGACGGCCTCGCGGAGGAGCCGGGCCACATCGTCATCCCCGAAGGCGATGGGCGAATCCGCCGGGGGAGGGGCCATGGGAGCCTGCAGCGGGGGGAGCCCCAACTCGCGGCGGGCGCCGTTCGCGTAGTTCCGGGCGAGGGCGTGGTCGGGGTCGAGGGCCAGGACCTGCTCCCACTTGTGGAGGGCATCCTCCAGCTGGCCCATGTCGTAGAGGGTGCAGCCCTCGATCACCAGGCGGTTGAGCTCCACGGGAGCCGAGGCCGGTTCGGGGACGGAGGCCGGGGCGAGGGTTGGGACGAAGGCCGGGAGGGGTGTGGGAGAAGGCGCTGGTGCAGGCGCCGGTGCAGACCTGGGTGGGGGGAGGGCCACGGGTTCCTGTGGGATCCTGTCTGCGGGCGGGCGAACGGGTTCCGGGGCGGCCACGGCTTCCGGCGGGGGTCCCTGCAGGGCCAGCAGCCGCTTCCGGACGGTCACCAGGCGTTCGCGGGCCTCGGTGTGGGTGGGCTGCTGCTTGAGGATGGCCTGCCAGATCTGGCCCGCTTTGACGATCTCGTCGCGGGCGAAGAGCTCGTCCGCTTGGCGGAGGTAGGGCGCATAGGGATCAGGCGGCAGGGCGTCGTTCGGCATGGAGGCTCAATTCAGCGGAAACTCGTCGATGTTGCGCACCAACAGCATGAAGGTGCTGTTTCCACAGGTGAACTCCTGCTGACTGGCGAGCTGGACGGGTTCCGAGATGCGTTCCCCGTTCACATGGGTGCCGTTGGTGGACTGCTGGTCCGTGATCCACACCGTGCCGTCGCCGTGGATCTCCAGGATCGCGTGGCAGCGCGAGGTCTCGGGATCCCGGGTGATGACATCGCCCTCTTCCCGGCCGATGACGACGCGGGGGCGGTCCAGCACCTGCACCGTGGAGGCCTGCGGGCCGCTGAGGAAGGCCAGGCTGAAGCGGTAGCCGGAGGGCAGCCCCGGCTTCTGGAGGCCGGCGGCCACCAGCATGGCTTCGCGATCCCGGCGGGCCGTGGTGCGGGCGGGGGGGATCGGGGTCTGCGGGGTGGGCTCAGCGCCCGGCTCAGGGAGCCGGTCGGGCCCTGGTTCGGAACCCACCTCGGGGACGGGCCCAGTGAAGGGATGGGTGAGCGTTTCCCCCACCGGCAGGGCCCCCATCGCCGGGTTCACCACCTCGAAGACATGGCTGCACTTCGGGCACTTGAAACGCTTCGTCCGGACGCCGCCGAAGCGACTGTCGTCATATTGGAAGCGGGCCTGGCAGGCCTGGCACACCACGATCATCGGACCCTCGAAAGCGCCTCTGAAGTGTAGCCCTACTTTTTCCGCGTGGCGAAGAAGCTGAAGTCGCTGCGCACGGGGATGCCCTCGGGGAGCTTGAAGCCCGTGACGGCGGCGGGCAGGGCCTGGTTGGTTCGCAGGGCCCCCAGCTCCACCAGCCAGGAGTCGCCGCTGCGCTCGATCCACTGGACTTGCCTCGGCAGCCAGGTCTCCTTGTCCACCCAGAGGTTCAGGGCCTGCATCCGCTTCCGCATGGATAGTGTCCGGGGCACCATGGCCAGGAACCAAGTTCCGGGCAGGTCCCGCGTCTCCTCGAGGCGGATCTGGAAATACTCAGAGAGGTAGCTGAGCTTCTGGCCCAGGCCGAGGAACTTGCGATCGGCGTTCCGAATCAGGCCGATCTTCATCAACTCGCCCTCCCCGGCACCGGGGCTATAGGAGACAAGGGCCTTGGGGGTGAGGTGCAGGATTAGGTCCTCTGGCGGCTGGAAGGCGAAATGGACGAAGTCCGAGCCCTGCAGGTAGAGGGTGCCCTTGGTGACCGAGGGGGTCTTCAGCAGGGCGCGGCGCAGGGTGAGCGTGAAGGGGCACTGGAGGGTCTGCACCTGGGCCTGGGCCGCATCGAAGCGCTCCACGGCCTCCCGCAGGGGGGGCGGGGCGGCCGGGGCCACCTGGGACAGGGCCAGGCAGAAGAGGAAGGACAGGCGTCGGATCATCAGGCATCCATCAGATGGCGGCGGAAGGGAGGGCGAGGGGTTCCCGCTGGTGGGCCAGGTGCAGGGCCGTGGCGGCGCCCCGCAGGGCCTCCTCGGCGGCGAAGCGGGCCAGGTTGGGGTGGTTGTTCGATTCGCTCAGGTGCGCCAGCACCACCTGCTTCAGCCGGGGCGACAGGACCCGGGTCAGCAGCTCGGCCATGGCGGCGTTGCTGAGGTGTCCCACCCGGCTGAGGATGCGGGCCTTGAGCTGGGGCGGATAGCTGCCCTCCCGCAGCATCTCCACATCGTGGTTGGCCTCCAGCACCAGGAGGTCCAGCTCCTGGAGGTGGTCCGCCACCAGGGCTGTGGGGTGCCCCAGGTCCGTGACCACCGCCGCCGCCATGCCTCCGGCCTCCACGCGGTAGGCCACGGGGTCCTCGGCGTCATGGGGCAGGGCGAAGGGGAGCACCCGCCAGCCGTCCCAGTCGCAGGGGTGCCCGGCCTCCACCTCGATCCAGCGCGAGGCGGGGATCTCGAGACCCTGCGCCCGCTGCACGGCGGTCCGGGTGGCGGCGGTGGCCAGGATGGACCAGTCGGTGCGACGCAGGATCACCCCCACGGCTCCGATGTGGTCCGAGTGCTCGTGGGTGAGCGCCACGGCGCGCACCAGGCCGGGATCCCAGGCCAGGGCGCCCAGGCGCTGGCGGATCTGGAGCAGGGAGATGCCCGCATCGATGAGCAGGGTCCGGCTCCCGTCCGACAGGGCATGGCAGTTCCCCTTGGAACCGGAGGCGAGAGCTGCATAGTGCATGGATCAGGATACCTCCTACACTAGCGCCATGAACGCGACCCTCCGACCCTCCACGCCCGCCGACCTGGAGATCCATGTGGCCCATCGCCTGGCCATGTTCCGGACCATGAAAGTGGGCACGGATGAGGGCCTCTCGCGCATGGCCGAGGCCTTCCGCCCCCAGCTCCGCACCTGGCTCCACACGGGCCAGTGCCGCGGATTCATCGTGGAGGAGGACGGCCGCGCCGTGGCCAGCGTCCTCCTGCTGATGCGGGACGCGATCCCCACCCCTGTGACGCCGCTGTCCGTGCGGGGCTACCTCTTCAACATCTACACGGAGCCCACCCACCGCCGCCGGGGCCTGGCGGCGCGCCTGACGGACGCGGTGCTGGACCTGGCGCGGGAGCTGGGTCTGGAGATCCTCGAAGTGCACGCCAGCCTGGAGGCCGAGGGGCTGTACCAGCGCCTGGGCTTCATGCCCACGAGCGAGATGCGCCTGGTGATGAGTGCCGGGATCAAGACCCCGAAGCAGTGGAAGCACCGGCACCAGCCCTGATTCCCCGCCAGCGCCACAGCCCGGTGATGGCCGCCGTGCAGACGAGGCCGCAGATCAGGCTGGCCTCCAGCCCGAAGGCGCCGCCGGTGAGCCAGTCGGGACGCCCAAGAAAGGCCGGGGTCCACCAGCCCTGGTTGGTCGTGCCGCTCACGCCGAACCCGAGCAGGTTGCCTTGCGTCCAGTTCCAGCCCAGGTGCACGCCGATGGGCAGGGCCAGGCTGCCCGTGCGGCGCCAGCAGAAGGCCAGCAGCAGGGCCGCCAGGGCGATGTTCAGCGTGGCCCAGGCCTTGGTGGCCCCGGCCATGCCGGGGTTGCCCCAATGGCCCAAGGCGAAGAAGGCGGCGAAGGCCAACTGGGCCAGGGGGAAGCCCAGGCCCCGCACCGCCCGCTGGAAGGGGTAGCCGCGGAAGAGGATCTCTTCGAAGCAGGCCACGGCGAGGTACAGCCAGGCCCCCTTCAGGAGGTCGGCGGGGCCGATGCCGGCGGTCCGGACCCAGTGCACGCCGCCGGCCCCCCAGACGATGGCTGCCGTGATCACCATCAGGCCGAACCCGCCCAGGGAACCCAGGGCGAGGTCTCGGACGAAGCGCCGGTCGAGGCGCAGGCCCAGGGAGGTCAGGGGCGCGTCTTCGATCCGCAGGCAGATCCAGGACACGCCCAGCACCGACAGGGTGCCGATCCACTGCCCCGGAATCAGCGTCTTCCAGCGGCCCGGAAGCAGAAGATGAAGGCCGCCCGTGAGGAGGCTGAACAGCAGCATGAGGGCGAAAAACCCCAGGATCTTCCAGCCGTTGCGGACGGCGCCATGGTCGTCGACGAAGGCTCGGTGCATGGGAATCCCTTTACGGAGTGGGTCTCGAGTCAGCTCGGGGTCGGCTCAGAGTTGGGGCGGCGCCTAGCGGTAGGTTTCCGTGGAGCGCATGTCCCACTCCACCTCGAAGGTCACCCGAAGGGCGGGACCGACCTTGGGATCCGCCCCCACCACCCGGGCCGTGAGCGTATTGGTGCCGCGCCACCGGCTGGGGTTCTGGGCGTCCTGCCGCATGTCCCACATCTGTTCCTGGCGGCCCGCATCGCCCGTCGGGCCGCCCTGGGTATCCCGGTAGCCGACGAGGTAGAGCCGGGCCGCGTTGAGGAATCCCGAGACCGGGGGTTGGGTGCCGCTCTCGACCCAGTGGGCGGCGGCGCCCACCTGGAGGAGATCGACTGTCGAGTCGGGCCGGTCCACCCAGTCCTTCGACCAGGATTCAGCCTCTTTGACGATGGCCTTGTGGCTGCCCGAGATGCCCGTGACCCGGACCCGCCACTTGGAGATCCGGTGGCTCTGGACGGACAGGGGCCCCGCGGGGGCGCCGGGATGTCCGGTCTCGACGGCCTTGAGCAGCGACTCGTAGTCGAACATGGTCAGGGTGTTTTCGGCCGCGGCGTGGAGGCCCTCCAGCTTCCCCCCCGAGGCGACCAGGGCCTGGCCATGCTTCTTCATGCCGGCCCAGTCGCCGAGGTGGGCGGCCACGAAGAAGCAGTGGGCCAGCTCGCGCATGTTCGGGGAAGGCTGGGCGGACACGGCCGCGTAGGCGGTCCGCATCCGGTCGAGATCGAGCAGCCGCCAGGCCAGCTCCAGCCGCAGGCCGTCCCGGGCGCGGGCCTGGCCGGCGCCGACGGTCTCGAGCAGCGTCCAGGCCTTCAGGAGATCGGCCTGCGTGCGGGCGGCCTGCAGGTAGGTCTGCTCCTTGCCGTGCCGAAAACCGCGAATGAGGTTGGTGGCCCAGAGCCACGAGGCGGCCGCGAACCGGGCCTGCTCGGTGGCCTTGGCCGGGTTCAGGGTCAGGGCGGCCAGGCGGATGGGGCTGGCGTCCTCCAGGTCCTTCTTCCCCGCAGGATCCTCCCGTTCGAGCCGGGCCATGGATTCCGTGAAGATCCGTTCATCCTGGGCGACGAGACTCAGGGTGGAGAAGGCGAGGAGGGCAGCGCGCAATGAGGCTCCTACAGGGGGATGTTCCCGTGCTTCTTGGGGGGCATGCTGTCGCGCTTGGTCTCGAGGAAGGCCAGGGCCTTGACCAGCTTCTGGCGGGTTTCGCGGGGGAGGATCACCTCGTCCACGAAGCCGAATTCCGCGGCGATGTAGGGATTGGCGAACTTCTCGTTGTACTCGGCCACGAGCTCCGCCTTGCGGGCGGCCGGATCGGGCGCGATGGCGATGGACTTGCCGTGCAGGACATTCATGGCGCCCTCGGCCCCCATGACGGCGATCTCCGCCGTGGGATAGGCGAAGTTGAAGTCCGTTCGGATGTGCTTGCTGGCCATCACGCAGTAGGCTCCGCCGTAGGCCTTGCGGGTGATGACGGTGATCTTGGGGACCGTGGCCTCGCAGTAGGCGAAGAGCAGCTTGGCGCCGTGGCGGATGATGCCGCCGTGCTCCTGCGTCACGCCCGGCAGGAAGCCCGGTACATCCTCGAAGGTGATCAGCGGGATGTTGAAGGCGTCGCAGAAGCGCACGAAGCGGGCGCCCTTTTCGCTCGACGCGATGTCCAGCACGCCCGCGTAGAAGGCGGGTTGGTTGGCCACGATGCCGATGCTGCGGCCGTCGATGCGGGCGAAGCCCACGACCAGGTTCGGCGCGAAGGCCTCGTGTACCTCGAAGAAGTGCGCGTCGTCCACCACGCCGCGGATGATGTCGCGGATGTCATAGGGCTTGCTGGGATCGTCCGGCACCACCTTGTCGAGCTCGGGATTCTCCAGAGGCATGGGGTTCTTGGGCGCGCGTCGGGGTGCCTCGCCGAGGTTGTTGCTGGGGAGGAAGGAGAGCAGCTCACGGGTGTGGGCCAGGGCCGCGAGGTCGCTGGCGCAGACGAAGTGGGCCACGCCGCTCTTGGCCGCGTGGGTGTGCGCGCCGCCCAGTTCCTCCTTTGTGACTTCTTCGTGGGTGACGGTCTTGATGACATCGGGCCCTGTCACGAACATGTAGCTCGTGCCCTTCACCATGGTGATGAAGTCCGTGATGGCCGGGCTGTAGACCGCGCCGCCCGCGCAGGGGCCCATGATGAGGCTGATCTGGGGGATGACGCCGCTGGCGAGGGTGTTGCGCAGGAAGATGTCGGCATAGCCGCCGAGGCTCACCACGCCCTCCTGGATGCGGGCGCCCCCGCTGTCGTTGAGGCCGATGACCGGGCAGCCCACCTTCATGGCCAGGTCCATCACCTTGCAGATCTTCTTGGCGTAGGCCTCGCTGAGCGATCCGCCGAAGACCGTGAAGTCTTGGGCGAAGACCGCCACGGGGCGGCCGTCCACGCGGCCGAAGCCGGTCACCACGCCATCGCCTGGGATCTTCTCCACGCCCCAGGCCCGGTGGACCATGAGGGCATCCATCTCCTCGAAGGAGCCCTCGTCGAGGAAGGCCGCCACCCGCTCCCGGGCCGTGAGCTTGCCGCCCTCATGCTGCTTCTGGACCCGCGCCTCGCCCCCGCCGGCCAGGGCCTGGGCATGCTTGGCTTTGAGGATCTCGATCTTCTTTTCGAGGGACATGGAGACTCCGGGGTACCGACGAAGGCGACTGACCAGGGGGGATCAGTCGCCAGTTTAGCCGACCCCGGAGACCCGGCGCGGAAGTCTGGGGTCGTTGCCGTTCGCCGGCCGGAGGCCTACTTGAGGGCGCGGACCGCCACGAAGGAGGCGAATTTGTCTGCCCACTTCACCAGCTTGTCCTGGATGTTGCTCATGGCCGTGCCGCTGATGGCGCGGTGGTGGACTGCCAGGAGGAGCTCCCCGGTCTTCGGGTCCAGCACCTTCAGGTCCCAGGTGGCGGTCTCGCTGCCGGCACCCAGGCCGATGAGCCATTTGGCCGCCTTGCTGCCCGCATTGGCGTCCACGAAGCGGCCCGTGAGCACCAGGTCGCCTTCGGTGCGGCTCACCTTGGCCCGGCCGTTGAAGGCGCCCGTCAGGGCTCCCCGCAGCATGCCCGGAAAGCTGTCCGTCAACTCGGTGGCCTTGGCGTTGTCCTTCCCGTCCCGGCCCTTGCGGAGCATGGCGGGATCCTCCCAGGGCCGCATGTGGAGGGAGCGCCCCGTGAGGTCGAGTCCGGGCTTGATCCAGAAGAAGTCCACATCATCGCCCTTGGTGAAGGCGATGCCCTCGCCGAACCAGGAGGGATCGAGCAGGCCATCGTCCTGCAGGGGTGCCTTCGGGACCGCCGCTTTGGGCGTCGGGGTGGTCGAGGTCGCCAGTGGCGCGGGGGCGACCACGGGAGCCGCAACTGGGGCGGTGGGCTCGGGAGCCGGAGGGAGCGGCGCCTGGGCGCACAGGCACAAGGCAGGGCCCATCAACACGATGAGGAAACGGGGCATGGGGACTCCAGGGATTTGGAAGCCCCCATGCTAGCGCAGAACATGGCTAGCGCAGAGCGGGCCGTGGCCTAGCGGAGGGGCCTCGGCTGGGTCATGGCCTCGAGGCTGAAGGCCTCATCGAGCTCCGCCGGGGTGAGGTAGCCCTTGCGCAGGATCAGCTCCCGCACGGGCAGCCCGGTCTCCAGGGCCTCCTTCGCGACCTCGGTGGCGCGCTTGTAGCCGATGGCGGGCATCACGGCGGTGACGATGCCGATGCTGTGCTCCACGAGGTCGAGGCAACGCTCCCGGTTGGCGGTGATGCCCACGATGCACTTGGTGGTGAGGACATTCACCGCGGCCGTGAGGTTGCGCATGCTGGTGGCCAGGCTGTAGGCCAGGATGGGCTCCATCACATTCAGCTGGAGCTGGCCAGCCTCGGCGGCGAGGGTGATGGTGAGGTCGTTACCGATGACCTGGAAAGCCACCTGGTTCACCACCTCGGGGATCACAGGGTTCACCTTGCCGGGCATGATGCTGCTGCCGGGCTGCATGGGGGGGAGGTTGATCTCGCCGAAGCCGCAGCGGGGACCGCTGCTGAGCAGGCGCAGGTCGTTGCAGAGCTTGCTGAGCTTCACCGCGGCGCGCTTCACGACACCGGAGAACATGACGAAGGCGCCGGTATCGGGCGTGGCCTCGACGAGGTTCTCCGCCAGGACGATGTCCAGACCCGTCACCTTGCACAACTCCTCGACCACGAGCTGCGGATAGCGGGGATCGGCGCAGATGCCCGTGCCGATGGCCGTGCCGCCCATGTTCACCTCGAGGAAGAAGCGGGCGGTCTCCTGCAGGCGCTGGATGTCCTCCCCCGTGGTGACGGCGTAGGCCTCGAACTCCTGGCCCAGGGTCATGGGCACGGCGTCCTGCAGCTGGGTGCGGCCCATCTTGATCACATCGGAGAACTCGCGGCCCTTGGCGTGCAGGGCCGCCTTGAGGCGGTTCATGGCCTCGAGCAGGTTCTTCAGCATGAAGATGGTGCTGAGACGCAGGGCCGTGGGATAGACATCGTTCGTACTCTGC
Source organism: Geothrix sp. (assembly GCF_020622065.1). Lineage (NCBI taxonomy): Bacteria > Pseudomonadati > Acidobacteriota > Holophagae > Holophagales > Holophagaceae > Geothrix > Geothrix sp. Next base: position 1,121,145 of record NZ_JAHRYQ010000002.1, on the reverse strand, counting down.
CCGAGGTTCACATGGTCGTTGGGGTGGCAGAAGGCGTACTCGCCGCGCGCGTGGCCCAGCAGCTCCAGCGCCCGGTTGGCGATCACCTCGTTGGCATTCATGTTGGTGGAGGTGCCGGCGCCGCCCTGCACCATGTCGGTGGGGAAGTGGCCGTGCCAGTGGCCGTCGATGATCTCCTGGCAGGCCCGGTCGATGGCCTCCGCGATGGGTGCGTCCAGCAGGCCGAGCTTGGCGTTGGCCCGGGCGGCGCCCTGCTTGACCATGGCCAGGGCGCGGATCATGGCCGGGAAGTGGCTGGTGGGCACGCCCGTGATGGGGAAGTTGTGCACGGCGCGCAGGGTCTGCACGCCGAAGAGGGCGTCCTCGGGCACCTCCAGGGGGCCGATGAGGTCGGTCTCGCGGCGGGTGCGGCCGCTGGCGTAGGCCTGCTCGCGGCCGGTGCGGGGCGTGGCCGAGTAGAGCAGCCGCTGGTGCAGGACATTGGCAACCTTGCTGAGCACGGCGATGGCCGCGGCGCCATCCTGGCCCAGGCTGCCGAGCACGGCCTCGCGGTCCAGGTCCAGCAGCACAGCGGGCGTGAGCGTCTGGCCGGTGGCGGTGTGCATGCTGACGGCGAGGAAGGACTGTTCGCCCGCCACATCCCCGGGGCCGAGGATCACCACGGGCTCGGCGCCTTCGCCGTTGTCGCGGGAGATCTCCACGCGGCCCTCGGCGATGACCGTGGCGCCCATGCGGGCCTCGCCCTGGCGGAAGAGGCAGGTGCCGGCTGGCACTTCCCGGCGGCGCGCGGCCTTGGCAATCAGGCTCAGGTCCGCGTCGGACAGCCCGGAAAAGATTTCGCAGCGGCGAAGGACAGATGTGATCGCATCCATGTGAAGGCCTCCGGCCCGGTCCCGGGCCTTCGGCCATGGTATCGGGCCCTTTTTACGATTCGGTCACGAATCCGCCGGATGTCTTACCGTTCCGCCGGATCTTTCGTGATGGCGTCCTCGCGGAGCTTTTCGCCGCCCACCACATGGAAGTGGAGGTGGAAGACGCTCTGGCTGGCGTCCTTTCCGGCGTTGGAGATGACGCGGAAACCCTCGTCCAGGATCCCCTGGTCCCGGGCCACCTTCACGCAGGCGCTGAGCAGGGCCGCGCGGGTCTCCACGGGCAGCTCGTCCAGCTCCTTGAGGCTGGCCACATGCTGCTTGGGGATGACCAGCAGGTGCACTTTGGCGCGGGGCCGGATGTCCCAGAAGGCCAGGACATACTTGTCTTCGTAAACCTTCCGCGAGGGGGCCGTCCCCGCCACGATCTTGCAGAAGACGCAGGCCGCCGGGGCTGGCGCTGGGGTTGGAGTTGGTGCCGGTGCGGCGGGTTTCGGCGTCTCCGCCACCGGCGCCTGGCAGGCCGTCAGGGCCAGGGCCGCGAGGAGGGCGAGGGCTCGGCGCATCAGCGGCCGCTCTTCGCCCAATCGGCCAGGAAGCCCTCCACGCCCTTGTCCGTGAGGGGGTGCTTCAGCATCTGGTCGAAGACCTTGGTGGGGATGGTGGCCACATGGGCGCCGGCCAGGGCCGCGTCCGTGACATGGCGGGGCTGGCGGATGCTGGCGGCCAGGCACTGGGTGGCGAAGCCGTAGTTCTCGAAGATGGCCACGATCTCGCGGATCAGCTCCATGCCGTCCAGGTTGATGTCGTCCAGCCGGCCCACGAAGGGCGACACATAGGTGGCGCCGGCCTTGGCGGCCATGAGGGCCTGGGTGGCGCTGAAGCAAAGGGTCACATTGGTGTGGATGCCCTCGGCCGTGAGCGCCTTGCAGGCCTTCAGGCCCTCGGCGATCAGCGGCAGCTTGACCACCACATTCTTGTGGATCTTGGCGAGGCGGCGGCCCTCCTCGATCATGGCGGGGGCCTCCAGGCCGATCACCTCGGCGCTGATGGGGCCGTCCACGATGCCGCAGATCTCGGCGATGATCGCCTCGAAGGGCTTGCCCGTCTCCTTGGCGATGAGGCTGGGGTTGGTGGTCACCCCGTCCAGCACGCCCAGGGCGTTGATGCGCTTGATCTCGTCGATGTTGGCGGTGTCGATGAAAAACTTCATGGGTCACTCCCGGCCCTGCTCATGCTGGACCCTTCCATTCTCCCAGGGCCCGCGGGAAGCTGGAAGCCCGGAGTCTGTCATGAATCATTCCGAGATCAAGGTGCTGGACAAAGGCTTCGTCCGCCTCATCGACCACATGGGATCGGACCTGTCCGTGGTGAACGCGGCGCGGGTGTCCTTCGGGAAGAAGAAGGAGGCCTTCGAAGCGGGTGACGCCAAGCTGATCGACTACCTGGCGGAGCACGAGCACACCTCGCCCTTCCGCCACACGGCGCTGACGCTGCATGTGAAGGCGCCCATCTTCGTCTTCCGCCAGTGGATGAAGCACCGCATCGGCTCCGAGTTCAACGAGATCAGCGGCCGGTATGTGGAGTTCCCTGAGGATGAATTCTTCGTGCCCGCGGTCTTCCGGCGCCAGGCCAAGGTGAACAAGCAGGGCAGCGAGGGCGAGATCGACGGGGCCGACGGCGCCCGGGCCCTGGCAAGCTACCTGGAGAGCTGCCGCGGCGCCGTGGCGCATTACAAAGAATTACTCTCCCTGGGCGTCTGCCGGGAGCAGGCCCGCTGCGTGCTGCCCGTGGCGCTCTACTCGGAGGTCTACTGGACCGTGAGCCTCCAGGCCGTGGCGCACTTCATCCGCCTGCGGGCCGACAGCCACGCCCAGTGGGAGATCCAGCAGTACGCGGCCGCCGTTCGGTCGGTGGTGGAACCCCTCTATCCGGTGGGCCTGAAGGCCCTGCTGGCCTCAGGGAAGGGATGAACGCGCCGCCTCTCAACCCCGCCCTGTTCCATCTGGACAGGGAACACCTCTGGGTCATGCACTGCTCGGAGGGGCCGGTGCCCCGTGCGGGGGTGATCGCCGTCCAGGCCTTCCTGCAGAAGGAGCTGCGGCCCTGGGAAGTCCGCTGGGTGGAGGATTTCCAGGGAATTCCAGCGGCGCTGCGGACCGAGGCCGCAACCCTCCTGGGCGGCCGTGCCGACGACATCAGCCTGCATCCCAGCACCTCCTCGGGCCTGGTGGCCGTGGCCCAGGGCTTCCCCTGGCAGCCTGGCGACGAGGTTCTGGCCCCCTTAGGCGAATTTCCGTCCAATGCCTGGCCCTGGCTGGCCCTGAAGGCGAGGGGTGTGGGCTTCCGCGAGGTGCCCCTCTGGGAGGGCCACCGGGCCGGCCGCGAGGCCTGGACGAGTCTGCCGCCCACGGTTGGGGCGGACCCCGAGGCGCGGCTCATCGCCGCCCTGGGCCCGCGCACCCGCATTCTGGCGCTTTCCTGGGTGCGCTTCCAGGATGGCCTCAAGCTGGACCTGCAGCGCCTGGGCAAGGCCTGTCGCGAGCGCGGCGTGCATCTCGTGGTGGATGGCATCCAGGCGGCGGGCACGGTGCCGGTGGACCTGGAGGGCCTCTCGGCCTTCGCGACCAGCGGTCACAAGGGTCTTCTGGCGCCCCAGGGCATGGGTTTCCTGTGGACTGAAGCGCATTTTAGACAGTCACTGTCGCCTTCGGGCACCTGGCTGTCGGTGGAGGATGCCACGGACTTCTCCCGCCCCTCCACGGACTTCGACCGGGATTGGCTGCCGGACGGCCGCGCCCTCGAGCCCGGTGGGCCGAACCTGCTCCAGGCCACGGCCCTGCTGGAGTCTCTGCGCCTGATCAACGGCGCGGGCGTGGCGACCATTGCGGGTCATGCCGCCCACCTCCAGAGCCGCCTCTTGGAAGCCCTGATGGATTCGCCCTGGGCGGAGGAGGCGATTCGACTCCGAAACCTGCTGGCGGCGGGACGACTGGGATCGTTCCTGGCCTTCCACCACGGGGGTGGGGATGGAGACGCGGGCGCAGATCATCTCCAGGCCCTGCTGCAGGCCGGCTACCGGAGGGGCATCTTCGCCTCGGTGCGCGAGGGTTACCTGCGCGTGGCTTTCCACGGCTTCCACACCGAAGAGGATGCGGATCGCCTGGCCGCCTGGCTTACCGGAACAGCCAGCTGACCTTGGCCTGGACCACATCGTCCGAGGGCAGGTGCCGCAGGACGGCGAGGTCGGGCCGGGGCGAGAGGGTGGCGCGGTCGTTGATGAGGGCGTCCGTACTCGCACCGTGGGTGTAGACCAGGAAGAAGGCTGATCCGGGGCGGAACTCCCAGCGCGTGATGAGATTCAGGTTCCAGGTGCGGTAGCTGAAGGCGGTTTGGGGCGTGGTGCCGGCGGGCTGGTCGTCCGGGAGCCCCGGGGCCAGCGTCTGGTCGTCGGCGTAGTGTTTCAGGTCCCGATGGTTCCAGTTGGCGGTCAGCCACTGGCTGAACACCTGGACCGTGAGGTTGGGGGTGAAGGCGTAGGCCACCCGCAGGGTCTGGTTGAGCTGGCTGAGGCGCCGGAGGCCCACGATGGGTGTGGCGGCGGGCGTCTCCAGCCACTTCAGTTCACCCTCGTCGCGGGTGACGGAGGTGGAGATCTGGACCTCCACCGAGGAGGCCGGCTTGAGGATCTGGAAGAGCGTGGCGTCCGTGGAGGGGCCGCCCTCCTGCCAGGAGCGGCTGGTCGTGAGCCGGAGGTACCAGGGACGGTTGCCCGGGGTGTCGATGCCGAGGTTCGCCCAGGGGAGGCTGGGTCGCTCCAGGTACTTCTTCCGGGGGTCGGCGTAGGTGCGCAGCTCCCGGTCGTCCTCGGCGGCCAGGTCCACGCCGCCGCCGCCCCATAGGGAGACGAAGTTCGTGAAGTCGGTGCGGGCCCAGGTGTTGAGGCTGCGGAGGAAGGCGTGGCCCGCCTGGTCCCGGGCGGCGGTGTAGCCGAGTCCCCACTCTCGGCTCCGCAGCACGCCGAAGGTCTGGTCCCAGCGGCGGGCCACCTCGGCGTACACCTTCTGCTCATCGGAGCGGTTCAGGTAGCCGATGTCGTTGGGGTTGTAGTTCCGTCCGGCGTTGATGGCCTGGAGTTCCATGCTCCACCCGCTGCGCCACTCCTGGTGGGCGCGCAGCCGGCCGCGCCAGCCCTGCTCCTGGGCATCTCTGGGCCCGGCCTGGCTCCGAACGAAGGTGGCCTCCAGGAGACCGCTTCGATCCAGCGTGGTGTACACGCCATCCAAGGCCTGGACCTGGGCGATGCGTCCCTCCGGTCCCGCCTGCCGCATCTCTGAGACGAACCCGCCGAGGTAGCTGCCGCGGGTGTCCATCAGCTGCTGAACGCGCATCACGCCGAAGTTGGTGAGGGGCGAGATCTCGCGGCGGAACCGTCCCCCGCCGGCGTCCTGGATCGTGGCGCGGGCCGGCTCCACGCTGGCGCCCAGCAGGCCCACATTGGTGCCCGTGGCGTACTTGGCGGTGTACTTTGCCGCGGCGGTGATGTCGGTGGCGTTAGGGCGGTCCTGCAGGGACTCGCCGGGGTTCAGGTCAGGATCGGACAGTCCATGTCCAATGCGGCGGCTGTAGAAGAGGTCGGGTCCCGCCACGCGGAAGATATCCATGCCCTCAAGGAAGAAGGGCCGCTTCTCCGGGAAGAAGGTCTCCACAGTGCTCAGGTTCAGCACGGTCTGGTCCACCTCCACCTGGCCGAAGTCGGGCCTCACGGACAGATCCACCTGGGCATGAGAGTTGAGGCCCCAGCGGGCGTCCAGGCCCACGCGCGACTCTCCGCGCCGGTCGTCGTAGCTGCGGCTCGTCTCGAACTTCCGCGAGAGTCCGAGGTACGGCATGTATTCCCGGCGGGGCTGGGGATGGAGGCCCTCCAGACCTGTGAGCTCGGGAAAGCGGCTCACGAAGCCGTTCTCGCCCCGGGGCACCACCTGCCAGCGGCTGGATTCCCGCACGGTGCCCTGATCCACGCGGCTGAAGTTGACGCCCCAGGTCTGAGGGCCGCCATCGCCCTTGAAGCGCAGCAGGGAGAGAGGGATCTTCAGCTCGGCACTCCAGCCCTTCGCGTCCACGCTCACCGCGCTTTCCCAGACGCCATCCCAGCTGGGATCGAAGGAACTGTCGTTGTAGATGACCTGGTCCTTCTGCACCCCCGCCGCATTCACCTCGAAGACGAGGGCGGTGCGGCGGTCGTGGTTGGAGTCCAGGGCCACGCCGAACCAGTCGCCCATGCTGTCCTGGTCCCGGCGATGGAGGCGGCGAACCACGCGGGCCGAGCCGCCCTCCAGGGCCTGGTTGTGATCCATGCGGGCGCCCACATAGAGGTAGTGGTCGTCGTAGAGCACCCGCACCTCGGTGCGCTGCCGCGCGGGCTGGCCGCGGAGGGGCCACTCCTGGGTGAAGCCCGACGCTGCAGGCACCCGCCGCCAGATGGATTCATCCAGGCGCCCGTCCAGGTGGATGGGCTCGGTCGTGCGCAGCGCCTGGAGGCCCGTGGCGGGGCCCGGGGAGGCCACGGCCAGCCCGCCAAGGAGAAGAAGCACGAGCGGGACGAGTGGGCGCATGGGTCTCCAAGGGCGCGAAGCGGAGCGCTCCGGCATCCTCGATCATGGTGCCACACCTTGCGAGGTATCATGAATGACCGAACCCCCGCGCGGCTTCCGGCACTTCATTGATAATGGGTTTCAAGGAGTCGACATGCGCATGCTGTACGCCGCCCTGCTGTCCTTTCCGCTGCTGGCGGGGGGCGGGGGCACCGTGGCCTTCAAGCAGACGGCCTTTCTGGCCGAAGTGGCCGCCACGGAGCCGGAGAAGGCCAAGGGGCTGATGTACCGGCAGAGCCTGGCCAAGGACCGCTGCATGTTCTTCGTCTACGGTGAGGACGGCAGTCACGCCATCTGGATGAAGAACTGCCTCATCGCCCTGGATGTGGCGTGGGTGGATGCCGAGGGCCGGGTGGTGGAGACCGCCGAGCATGTGCCGCCCTGCAGTCCCATGCGCGGCGACGACTGCCCCACCTACGGCGGCAATGTGCCCGCCCGCCATTTCATCGAGTTCGCCGCGGGAACGCTGAAGCGCCTTGGCCTGAGGAAGGGCGACCGCCTGGGCTGGGACCTGGTGCTGGATGACGGCCGCAGCCTCCGGGGCGGCGCGCCGGTACCCAAGGCGAAAAAGAAGTAGCGAACGCCTACTCGCCGCCCTTGGCGGCCTCCCGTCCCTTGCGGGGCGGGCGGGTGAGGGTGCGCAAGGATTCAGGCGCCGGGGGCAGCTCCGCCAGGTCCAGGGGGCTCAGGCGGTCGGCCAGCAGCTTCCAGGCCCGGGCCTGGCGGGGCAGGCGTTCGGCCTGGATGACCTCGAAGCCCTGGGCGTAGCTCACAAAGGGCGGCATCACCAGGGCGAAACCCGTGTAGAGGAAGGCGGGCAGGCGCATCCAGTCCGGTTCGCCCGCCGGCCCGGGGCCCGGCACGGCGAAGAGCGGGTGGACGCCGCCGTTGATCCAGAAGCCCTGGGAGGCATCGTGGCGGGGATAGACGAAGATGCGGCGGCGGTGCATGAGGGTGAAGGGGCCCACCCGGTGCTGCTCCACGGGCTGGATGCCGGTGCCCTCCAGGGCGGGGCCGCTGCTGCGCTCGGGATGGCCCACGATCTGGACCACCTGGCGGCCTCCGCCCTTGAGCTTGCGGAAGATCGTGCGGAGTTCCTCGGCCTCGTCGCCTTCCACTGCGCCCTGGGCGGGCTTGAGGTCCCCGAGGAGGGCGATCTGGGCCGGATCGTGGTCGTCGATGAGGCTGAAGAGCCGCTCCCAGATCTCCAGGTGGGGCGTGGCGGGCAGGGGGTCCGGGCGGCGGCGGCGGGCCGCGCCCAGGCCGAAGAAGAGGTCTGAGATCACCAGCGTCTTCTGCCGGGGCAGCCAGACGGCGCGCCGGCTATCGAGTACCACATCATCGCTGAGCTGGACCTGCACGAAGGCCTCCCGCCTTCCATTGGAACACACGGAAGGTCAGAATCCCGGGAGGGGGACAGGTGCAGCACGGCCAGGGCCACTACCTGAAGCTGGATTGGGAAGGCGAGGCCCGGCGGATCCTGATCCACGATCCGCCCGGGGCCGAGGGCCGGGATCTGCCCCTGGTGCTGGCCCTGCATGGCACGGGCGGCACCGGTCGCCTCATGGCCCTGCTCTCGGGCCTGAGCCGCCTGGCGGACGAGCGGGGCTTCCGGGTGGCCTATCCCCAGGCCCTGGGCGAAGCCGGCACGGAGGATCCGGCCCGGGGGGCGGCCTGGAATGCGGGGCCCGGGCTGGGACACCCTCTGCATCCCGAGGTGGATGATGTGGCGTTCCTGGGCGCCGTTGTGGACCGGGTGGGCCGCCACGCGCCCGTGGACGCCCGGCGTCTCTTCGTGGCGGGCTTTTCCAATGGGGCGCGCATGGCTTACCGGATGGCCCTCTCCGCCCCCTGGGTCGCCGCCATCGCGGCCGTGGCCGGGGCGCCGGTCTGGGGCCAGGCCCCGGCGCGTCCCGTGCCCACCCTGGCCTTCCACGGCACCGATGATCGGCACATTCCCTACCTCGGTGGGGTGGGCCCCCAGGGGCGGCGGCTCCCGGCCCAGCCGGCCCCGGAGGCTCTGGCCCGCTGGGCGGCGCTCATGGGCTGCGGGGCGGGGCCGGTGAGGGAGGGACTGGAGCCCCACCACCTGGACCTGTGGTCCGGTGGCGACTGCGAAGTGGGCCTCTGGACCGTGAGGGGTATGGGCCATGCCTGGCCGGGGGGGCGGGCCTACGCCCCCGGAGCGGACCGACCGGTCACCGACCTCTCGGCCGCCCACCTGATCTGGGCCTTCTTTGAGGCCCATGCCCCGGGGGCTCCATGACCTTCGCACCCGGCCACCTTCTGGCGGGCCTTGGCACGGGCCTCTGCGGCGGCCTGTTGTCGGGCCTCTTCGGCGTGGGGGGCGGCATCGTGATGGTGCCGCTGCTGGGCCTCGTCCTGCATCTGGACCAGCACCGGGCCCAGGGCGCCACCCTGGCCGCCATGTTGCTGCCCACGGGTCTGCCGGCAGTGCTGCAGTACCGCAGCCGGGGCATCCACACCAGCCTGCGTCTGGTGGGCGTGCTGGTGCTGGCCTTCCTCTTCGGCATCTACGGGGGTTCCCTGGTGGCCAACCGCATTCCCTCGGAGCCGCTGCGGTGGGGGTATGCGGCCTTTCTGGTGCTGCTGGCCTTCAAGACCTTCTTCCGCCACGAACCCGCTCCGGTGGATCGCACCCTGGAACCCCTCGACCTGTCCACGGGCCTGTGGAGCGCGGGCGTGCCCATCGGCCTCCTGGCCGGCGTGGTGTCCGGGCTCACAGGGCTGGGCGGGGCCGTGGTGGTGATTCCGCTGCTGGCCTCGCGGTTCCGCATGACCCAGCACGAGGCCCAGCTCACCAGCCTGGTGATGCTGCTGCCGCCCATCGGCCTGCCCGGCGTCTATGTCTACGCCAAGGCCCAGGGTGGTCTCCCCTGGGGCGTGATCGCCGGCGTGGCCGTGGGCTTCGCCGTGGGGGCCCTGGGGGGCGCCCGGGTGGCCACCCGCATCCAGGGCGTGAAGCTGAAGCAGACCTATGCCGTGATCGTGCTGCTGATGGCCCTGCTGGTGGCGTTCCGGGGACGCTAGCTCAGAGGAAGCCGAGCCGCGGGTAGCTGGTGCCGAGGAGCCCGTCGGTGGTGGTGGTCGCCTGGCCCAGCCAGCGGTCCAGCACCGTCGCGTAGAGGCTGCGGAAATCGGTGGTGAACTTCATGTTCCCGTTGGCATCGAGGTTCGAGAGGTCGGGGTAGGCGCCGTAGAGGCCGCCCTTCACGGCCTTGCCCACACAGAAGGAGAGGCCGGCCGTGCCGTGGTCCGTGCCGCCGTTGTTCTCCTGGACCCGCCGTCCGAATTCGCTGTAGGCGAGGACCATCACCCGGTCCTGGGCATTGCCGGAAGGAGTGGTGATGCTGGCGAGGTCGTCGTAGAAGGCCTTGATGGAGCCACCCAGGGTGCGCTGGAGGTTCGGGTGGTCCACGGCCTGGTTGCTGTGCGTGTCCCAGCCTCCCAGGCGGGAGAAATAGACCTGGGCCGGCAGCCCGGCCGCGATCATCTGCGCGATGAGCTTGAATTGGCCGCTGAGGCTGCCCGAAAGCGCGGCGCCGTTGAGCCGGGTGACGGGGTAGGCCGCATCGCCGGGGTAGGGCACGGAAGGCGTGCGGGCCGTGAGGGACCCCCCCGCGCCGAAGGCGGCGTTGTTCTGGGCGTCGAAGAAGAGCTTTCCGGCCTGGGCCGCGGCCAGGGTGGCGGCGTCCGGGGAGGAAGCGTTGAGCGCCGCGCCCCAGCCCGCTTCCAGGGTGGCGGCATCCGGCACCGTGCTCCCGCTCAGGAGGTAGGCGGGGAACACATAGCCCCCGGCACCGGTGATGGAGACGAAGCTTCGGGTGCCGCCCTTCAGCATCACGGGCAGGTCCGAGGTCACCGTGAGCCCCCGGAGCACATCGCCCGTGGGGTTGAAGGCCGCATCCGCGAACCGGCCCAGCCAGCCCGTTCCCGCGGGCACGGTGGCGCCCTGGCCCCAGAGGTCAATGGAGGTGAAATGGGAGAGATTGGGATTCGGCATGCCGATGCCGGGAATCCAGGCCACCCGCCCCAGGGTGTGCAGCTGATCCAGGCCCGTGAGGTCCTTGTTGAGGGCGGCGCCGCTGCCGAGGTCCGTGAGCAGGGCCGGGTCGGTGATGCCCAGGGTCGCCCGCTTCGCCTGGTACACGCCGAGGTTGGCCCCGGTGTTGGGTGGCATGACATTCAGCCAGTCATAGCCGCCGTCGATGTTCACGACGACGAGGATGGGCGCCGCCGGGATGGGGGCGGGCGGCTGGCCGGAGGTGCCTCCGCCCCCGCTGCCCTTTCCCCCGCCTCCGCAGGCGCTGAGACCGGCCAGCGCGGCCCCGGTGGCGCCGAGGGTCTGAATGAACTCGCGTCGCGTGGTCATGGCGCCCCCGTCAATAGAGCTGGCCCGAGGGCGAGCAGAGGATGAGGAAGGCCAGCTCCCGTGCCTTCGTCTGTGAAGCTGCGTCCCAAGTGAAGGCCGTGGGCCACAGCGCCGACAGCCAGGCGGCGGAGACCGGGGCGGGGATGGGACCCGGTTGCAGCAACGCCAGGAGACGGTCGAGGACGCCCTGGGCGCTGGTGGGGGCCGTGGGGAACCAACCCGTGGCGACGGTCGTGGGGAACAGCGGGTACGAGGTGCCGTTGGAGCTTCGGGCTTCGCCCAGGGTCAGGGCGGCCGCCAGCTTGGTCCGGTAGCGCATGGTGTTGCTGTTGAGCCAGGCGGCATGCTCCTTCCAGCCGTTGGGACCGCTGGGATCCAGGAGCTTCATGCCGGCTTGGTCGAGGGTGGTCGCGTTGTTGGTGAGGAGGCGCCAGGCCGGGAAGGCCTTCGGGGCCTGGGCACCACCGACGGCCAGAGAGGGGCAGAGGGCTCGGGCCCCCCGCACGAGCCACGAGATGGGGCCTTCGATGAGCGCGTGCTGGTTGGCCGGGTCGAAGAAGTACCGGGATTTGAGGAGGGTTTTCATCACGGTGCGGAGATCGAAGTTCGCCGTCTGGATCATGGCGGCCACATCGTTGAGGTCCTGCGCCGAGTAGGCCGGAGTGATGAAGTGGAGGATCAGCCGCTTGGCCAGGAACTGCGCGCAGTTGGCGCCCCTGGCGGAAAGGATGCTGCGCAGGGCGTTCTCGCCCTTGGCCCAGCCGTTGGTCGTGGTGGTGATGTCGAGGGTCTGGCCGAAGAGGCTGATGGTGCCCGTGCCGTGCATGGAATAGGAGGTGGCTCGGGCCGTTCCACTCCAGAGACGCGTATCCGGAGTGATGGCCGAGCCGTCGTAGACCTTGAAGCGGCCGTCCGCCACGACCTTTTGGGTGGGGTTGGCGGGGTTCGCGGGGTAGTCGCCCTCGGCGAAGGTGAAGCTCCAACCGCTGAGGGCCCGGGCCAGCTGCGTGATGTCGGTCTGGTTGTAGCCGTTGTCCGCGCCCAGGCTGTAGAGCTCCAGAACTTCCCGGGCATAGTTCTCATTGGGGATGTTCGACCCCGAGGCGTTATTGAGCACGGAGTCCAGCCAGATGCCCATGGCCGGATCTTTGCTGACGGCGACGAGCAGGTCGTCGAACCGGGCCAGGCCTTGGCTGCGGAACAGCTGGATCTGCTTGAGCATCAGGGCCGCGTTGTTGACCTTGTGGAAGCCCGTGGCGAAGAGGTTGTGCCAAAAGAGCGCCATGCGCTCCTGGAAGGCGTAGGGATTGAACTGCATGCGCCAGAGGCAGAGGGCCTGGGCGGTGTTGAGGCTGTTCCGCCAGGCATCCGGCCCTTCGACGAGAAAGGCATGGGGAGCGGGCACGGCCGGCACATCCACACTGCCGGCAGTCGAGGTGTTGGCGGCCACGAGGGGTTCGGCCACCACATCGGCGGTGCCCAGGGCAGCGTTGAAGGCCGCGGGATCGTAGGCGGCGCCGGAACCATCGATCCAGGCATCAATGGCGGCCCCGGGAGCTTGAAGCTGAAGGAGAGCGGTCTCCTCGGGGCTCAGACCGAAGCCCGCGCGCCGGGCGAAGTGCTGCACATCCGCGAGGGTCCAGCTGGAAACAGGGGTGAGGTCGGCCATGGGATCCTAGTTGTTGGGGGCCCCGGCGCTGATCCAGGCCGAGAGCGTGTCCACGGTGGGCTGACAGAGGTTGGGCGCCCCCTGGGGCATGCGAGTGCCATATCCGGATCCCCCCGGCTGGTCCTTGGTGACCTTCTCCAGGATCCAGGAGTGGGCGGGATCGCCAGGTTTCACGCGGAGCCAGCCTGCGGGAGCGCTGGCGGGAACGACATTGACCAGCTGCGCGTAGACCTCGGCCGCGGTGCCGGAAAAGGTCGCGTGGCCCGTGGGGGAGGCGCCGCCGTGGCAGCTGGTGGCGGCCGCCCCGCAGCTGCTCTGTAGGGCCGGAACCAGGTCGCCCGCGAAGGAGGGGTTGGGCTTGGCCACGGAAATGGGGCAGGTGGCGGGCGGGGGGGCCGGCGCCGCGACCACCGGGGTGCCTCCGCCACCTCCCCCGCCGCAGGCGGCCAGCAGGGCGAGGGCGACCAGGGGGAAGGTCTGGCGCATGGGGCTCCGGGAAGGTGTGGATCCAGGATGGACGGGCCCGGAGCACGGTCAAGGTCCAAACAGGTAATTTTCCCTAGACCGAAGGGTGGACGGAGACGGAATTCATGGATGGAAGGGCCTTGCGCTATCCTCGATTCGGAGGTTGCCGTGCCCCTGGATACCCAGACTCCCCTCTATGTGGGGGAGCGCCTGCGAGACCTGATCCTGTGCTACGCCGGGCCCTGGGCCTTCCTGCCCTACATGCGCAACCGGGAGGACTCCGAGTTGCTCTGGCATGCGCGACAGGGCGTCATCCTGGCCTTCACGGAATGCGCCGTGACCCTGGCCATGGTCATCATGGGGCTGTTTCCCATCTTCGGGCCGGTCTCGGTGCGCTTCTTCCTACCCCTCTGGCTGCTCTGGTGCCTGGGCATGTCCGTCACGAGCATCCTGCAGGCCACCAAGGGCAAGAAGCACCGCATCCCCGTGATCCACCAGTTCGTGGATTACCTGTAACGGTCCGGGGTTCCCCTCGCGGCGCGTGCGCTGCGGGGATCTCACGGTGCGCTGCGCGCCTCCATGTGACGCAACGCCCTGCGTTGCGCTCACTCGCCTGTGGCTCGTGGACCTGGAGCCTCCCCCCGGGACGCCCGCGCAGAATCGTGGGCAAGCCACGCTCCTGCTTTTCCCGCCTCTTAGCTGGGACGGCGCGCGTTGAGGATCAGCATGGCGTCGCCGTAGCTGAAGAACCGGTAGCGCTCACGCACGGCCTCGGCGTAGGCGGCCCGGGCCAGGTCGACGCCCAGCAGGGCCGACACCAGCACAAACAGGGTGCTCTCCGGCAGGTGGAAGTTGGTCAGCAGGTGGTCCGCGGTGCGGAGCCGATGGCCCGGCGTGATGAAGAGGCGGGTGGCGCCCTCTCGCGTGAGCCGCACGCCGTCCCAGGCCCCTTCAAGGGTGCGCAGCGAAGTGGTGCCCACGCAGAGGACGGGGCGGGAGTGGTCGCGCAGCACGGGTTCGAGGATGGCCGCCGTGGAGGCGGGAACCTCGAAGCGCTCCTCGTGCATGGCGTGATCCTCCAGGCGCTCGGCGGTCATGGGGCGGAAGGTGCCGAGACCCACATGGAGCCTCACCGGATGCCAGCCGCAGCCCCTGGTCTGGAGCTCGGCGATGAGCTCCGGGGTGAAGTGCAGGCCCGCCGTGGGGGCGGCCACCGCCTCGCCCTCCCGGGCGGCGAACACGGTCTGGTAGCGGGTCTCGTCCTCGTCGGCGGCCAGGTGCTCGATGTAGGGCGGGAGGGGCAGGCGGCCGATGCGGTCGATCTCGTCCCAGTCCAGGTCGTGGTCCGCATGGACCCGCACGGCGCGCAGGCCCTCCGGCAGGGTGTCGAGGATCTCGATCCGGGCCAGCGCCGCGCCGGAGATCGGGTCCACCACGGTGGCCGAGGCGCCGGGTTTCAGACGGGCTCCTGGTTTCACCATGGCCTCGAACCGACCCTGCCCCAGGCTGCGGAGCAGCAGGGCCTCGCCCGCGCCCCCGCCCGAGCGCTTCAGGAAGAGCCGCGCATGGCGGACCCTTACATCGTTCGGTACGCACAGGCTGTGCGGGGGCACGAGTTCGGGCAGGTCGCGGATGGTGCGGTGGGACCAGCTACCGGTCTGTGCGTCCACCACCAGCAGGCGGGCGCCATCCCGGTCCAGCGCAGGGTGCTGCGCGATGAGGTCCGGCGGCAGGTCGAAGTGGAAGTCGGAGCGCTTCATCGGAAGGAGGTCAACCCTCGGCGAACTGCAGCTTGTGCAGGCGCGCGTACTCACCGTGGCGGGCGAGAAGTTCGTCGTGGGTGCCCTGTTCGACGATCTGGCCCCGCTTCAGGGCGCAGATGCGGGTGGCGCGCTGGATGGTGCTCAGGCGGTGGGCGATCACCAGGGTGGTGCGGTTCTGCATGAGGGTTTCGAGGGCCGCCTGCACGGCGCGCTCGCTCTCGGTGTCGAGGGCGCTGGTGGCCTCGTCCAGGATGAGGATGGGGGGATCGTGCAGCAGGGCCCGCGCGATGGCGAGGCGCTGGCGCTGCCCACCGCTCAGGCTGGAACCCGTCTCGGCCAGGGGCGTGTCGTAGCCCTTGGGCAGGGCCGCGACGAAGTCGTGGGCATGGGCCTTCTTCGCGGCCTCGATGACGGCCTCGCGACTGGCGTGCAGCCCATAGGCGATGTTGTCGTGCACCGTGTCCATGAAGAGCAGGGTCTCCTGGGTGACGATGCCGATGGCCTTCCGCAGGTCGCGGGGGTCGAAGTCCCGCAGGTCGATGCCGTCGAGGGTGATGCGCCCCGCGGTGGGATCGAAGAAGCGGGGCACCAGGTTCACCAGGGTGGTCTTGCCGCCGCCGCTGCCGCCCACCAGGGCCACGGTCTCGCCGGAGTGGATCTCCAGGTCGATGCCGCGGAGCACCGGGTGTTTGTCGTCGTAGGCGAACTCGACGCCCTCGAAGCGCAGCAGGTTGGGATGGGTGGGCATGGGCTTCGGATTCGGGCTCACGGGGAGCTCGGGCACCCGGTCGAGCATGCTGTAGACGCGATCCAGGCTGGCGGAGGCGACCTGCATCTCGTTGTTGAGCTTGGTGAGCCGCCGCAGGGGGTCGTAGAGGGCGTAGATGGCCAGGATGTAGGTGAGGAAGTTCTCGGTGGTGAGGGTGCCGGCCTTGAAGCGCCCCGAGGCGTAGGCGGCGAGGAAGGCCAGCAGGAACCCGCCCACCAGCTCCATGATCGGCGTGGAGAGGGCCGAGGCCCGGGCGCTCTTCATGCCCAGGCGGAACAGCTCGAGGTTCTGGATCCGGAACCGCTGGACCTCGTAGGACTCCCGGGCGAAGGCCTGGACCACGCGGATGTTGCTGAAGACTTCCTTGAGGCGCTGGAGCAGGCGGCTGGAAGCCTCCTGGTTCCGGTGGTTCACCTTGCGGATGCGCTGGCTGAGCCGCTTCACGGGCAGGACCACCAGGGGGCCGGCGAGGAAGAGGGTGAGGCTCAGCTTCCAGTCCATGTAGAGGACCGTGGCCAGCATGGTGAGGGCCACGCAGACTTCGCGGACGGCCTCCGCCAGCTGGTTGCTGGCGATGCCTTGTACTGCGCCCACATCGCTGATGCTGCGGGTCAGCAGCTCGCCGACCGGGTGCTTCTGGAAGAAGGCGGGCTCCTGGATCAGCAGGTGGGCGAACAGGCGCTCGCGCAGGGCCTGGGTGGCCAGAATCCCGCTGCGGACCATCAGCAGGGTGCCGCTGTAGGTGAAGAGGCCCTTCAGGGCGAAGAGCGACACGAGCACCAGGGGCACCAGCAGGCCGCCGCTCCGCAGGGCCGAGGCTTCCGGCAGGCGGGCCATGGCCCAGGCGCGCAGGTGTTCCAGCTGCCCGAAGAGGCCCGGCTGGGCGGCCTGCAGGGCGTGGGCCTTGCCATCGTCGAAGACGAACTTGATGGAGGCGATGAGGGCGCCCTGGCAGAGGCCCGCCAGGAGCAGAAGCAGCGAAGCCCCCGCAATGAGGGGGGCGTGGGGGCGGAGGTGGTCCCGGAAGAAGCGGAGAATGCGCGACATGGTCAGAGACCAGCTTAGCCGGTCTGTCCGGCCCGGCCGCGGCGCGGGCTATTCGACCGTCACCGTCACGGTGCTCTTGCCGTCATCGAGGCTGAAGAGCTCGGTGCCCTTCGGGGCATTGAGGGCCTGGTCCATGAGGCGCTCCAGGTCCACGCCCTTCTTCTTCGCCTGGCGCATCTGCTCGTCCGAGAGGTAACCGCCCACGGCCCGGGCGAGGCCCAGGGCCAGGCGCACAGTGAGGGCTTCGGCCTTGGCGCGCTCCTTCACCCGCACCACGAGGAAGCGTCCTTGGGCGGGCCCGGCGGCCTGGGGTTGGACGCCCATGGCGAGGAGGGCCAGGCGGCAGGCTTCGGACGAGGCGTCCACCCGCAGGCCGGCCTGGAGCACCGGCAGGGCACGGGTGTCCCGGCGCTTGGCGAGCTGGAGGGCCGCGGCGATACGGACTTCTTCGCGGTCGTCGGACAGGGCGTTGGCCAGGCCTGTGCTGGCGGCCGGGCTGTCCCATTGGCGGATGCCCCAGCAGCGCACGCGGTTCAGCCGGGCCTCCTTGCCCAGGAGGCGCTGGTCGGCGTGCTTGGCCAGGAATTCGGTGTAGGCCTCGGCCGCCTCGTCCCACCGCTGGTCCTGCTCCAGGCTGGAAGCCAGCCAGTAGCGGGCGTCGGCGGCGCGGGAGGAGGTGGGGAAGTCGCGGATCAGCGCGCGGTAGACCAGGGAGGCTTCATACCAGCGCTGGGCGTAACGGAGGTCCCGGCCCGCGCGGAAGAGGGCCTCGGCGGGGCTCTCCATCGCCACCATGGCGAGGGGTTCCGGCGCCGCCGGAGCCACCAGGGCCGGCAGGGCCAACAGGAGGGACAGGGTCATGCGTCCTCTCCCCTCAGGCGGCGTTCCATGCGTTCGGCCTGGGTCTCCAGGTTGTGGGCGGCCGCCCACTGCCGGAGTTCTTTGGCGCGCTCGACGCTGAGGCAGTTGTCCTCGAAGGCCACTTCGGAGAGCCAGGTGTGCAGGGTGGCGCGGATGGCCTCGGCTTCCTTGAGGGGGGCGCCCTGGGCGGCGAGCTGATGGCTGGCTTCCAGGAGGGCCACGGCCATCTCGCGCTCCTGGCGACGGTCTTCCTCGCCCTTCTTGCACAGGGTTGGATTCTGCTCAAAGTCCTGGAGCAGGGTGGTGCTCTGTTGGAAGAAAGCGATCCAGGCACGATCCTGGGTGCGCTTCTGGGCCAACTGCTCGAGGCGCGCCGTGTCGCGGGCCAAAGCCTGCAGGCTCCGGGTGCGCTGGAGGGTGGCGACGGCGGGGATCAGGGCCACCAGAAGGACGGCGGCGGCGGCCAGGGTCCAGGAGCCGGTCCAGCGGGTGCGCGGAGCGGGGGCCAGGTCCGCCGCCAGGGCGGGTCCGTGGCTCCGGAGGGCCAGGTGGAGTTCCAGCAGGTCCGCCAGCTCGGCCTGCCGCGCGGGGTCCTCGGGCCAGAGCTCGGGCTGGTCGAGGATCTCGAAGCACCGGGCCTCGTCTTGGAGGCGGGGGTCGGGGCGGTTGGGGTCGGGGGCGGGGGTCATGGCTGGGGTCCGAGGGTCTTGCGGAGCTTCTGGAGGCTTTGGAAGAGCGTGGCTTTGACGGTGCCTTCGGCGCAGCCCAGATCCAGGGCGATCCGCTTCACCGGATGTTCATGCACGTAGTAGGCGAGAACCATGGCCCGCTGGCGGGGGGTGAGTCCGTCCAGAGCCCCGCGAAGGGCCTGGAGCCGTCGGCTTTGGTCCACGGATTCCCAGGGTGAAGCCTGGTGGGGGTCCGGTGCGTCAAAGGTCTCGGGAGGGGATACCTCTCGCCCTCGTCTACGCAGATGGTCCGTCGCCGCATTAGCCGCCAGCGTAAAAAGCCAGGCGGCCACCGGACGACCGTCCTCAAACCGTTGGCAATGCTGGAGGCATTTGAGGAAAACCTCCTGGGCCAACTCCTGGACGACCCCGGCCTCCCCCTGGAGGCGGCGGTGCAGAAAGGCGCAGAGCGGCCGCTCGAAGCGGGCCATGAGGTGGGCCAGGGCCTCCTCGCGTCCGGCCTTGAGCTGGGCCATCCAGTATTCGGGGGACTCCGCCTCCGGCCCGGCGGGTTCGCCGCCGGGACCCGGAGACAGGGGCAGGACCGCGCTCATGCCGCCACGCTCATGCCTTGGGGCCTCCGGTCGGGAGGCGGAAGGAGAAGCCGGGCTGGCCGAGCTTTTCCATCACCAGCTTGAGCTGGTCGGGCGTAAGGGTGCAGCGCAGGCCCACCCGGCGCTTCTCCTGGAGAAGCTCGGGAGTGGAGCCCGGCGTGGCCTGGACCGCATTGGCGGCGGCGACCAGGCGCTGGAGCCAGGGCGTGACCTGGTTGATGCCCTCGGGGGTGCCGGCCAGGGCCAGCTCGAAGCGGATGGGCTGGTCCTTCTCGGTGGCTGGCGTGATGCTCCAGAAGAGGGCGTTGACACCCTGGGGCAGATCCTTGATGAAGGTGCTTTCCAGGTTCTGGCGCAACCCGCCCAGCAGCGTCTCCGGCTGGAGGTAGCCCTGGAAGGGTGCGCGGGCGCTGATCCACTCGGCGGCGAGGGCCGCATCGGGCTGGGCGGCCAGGCTGCCGCGCGTGGCCATGCGGTTGAGGGCCTCGAGGGAGCCGATCCAGACCTGGCCCTGCTCGTCGCTGGCGGCGCGGATGTGGGCCTTCGTCCCCTGGGCCTCGATGTCGAGGATCACATGGAGGGGCCAGTCCCGGCCCTGCAGGCGCAGGCTACCCTCCTGAGGGAAGGACTCGGCCAGGGCCGAGACCAGGGCGGTGGGGTCCTTGAACTGGTTGAGCTGGATGAGGACATGCTCCAGGCCCTTCTGGAGGTTGTCCTCGCCCTTTTGCGGCATGCCGATGACATGGAAGGTCACCCGCCCGGTTTCGTTGCGGGGATTGATTCGGGCCTTCTGGAGGAAGAGGTCCAGGGCCCGCTCCACCATGGGATCCCGGGAGATCAGGGACTGGACATCCTTGTGGGTCAGCACCCAGCCCGCCTCGCCGGAGAAGGCCGCGAGGCTGTCGGCCGGCGCGGCCTGCACCCAGCCCGGGACCCGGGGCTTGGGCCGGCAGGAGGTGGCGAAGGGAAGGCAGATCAGAGCCACCGCGGCGGGGATCAGAAAAGCGGCGGGGCGTCGCATGGGGGCTCCTGGACTTGGGCTACGGGATCGCACTGGGAGCGTTTACCCGAGGGTCCGAAGGGCGGCGGGAAGATGGGGGCTGCGGAGCAGCTGCTGCTGTTCCGCCTCGGAGAGGAGACCCCAGATGCGGACGGAGGCCTCCCGGGGGGTCTTCGGGTTGAGCAGCAGCTCCGACATGATGGCGGCGTGGGCCATGAGCACGGGATGGCCCGCGATCTGCTCCAGCACGGCGCGCGGGGTCAGCTTGTTGCGGGCGAGCCGGAGGAGGACGCCCGGGTCGAGCTGGCGGTCGGACACCATCCGGCGGAGCGTCTCCTCGTCCTGGAGCACCTCCTGGGGCAGATGGCGCATGAGTTCGCCGCCGGAGGTGCGAAGCGCCGCGATGCGGTCGGGGATGTCGAGGGAAAGGTAGAGGTTCCGCAGGGATTCCAGGGCCCGCCGCTTGACTTCGAGATGAAGGAGCCGCGGGTCGCGCAGGATCTCGAGGGCGGGCTTCAGCCCGGGGAGATGCGCCAGCAGCCGCAGGGCCGTGGCTTCCGTCAGGTGGGGCTGGTGGATCAGGGCCTCGGCCACCAGCGGCTCCTCGGACCAGGCCGGGTGCGCGGCCACGAGCTCAGCCCGGGCCTGGTCGAACGCGGGCAGGGTGGAGGCCAGCAGGCGGGGCGTGAGGGCCGGGTTTTCCAGGGCCAGGCGGAACACCTGGGGATCCGGATCCTTGAGGATCTGGCTGATCTGGTCCTCCTGGGTGGCCTGGGTGGCCAGGAAGACCCGCTCCTCCATGGTGGCCCAGCGGCCCTCCTCGCCGCGCTCCGGCAGGGCCGAGGAGAGCCCGGACTGCTGGCGCTGCAGGCGGTCGTAGAAATACTTCACCACCCGGAGCAGCTGGGGCGACTGCCGCTTGGCCCAATAGGTGATGAACTGGTACTCACTCTCCTCCAGCTGGGTGAAGTAGCTCACGATGCGGCGGAGGGCGGCCCGGTTGCGGGCCCCGTGCTCCAGGGCCGCCACCAGGTGTCCCGAGAGGGCCAGGCGCCGGGAGAGCTCCGGCGGGCAGCCCGGGGCCTCCTGCAGGCTGTCCCGCACGGGTTCCCGGAAATACCAACGGGCCTCGGCGTAGACCTCCTCGAAGAACCCGGGATCGGCGCTCTGGGCCAGGGCCCGGCACACCAGATCCTCGGAGACCAGCGGATTCTGGAGGGCCGCCAGGCGCAGGTCGGCATCGGGATCCACGAGGAAGCCCAGCAGCTCGTCCGGCTGGGCTGTCTGCTTGGCCCGGGCCAGGCGGTCCTCCTTGTGCAGGCCACGGCCTGACGCCTGGGGGGGCAGGGCGGCGGGCGGGGCCGTGAGGGCATCCCAGTCCGGGTGTTCCGGGGGAAGGGGAGGCAGCTCCTGGGTGTTCCCGGTGGCGGAGACGGTCTTGGCCAGCTGTTTGGCCAGGAGCTTGGCCACGGGCTTGAGGGGGGGGCTCAGCTGCGAGTAGAGCGTCTTCACGGCCTCCGAGCGCTCATCTTTCTCGGCGGCGGGGGCCTGGTCCATCTCGCGCATCTGGTCGAAAAGGGAAACCACCATCTCCAGGTCGCGGCGGATGGCTTCGGGGGTGGCCTCATTCTCGGCCAGGCCCAGGAGGATGGGCCAGTGGGCCAGCCAGTGGGGTGTGCGGGCCATGAGGGTCAGCAGGCGCGGCGAGGCCAGAGAGCGGGCGAGCCCCTCCAGCATGTGCACCTGGCTGTCCGTGGGCAGCTGGGGCCGCACCAGGGCCAGATGGCGGAAGTGGATCCGTTCGGATTCTGCGAGGCTGGCGAGGAACGCGCCTTCCGCTTCCGACACGATCCCTCCGTTCAGGCGCAGGCGGCTTGGAGGAGGGCCAGGAGTTCCGGATCTTCCCGGAAGAGCAGGGCGTCCACCAGAGCGCCCTTGAGCCCCTGGTGGGCATGGACCGCGGCGAGGTGGCGCGGGGAGGTGATGCTGCCGCCCATGACCACGGGCAGGCCCGTCGAGGAGGCCAGCAGCTGCGCCGTCTCGAAATCGGGATCCGAGCCGGGATCCTCGGGAATGTCCACGAACAGCAGCCGTCGGAAGCCGTAGGCCTTGGCCCGGAGAGCCAGGTCCTGGGCACTGAGGGTCGAAGCATCCACCCAACCCGAGCGGTGGACCTTGCCGCCCCGGGCGTCGATGGCCGCGGTGAGGAAGGGTTGGAACCGCGCCATCAGCTGCTCAGCCACCATGGGGGACTTGTGGAGGATGGTGCCGGCCACCAGCCAGGCCGCGCCCTGGTCGATGAAGAACTGGGCCTGGTCGGAGCTGCGGATGCCACCGGCCACCTGGATGCAGACCTTGCGGTCCCGGGCGTGGCAGCGCTGGAGGATCTGGGCGATGAGGTCGCGGTTGTTGCCCTTGCCCATGGCCGCGTCCACATCCACGAGGGCCATGCGGGTGGTGCCCTCGTCGAGGAGCCGGGCTGCGAGCTCCAGGGGCGCCTCGGCGCACGGATCTCCGTCCCCCGTGGTGGGGACCACACGGCCGTGCTGGAGGTTCAAAGTCGGGTAGATCTTCAAGCGTACACCCCGGTAGACCGGCAGAGGGGAGTGTAACGCAAGGCTTGGGCCTATGTGGATCCCGTGAGCAGATCCAGGAGCCGCCGGGCGGCATCCCCTTCGGCCCGCTTGCGGGAGGGGCCGCAGGCCTCGGCCTGGAGGGCGCCTACCTCGGCGCGCACCGTGAAGCGCGGCGCGTGGCCTGGGCCCGACTGGGACACCTGGGTGTAGACGGGCGCCGGACGGCCCAGGCGGGCGGCCGTCTCCTGCAGGGTGGTCTTGGGGTCCAGCCGGGCCCAGGCCTCGGGGGCGGCGGACCGGATGGGCTCAAGGAACCGCGCCTCCACCAGGGCCAGGACGACGGCCGTACCGTCCTGGCCCGAGGCCTGGGCATCCAGGAACAGGGCCGCGAGAATGGCTTCCAGGGCGTCGGCCAGGGGCTTGGGGCCCATGGGCGGGGCCTTGCGCGGGTGGGTGGCGGTGAGGGCGCGGTCCAGGCCCAGGTCGAGGGCCCACTCGTGCAGCGAGTCCGTGCGCACGAGGACGCCACGGAACTTGCTCATGGGGCCTTCCTGCCAGTCCGGGCGCTCCCGGTGCAGCAGGAACGCCACGGCGAAATTGAGGAGGGCGTCCCCCAGGAACTCCAGCCGCTGGTTGTCCCGGCCCTTGGAGGCGGAAATGTGGGTCAGCGCCTCCTGGAGCAGGGCGCGGTCCGCGAAGGGGTGGCCCAACCGGGCCTCCAGATCGCTCAGGCTGTCGGGGCGTCGGGCCGTGGTCAATTCGCCAGCTCCGGGGGGAGCTTCCGGTTGAGCCGGGCCTTGTTGAACGCGGTCCTGAACCGGATGTTGCGGGTCATCTGGCCCACGAGGCCCTGCTGCCGGGCTTCGCGGACTTCCTGGACGAACTCGGCCGTGCGGCCCTGTTCCCACAGCACCGCAGCCAGCCACGCACGGGCATTGGCATTATAGGGATCCGCCTTGAGGGCCTGCCGGAAGCCGTGGACGGCCTTGTCGGGCTGGCTGTCGGCCAGTTGGATGGCCTCGCTGAGGGACACATGCCCGAGGTTCATGCGCTCATGGGTCTCCAGCTTGTCGAGCTTCTCGGGCTGGTAGCGCTCGGGTTGGTCGATGACCCGGGGTTCCTCCGCCTTGCGCTCCGCCACGCGGGGTTCGGCGGATTTGGCGGCGGGACCGGGGGGCTCGCCGATCCCGGGACCGCCCCCGGGGCCGGCCTCGGAACCAGGCTTGGTCTGGAGCGCAGGGGCGGCCTTGGCGCCTGGTCCGGAGGTCGCCGCGCGGGTGGCCGGATCCGCCTTCGGATCGGCAGGGGCGGCGGAAGGCAGAACTACCTCCGGGGCCGAGGCCTCGGGGTGGCCGCTTCGCAGCGCCCACCAACCCGCGCCGCCGACGCCGGCCAGGACGAGGGCCGCGAGGCCGATCCAGAGGCCCCGCCTGCTGCTGGCAGCGGGGGGAGGCGCCGTCGGCGCAGAGGTCGGCGGGACCGAGGCCGGCGCGGGCGTGGTCAGGGTCACCGGTGCCTGGACGGTGGGGGCCGAGGTCGGGGAGGTCGCCGCGGCTCGGGCCGGAGCTGTGGGGGCGGAAGTCTGGAGGAGCGAAGTGGCCTCCTCCACCTGGCCCTGCCAGGAGGGATCCTTGGCCGAGCGCAGGGCCTTGGCCAGGTCCTCGGCCGTCTGGAACCGCTCATCGGGGTTCTTGGCGAGGGAGCGGTCCAGCACCGAGCGGATGGCGGGGCTGAGGCCGCGGAGCTTCTCGACCTCGATGGGCTCGGGCTCCTCGTTCACGATCTTGTACAGCACGGTGGGGGTGGTGTCGCCGGCGAAGGGCTTGCGGCCGCTCAGGCACTCGTAGAGCATCACGCCCACGGCGAAGAGGTCACTGCGGGGATCGGGCTTGCCGGTGCGGATATACTCCGGCGCCATGTAGCTCACCGTGCCCATGACCATGCCCGTGGCCGTCATGTCCGAGTTGCTGATCTTGGCCACGCCGAAATCCATGACCTTGGCGTGGAGCCGCCGCCCGTCCTGCTGCACGCGCACATTGGTGGGCTTGATGTCGCGGTGGACGATATGCTGGCGGTGGGCGAAACCGAGGCCGTCGCAGACCTGGGCCAGCACCTCGAGGGCCTCGGAGCGCGTGAGGGACTGCTCCTGGAGCAGCTCGTCCAGGTCGTGCCCCTTCACGAATTCCATGGCGATGTAGAGCACGCCCTGGTCCTCGCCGAATTCGTAGATCGTCACCAGGTTCGGGTGGTTGAGCACGCCAGCGGCCCGGGCCTCCCGGGCGAAGCGCTCCTTGGCCTCCCCGCCCTGCGCCGCCGCGGGCAGGATGGTCTTGATGGCCACCTCGCGGCCGATGGAGGGATCCACGCCGAGGTAGACCTCGCCCATGGCGCCATTGCCCAGCACGCGCTTGATCTCGAATTTGCCAAGCTTCTCGAACATGAGAGGAGACCCCTGGGCATGGAGTGGTTGGAGGGACAGCATAGGTCCACTCCTGATCCGGGCCAAGGGACTTGGGATATTTCGGCATCCCCCGGCCTGTTTCCGACTGGCATCCTGGCGCGGAACATGCAAACTTGGATGCAATCCACCCGGAGCCCCGGTGCCCGAAGTCCGTCTCCGCCATTTTCTGCCGGCCCTCATGGGGTCCCTGCATCAGCAGCGGGCCGAAGGGGAGCTTGTACTCGAGCAGAACGATGGCACGCGCCGGCTGTACTGGGCAGGGGGCGACCTGGTGAACCTCCGCAGCGATGCGGTGGGCGAGCAGTTCGGCAATTTCCTCATTCGGCGGGGCGTGCTGGACATGGCATCGCTCAAGGAGCTGCTGGCCGATGGCGAAGGCTCCCGCATGGGCGACCGCGTGGTGCAGTGGGGCCTTCTGACGGTCGCCGAGCGGGACAATCGCCTGCATGAGCTGATGGGTTCGGTGCTGCTCCACGCCATGGAGCATCCGATCCTGAAGATGACTTGGAACCCCGGGGCGCTCGACGAGAGCCTCACCGGCGAGTTCCAGTTCCGGCCGGACCATCGGCGGCTCGTGTGGGACACCTTCCAGAACGCCAAGATCGACCGTGAGCTGGTGGAGATGTTCCGCAGCGAACCGGATTGGCGCTGGGAGGCGCGGCCGGATCTGCTGGAGGCCCTGAGCGATCTGCCCCTGACGCCCACCCTCGCCTACGCGCTGTCCCTGCTGGGCCATGAGGCCCTGGGCTACGAAACCATCGGTTCCCTCTCGAGCCTGCCCGCGGACGAGGCCGCCCGTCTGGTGGCCACGCTTTGGGCCCTGGGGGGACTCACCCTCGTGAAGGGCGACCTGCCGCTCGTGCCCAAAGAGGAGCCGCCGCCGATCCCACCGCCGACGCTGATCGAGCCCGAGGTTGAGCCCATCCTGCTGGAGCAGGACGACCTGGTGTTCGAGCCCCACGCCGACCCCATGCCCCTCCCGCCCCCGACGCCTTCTTCGCTTCCCCCCTTGCCGGAGGCCCTGGACCTGACCTTCGCAGAGCCGGCGCTGAGCCTGCCGCTGCTCCCCTCCGCCGCGGAGGAGGAGGCCCTGTCGCCCGCCGAGCGGGCCCACCGGCTGGTGATCAAGGCGAAGTCCTACATGATGCAGGCCCGGACCAGCGAGGCGATCCGCGCCCTGGAGCAGTCCATCAAGCTGGATGGGGATTCGGGTTCGGCCTACGAGGCCTGGCTCCTGCTGGGACGGCTGCGGATCGGCAATCCCGCCTGGTCCACCCGCGCGGTCGAGGCCCTGCAGGTGGCCTCCCGCATCAACCCCCGCGCGGCCGAGCCCTGGGCCCTCATGGGCGAGCTCTACCACCGCAAGGGCTTCCAGGCCAACGCCCAGGGCTGCTTCCGGCGCGCCCTGGAGTTGGATCCCTCCGTGGCCGTGCCCTCGGACTACGGTGGCGACGATGGTTCCGGCCCGTCCGCTCGTGAAGGCCACGGCCTCATGGGCAAGCTGAAGGCCATGCTGGGGCGGGAGAAGGGCTGACGGCCTCCATGGGCCAGATTGGATCAGCCCTGGGCGAGGGATCGACGGGCCTGTGAGAACTTGAGCCCCGCCAGGCTGCAGAGTCCGGCGGTGGCTCCGCGGCCGGGGGGGATCGATTCGCGGATGAGGTAGGGCTTCAGGGTTCCCGCCAGGTCATCGCCGGGGCCGAGGATGAAGATGTCGGGGAAGTCCGCGCGGCCCATCTTCTGGGCTACCGCGACCACCCTTTGTTCCGCTTCGGCCACGCTGAGGCCCGGCCCCTCCGCCGGTGGGAGCAGGACGAGGGCCACGGGATCGCCCGGAGTGAAGGCCATCAGGTAACTCACCACCACTTCCACCCAGCCGGACTGGGTCCAGTCGGGGGTAAAGAGGAGCGCCGTGGCCACGGGGGTAGGAGGCGGTGACGCCTCGGCTCGGAAGCGCAGCGGCTGGCGTGTGGCGAGGATGCGGACCCGCTCGGCGACCCTTTTGACGGGCCCTTCCCAGCTGAGGTTCGTCTCTGCGTAGGCCCGGGCCAGGGCTCCCTTGGCCCGGGCTTCCTCAGGATGGAGGGCCACGCCGGACAGGCATTCGGCGAGAAAGGCCTCGTCGGGCTCTTCCAACCAGAAGCCGGCGGGACCGGGCAGGAGGTCATCCACGCGGGGGATGGCGAGGGGCTGGCTGGGAATCCGGTACGCCCAGTCGCCCTGGGTGAAATCCATGGCCGCCCCTCGGCCTGTCACGATCACGGGAAGGCCGCTGGCCATGGCCTCGGCGATGGGCAGCCCGAAGCCCTCGCCCCGGTAGGGCATCACGAAGGCGTGGCAGCTTCGGTAGAGGGCCGACAAGTCCGCCTCCGAGAGGTCCTGCTGGAGGAACTCCACCTCCGGAGCCAGGGGGTCGGTCCGGAGGGACTCCAGCTGGGCCTGGAGTTCTGAGCCACTGTAGACGCCTCCGCCCTGAGCCTTGATGACCAGGCAGACATCATCGGCCGCAGTGAAGGCCCGGCGGTAGGCCCGGAGGAGCACATCGAAGCCCTTGCGGTAGATGGCGCCGCCCACATACAAGAAGCGGAAGGGCTTTCGCGTCTTCAGGGCGAATCTGGGGCCTTCGGGGCAGAACCGGGTGGTGTCCACACCCAGGGAGATGACCACCACCTTGTCTTCCGGCACACCGCTTTCGAGATAGCGATCGCGCAACCAGGAGGTGTAGACCCAGATTTCGTCCACGGACGCCACCATGGGGCGGACCCAGGCCTGGGGGAGGCCGCCGAACTCCCAGGGCTGGATCATGACCCAGCAACCCGACCGCGGCGGGGAGAAGCGGGGCGGCCACTGATGGCGGACATGGACGCCCACTGGACCCGCCGGCGGGCGATTCACGCGTGCGGCCAAGGGCAGAAAGGCGGGGTGGTCCTCGGGACGGAACTGATCGGCTTCATAGGGAATCAGACACAGATCCAGGGTCTCCTCGCGCAGCAGGCCGAGGCTGATCTGACGGTTCACATGCGCCAGACTGTGCCACACGAACTGGGATCCTTCCCACACCACGGAGGGTGATGCGCCTCCCGCGGCGAGGCCCTCGCGATTCGTGGATGGGACCGATTCCCAGAGGCCCTTCCAGACCCTCAAGGTCTCCCTGGCCACGGATTCCCAGCTGAACCGGCCGGCCTGGGCCACTCCCCGGGCCTTCAGACCCTGCCGCAGGGACTCGTCCCCGAGCAGTGCGAGCATGCCCTTGGCCAGGGCCGCCGCATCGCCAGGGGGGATCATCAGCGCGGCATCGCCGGCCACCTCGGGCAGTGAACTCGAGGTGGTGGTGATGACGGGGCACCCGCAGGCCA
Organism: Geothrix sp.; assembly: GCF_020622065.1. Taxonomy (NCBI): domain Bacteria; kingdom Pseudomonadati; phylum Acidobacteriota; class Holophagae; order Holophagales; family Holophagaceae; genus Geothrix; species Geothrix sp. Next base: position 1,092,980 of record NZ_JAHRYQ010000002.1, on the reverse strand, counting down.
TGGCCTCCAGCACAGGGAGCCCGAACCCTTCATAGTCCGAGGGGAACAACAGGGCCGTCGCCGAACGATAAAGGCATTCCAATTCGGGCCTGGGCAGGAAGCCCGTGAAGACCACGCTCTGAACGCCCTGTGTGCGAAGTCGATCCCGCCAGGCCCGGGCGGCGGGGCTATCGAGGCTTCCCACCACGACCAGCTGTACCACCTGGGATCGGCGGACCTCCGCAAAGGCCTGGAGGCTGAGGTCGAAGCGCTTGTGGTCATCCAGGGCCCCCACCACGAGGAAGAAGGGATCCTCGAGCCCCCACTCCGACCGGACCCTTTGGATGGTTTCAGGGGAGGCCGGGGCCCCTGGGTGTTTATTGAGGCCCGCCAGGATGGAGTCCAGACGGGTCTCCGGCAGACTCAGGTGGGCAATGAGATCCTGACGGGTGTGTTCGGAACAGGTGAGGACCTGCGCGCGGCTCTGTTTCAGCGCGTCGAGACGCTCTGCATATTCATCCTGGAGATCCTGGGGCCAGCGATCCAGGTAGCGCTCCCGGAGGAGGAGGGGGATCAGGTCATAGAAGGTGACGGTGAGGGGCGTTCCCGCCGGGAAAGCGGGGCCCACCAGGATGGGGTTGGGCACGAAGAGGAGATCGGGTACATGGACGAGGTCGTGGTCCTCCGCCCGGAAGGCTCCGAAGGACGAGAACTCGATGTTGGGAAGGGAGCGGAGGCGGTCCAGCGCCCAATTCGAAAGCTCCGGCGTGTCCAGAAAGAGCCGGTAGCGCCAGCGGGGTGTGAGGGCGGCGAGTGCCTGGAGGTGGTGGACGGTGTAGTGGCCGATGCCCTGCTGGGTGGAGCCCAGGTTGGAGAGTGTGCGTCCATCCACGCCGATGGTGCGCTCCCAGGAGCTGGCCTCGACCCTGGGATGGGCGTGGACGGACCCCTGGGGCCGCCGGCCCGTCGCGACCCAGTGCCGGTACCACCGGCCTCCCAAGAGCACGGCCATCAGGTCGCGGGTGCTTTCTTCCCAGGTCAGGCGCCGGATCCCGCGTGAATCGGGTGCGCGGTTTTCCGCGGCGCGCGCCAGCCATTCCGCTACGCGATCGGCCAGGACCTCGGGATCCGGTCCCGCGAAGTAGAAGGCGCCGTCTCCTGCGACCTCACGGAACACGGGAATGTCCCGAGCCAGGATGGGGAGGCCGTGCTCGGCGGCCTCGATCAGGGGGAGGCCGAACCCTTCGCCTTCGCTGGCCGCGATGAGGCAGCTGGAGGCGTCGTAGAGCTGTTCGAGGTATTCGTCACTGGCACCTTCGATCCAGAACAGGCGCTGATTCCGCTCCGGGTGATGATGGCGGATGCGGTGGACCAGCTTCTCCACGGACCAGCCCTCGCCTCCCACAAACAGGAGGTTCGCGTCCACCCCTCGGGCCCAGAGCCGGTCAAAGGCCTCCAGCACCTGCCGGTGTCCCTTGCGTGGTTCCAGCGTGGCCACCATCAGGAAGGTGGGGCGCTTCCGGAGCTCCATGAGCAGTCCCTCGGCCTCTGGAGGGACCCCGCGGGTAGGCAGGAAGGCCCCCAGGTCCGCCCCCAGGTGGAACCACCCCACGGGAAGGGGGGTCTTCCGCCGGGGGCCCTGGACCTCGAGCCAGGCCAGCGTTTCATCTGCCACGGCTTTGGAAATGCAGATGAGCCCGTCCATCTCGGCCAGCCTCGAAAGCCAGGGGGCATGGAGGAGGGCCGAACCCTGGCCCGGGAAGGCGTGGGGGAGAAGGATGGGGAGCAGGTCGTAGACGAGAGAACAGACCCGGACCCCGGCCCGTCGAAGGGCCTGGAAGGTTTCAGGCTGGATCAGGACCGCCTCGTGGTTGAGGTCGAGCCCGAGGAAGACATCCCCGCGCGCGGCGGACATGGGTTCGTCCTGGACATCGGGCCCCTGGCCGAGGCGATGCAGGAACTGGCGCGCATAGAGGAACCCGGGCCGCTCGGGGTGGGCGTAGACGGGCTCGACCTGGAATCCGGCCGGGGGGTGCGCCAGTAGCTCGCGCATGACATTCCGCACGACCCGTTGGATGCCCGTTTTCCGGTCGTAGAGGGCCAAGTTGGTCACATCGACCAGCAGTTGGCGGAGGGCCGGCGGCGCCACCCTTCCCTCGCGGCGGGAGGCGTCTGCGCGGAGGCTGGCGGAATGGCGGGGCTTGGACATGAGGAACCTAATGGGTGGGGAAGGTGGACCCAGGCCGGACCATCGGATGGGGGGCACGCGCAGCTTGATTCATGGCCGGCGGGTTAGATCGTTTCGGAGGCGCAGGAGCCCCGCATGGTCCGGAACAAGCCGCAAACCCTGCTCCAGGAAGGCCAGGGCGGGCCCGGACTGGCCCTGGGCCAGCATCCCCACCGCCGCCAGCCAGTGCCAGATGCCTTCGCCCCCGTTGGGACAGGCCTGGAGCGCCTCCTGGGCGTCCCTGGAGGCCAGCTCGTTCTGTTGGGTGTCCAGATCCAGCTTGATCAGGGCCCGGTACAGGCGCTCGTTTGCGGGGCTGTGGCCGAGGCCCTCCCTCAGGGTCGCCCGGGCCCTGTCAGGCCAGCCCGCCTGGTGTTCGAGGCTGGAGAGCAAGTGCACAGATGGGGCGAAGCCGGGGTTGGAAGCGATGGCTTTCTTCAAGGCCTCCACGGCCTCCCTGGGGCGCTGAACCGCCGCGAGGGCCAGCGCCTGGACATGGCGCGCCAGCGTGTTGCGGGGCTCGGAGCGCAGCACACGCTCCAGGAGGGGCAGGGCTTCGGCGGGATTCCCCAGGTTCAGCCGGGCTTCCGCGGCGGCGATCAACACAAAGGCGGGAGGGTGTTTCTCCAGCTTTTGGAAGGCCTTGAAGGCCTTGAGGACCAGCTTCCAGTCCTCCAGCATCTTGGCTTGCATGAGCAGCAGAAATTGCGCGTGGGCATTGCCCGGCGTCCGCGCGGCTTCCTTCTCGGCGATGGCCAGGTACAGGGGCTGCTTGGACTGGTCGTAGTCCGTGGCGAGCTTCCCATAATGATGGATGACAGCGGGGCAGGTCCCCACGGGGAGCCCCTTCGCCTGGAAATACCCATCCAGGATCTCGTGGATGGCCCCTCGAAAGGCCAAGTCCGGGAAGTTTCGGCAGAGGCGCAGCAGGGGGACATCCACGAAGTAGGAACAGGAGGAGCCCTCTGTGTACGAAGATGTATTCCGGCTGGGCACTTGGTCGAAGCAGAGTACATCTCCCGTGGGCACATAGCTTCGGACGGGCAGGCAGAACGCCGGGGCACCCCCGGGCTGGAGGGCGTCCCGGATCACCGCGTGGTCCGCCCGGTCCACGGCCTCGTCGGCATCCAGCACCAGCACCCATTCCTGAGTGCAGAGGCCGAGGGCGGCGTTTCTCGCGGCGGCAAAGTCGTTGCACCATTGGAAGTGGCCGATTTTGGCGCCAAAGGATGAGGCGATCTCGAGGGTGCGGTCCGTCGACCCCGTGTCCAGGATCACGATCTCATCGACCAGGCCCTCGACCGAGCCCAGGCAGTGGAGGAGGTTGGCCTCCTCATTCTTGACGATCATGGCCAGGGACAGCGTGGACATGCCCCATTGGAGCCCGGCTGGCCCCCGGCGGCAATAGTGATGGAAGCCGTCCCACGAGCCCTTCAAAAAAAGTTAAAGGTTTTTCGACCCCGGCCCGAAAGGGAGAAAGTCGGGGGTTTCCCCCACACAACTTGGTGGCACGGATGCCGCCGTTTGCATCACGGAGGATGCTATGTCAGTTCTCAATAATGTTGCCGCCCTGGGCGCTGCCCGTCAGATCGGCGTCACCAGCCTCAACCTCCAGAAGACCGTGGAGCGCCTCAGCACCGGCAAGCGCATCAATCGCGCGAACGACGACGCCGCCGGCCTGTCCATCGCCAACACCCTGGGCGCTGACGCCCGGGTCGCCACCCAGGCCTCCCGGAACGCCATGGACGGCTACTTCCAGGTCCAGACCGCGGACTCCTACATGGAAGAGGCCACGGCCCTCGCCACCCGCGCCGCCGAGCTGGAATCGGCCTACAAGGGTGCCGACACCGCCGGCAAGACCGCCATCGACGCCGAGTACAAGACCATCGGCGATGCCATCACGAAGTTCGATGGCCAGCGCGCGACCATCACCGCTGATGCCGGCGTCTACGGTTCGGTCACCGCCACCAAGACGGCCGTCACCGCTCTCGCCGCCTCCGCGGCCAGCGGCAATGCTGCCACCGTCCTGGCGGACATCGCCAAGGAGCGCGGCAACTACGGCGCCGTCATGACGCAGCTGCAGAGCTACGGCAACTCGCTCGCGACGATCTCCGAGAACAAGACCGCCCAGTACGACCAGATCATGGGTGCGGATATCGGCGCCGAAGTGGTGAAGATGTCCAAGTTCCAGATCCTGAACCAGGCGGGTATCAGCGCCCTGAGCCAGGCCAATTCGGCCGGCCAGTCCGTCCTCGCACTCCTTCGCTAGTAGGGATGGCTGATCACTCGGGGGGGCAGGTCAAACCTGCCCTCCCGAATGTCGGCTGAGGAGGCTGAAATGGCCGATCTCATCACCCCCACAGGCAGCTTGGCGGCCGGCGTTCAGGCGGTTTTCTTCAACGCTCCGAAGGCCCAGCCGGTCTCAGACCGACCCGCCCAAGTTGACGAACCCCGGCCCGCACAGCCGGGAACGGGGAATCCAGGTGCACCCGCGATGACGCTTGATCGGGCCGTGGAGGCCCTGCAGGCGCATGTGCAGCAGTCCTCGTCGGAACTCCGGTTCCTGGTGGACAAGGGCACGGGAAAAATGTATTTCAAGGTCGTCGACCACTCCACCGGAGAGGTCATCCTTCAGATTCCCTCCGAGGAGGTTCTGGGGGCGGCGAGGAAATTGCGTGAGATGGCCGACGCCAAGACCGCCGCTGGCATCCTGGTGGACCAGAAGGGCTGAGCCCGGCTGGGAGGGAGGTATTCCATGGCATCGTCGTCGGTCAGCTTTTCGGGCATCTTCTCGGGCGTCCAGACGGATCAGCTGGTGACAGCCATCCTCCAGCAGGAAAGCCTTCCACTGCAGCGCTTGCAGGCCCGGCAGGCGGCCAACACCAAGCGCACGACTGCGCTGACCACCATGAGCAGCAACCTGGCGGCCCTGGGTTCCAGCCTGGCGGCCCTCAGCGCGACGAGTTTCGACGCCCGGAGCGTCGCGAGTTCGGATCCCAACGGCACTTATGTTTCGGCGACCGCTTCGGGGGCCGCCGTAGGCAGTTATGACCTCCGGGTCACCCAGGTTGCCACCAGGGCCCGGATCTCGCCGGCCCAGGGCCCGGATCTCGGGGGCCCCACCAACACGATGGCGGTCGCCAACCCCCAGACCACTGCGATCTTCGCCCCGGGGAGCACCGAGAGCTTCGGCATCCGGGGGACGGATGGCGTGGTTCATACCTTCTCGCTCACCGATCCGGCTCAGAACAACCTCAACGCCCTGCGGGATGCCATCAACGCCTCCGGCGCGGGCGTGACCGCCTCGGTGGTCAACACGGGATCGGGCTCCACGCCCTATCAGCTGGTGCTGACGGCCCAGGACACCGGGACGGGCTCCACGCAGGGGGTGATCACCCTGGCGGACCTGACGGCCGGGGGCTCCACGAACACCATCGGCATCACCGCCTCCGCCGACCCTGTGACGCTGGCGGGTGGGCTGCAGTCGCCCGCAGCGGTGGACGCCCTCTTCACCTTGAACGGCGTTTCGCTCACCCGGAAATCGAATGTGGTGACCGATGCGGTGGATGGGATGACCTTCACCCTCAAGCAAGGTGGCCAGACGGGCAGCACCACCCTGACGGTGAGTCAGGACAAGTCCGCCATCACGACGGCCATGCAGGATGTGGTGAGCAAGTACAACACCCTGCTCCAGGCCTACAAGGCGGCCACGGCCGTGACCAAGGACAGCTCCGGCAACAAGACCGCGGGTGTGCTGACCGGGGACGGACAGACCCGCGCCATCATGCAGCAGGTGCGGGCCGCCCTCACGGGGGTCGCCACGGGGCTGCCCGGTGGCGCGACGCTCACGGCACCTTCGGCCGTGGGCCTCAAGACCGGGGCCGACGGAACCCTCTCTCTCGATGTCACGGCTTTCCAGAAGGCCCTGGACACGGATCCGGCCGCCGTCAAACAGATCTTCACGAATGCGGCCGGTGGTGGTGTGGCCCAGGTGACCGGCAAGACCATCACCGACATCACGGCCGCCGTCACGGGCAGCCTGGCCCAGGACATGCAGCAGATCACCCTCCAGAACCAATCCCTGACTTCCCAGATCAGCACCTGGCAGTCGCGGATGGATCGCCGGAAGGCCGTGCTCACCGCGCAGTTCGCCCGAATGGAGTCGGCGGTGTCGCAGTTGCAAGGGTCCGCCACGGCGCTGTCCAAGCTGAGTTGAACTTGAGTTCGTCCGGGCTCGGACCGATGAGAATCTGAAGGAAGGCATTCCCCATGACTCCTTATAGCCGCGCCACTGATCAGTACCTTGCCCAGAAGGTCATGGGCGCTTCGCCGGAGCAGTTGGTCGCCATGCTGCTCGAGGCTGGGCAGCGGTACCTGCTCAAGACCGTGCAGGCCATGGGCCGGCGCGATTGTCCGGGCCAGGCACAGGCCACGGACCGGGTCTTCGCCATCCTCCAGGAACTGACCCTGCGCCTGAACCGGGAAGAGGGCGGGGAACTGGCCACCAACCTCCTCCGCACCTATGAATGGTGGGGCCGGGAATTGATGCAGGCGAACATGAAGCGGCAGCCCGAGAGGCTGGAGCGCATCAGTGAGCAGATGGGCGACCTGAAGCAGACCTGGGAACAACTGCATCAGATGAAGGTGGGCGCGGCTCAGGCCCAGACGCCCTTTCTGACCGGCGCCCTCGCGGGATGAGTGACGCCCTGGTGCTCGGGCTGGTAGAGGAGCTGGAAGGCATCCTTGCGGACCCGGCGTGGGTTCCCGACCCGGACTTCCTGCTCGGATGGAACCAGCGGTTCGCGGAAGCCGCGGCCCGCGCCGAGCGCGGTCCGGAGTGGCCGGAGATCCTCAAGCGCGCCCATGCGTTAGGGGACCGGGTGCCTTCAGTCGTCGACCGGTTGGCCAAGGAGATGGATGCGATCCGGCATGAGCTCGCGGGGCAGGAGCGGGGCCAGCGCGCACTCAAGGGATACGGCGCCAGCGCCCGCTAAGAGCGCCTAACACCCTTCCCGAGATCGCGCGGGGAGACGCGTAGCGGGGGCACTGCGCACGGCGTGCGTGACGCGGCATCGCGACGCCCGCCGGGGCTGTACCGAGGGTTCTAATGGGCCTAGGCCGTTCCGAACAGCCGGTCGCCCGCGTCGCCCAGGCCAGGGAGGATGTAGCCCTTGTCGTTGAGCTGGCGGTCGACGGCGCCCACGACGATTTTCAGGTCGGGATGGTCGGCGTGGAGGCGCTCGAGGCCCTCGGGGGCGGCGAGCAGTGCGACGAGGGTGAGGTTCACGGCGCCGGCGCTCTTGAGCTGTCGGACCGCTTCCGATGCGCTGCCGCCCGTGGCGAGCATGGGGTCGAGCACGAAGACGGGGCGCGCCTCGAGCATGGGCGGGAAGTTCCGGTAGTAGGGTACGGGCACCAGGGAATCGTGATCGCGGTAGAGCCCGAGGTGGCCGACCTTGGCCGTCGGGAGCAGCTGCAGGAAGGAGGGCAGCAGGCCGAGCCCAGCACGCAGTACGGGGACCAGCACCAGATCGAGGGACTTCAGGCGGAGCGTGGTGGTGCGCTCCAGCGGCGTTTCCACGACCACGGATTCGACGGGAAGGTCGCGCGTCGATTCGACCGCGAGGATCAGGCCGACCTCTTCGATCAGCGCACGGAAGAGGCTGCCGGGTGTCTTGCGATCACGGATGAGGGAGAGCTTGTGATGGACGAGGGGATGGTCAAGCACATGGATCGTCATGGGTGCCTCGGGCGTTTCGGCGGGGTTCCACGGGCCGCATTCACGGCGCCGCAGAGGTGATGGATGGCGCGAGTTGAAGCCTAACAGGAGGAGCCTGCGACCCGCGGCACGAAGCGGAACCACCCGCGCACAGGGCGTTCCGACGGTTCCAGGCCAGGATCGCGACGGAGTGTGGCCGAAGGGATCGCAGGCCGTGAAGCGCGCGATGGTGCGGGTTCCCAGGGGTCGGCGCGAACACGCGCATCGATGCGGCGTTGCTGGATCCAGCGGTGATCGCGTGGATCGGATGGAGGAGAAAGCGGTTCACCCGAGTGGGAAACGAATGGGCACCTGGGGGGGAGGTAGCGTCAAAAAAAATGAAGATTTTTCGTTTTTCTCTGTTGACCTCATCCAGATCGCTGGTTTTATGTTGAATCAGAGGAAAAACGACCGATCATCTTCCCCATAGGGCCAACAGCGAGGTATCTGAGATTTGGAGCGTGGGAAATGCTAAAGAAAGTCGCCATCTTCAAGGCCCTGGATGTGGAAATCAAGAAGCAGCGGGGCCCTGTGGCGGTGAAAGATGCCTACAAGGGTCATCATTCGTTGAAGGAAGAGCTTAGCCAGCCTGGAATCACTATCTTAGGTGAGGTGGCCGGGGGCGATCCCGGCCGTGGCCAGGTCCGGGAGTCGTACAAAGCCTCGACCCATGCCAAGAGCCTGGTCGAAAACGGAGCCCGGGCCCTGTCGGTGGCCACGGACAAGTTCCTCTACTACGGCGAGGACAAGCACCTCTCCGAAGTCCGGGGCCAGGTGAAGGTGCCCTTGATCCGCCGCGAGTTCATCTTCGAGGAGTACCAGGTCGAGGAGAGCAAGATCCTCGGCGCGGACGCCATCTTCCTGATGCCAGCCCTGCTGAGCGATGAGCGCCTCCAGGTGCTCCTGAAGTTCGCCACCAGCAAGGGACTTGATGTCGTGGTCGAGGTGACCTCGGAGGCTGAGTTGCAGCGCGCCGTGGAAGCGGGCGCCGACATCATCTGCGCCGTGGGGAGGAACCTCGATACATGGGCCGCCTCATGGGATCAGGCCGTGGCGCTGGTCAAGAAGGTGCCCAAGAGCTGCCTGAAGCTGGTCGAGGGCGGCATCCACCGGTTGGAGCAGATCAAGCAGATGGAGGCCCTGGGTGTCCATGGCCTGGTCATCGGCGATGCCCTTCTCGATGACTACTATCCCGGCAAGCGCCTGGCCCAGATCCTGGCTGGCGTGGAGCCCCCGAAAAAAGCCGCGAAGCCCAAGGGCAAGACCGGCTCTGCCGCTGAGGCGGCGCAAGCCCCCACGGCTGCATCTGCAGCCAAGGAACGCCCATCCACCCCGCGGAAAGATGTGTCCGCACCTGGCATGAAAGATGCTAAGGACAAACCATCTTTCCGTACGACCCCTTCCAACCTCGCCCAAAAGGGCGCAAAGGAGCCACCCATGGCCGAACTGACCAACCTGGTCGCCCCCACCGAACCCGTCGCCGCCAAGAAGCCGGCGAAGAAGGCTGCCCCCAAGAAGAAGGCCGCCGCCAAGAAGCCCGCCGCGAAGAAGGCCGCGCCGAAGAAGGCCGCCGCCAAGAAGCCGGCTGCCAAGAAGGCCGTGAAGAAGGCCGCGCCGAAGAAGGCCGCCGCCAAGAAGCCGGCTGCCAAGAAGGTCGTGAAGAAGGCCGCGCCGAAGAAGGCTGCTGCGAAGAAGGCTGCGCCGAAGAAGGCCGCCGCGAAGAAGGCTGCGCCGAAGAAGGCCGCTGCCAAGAAGACCGTGAAGAAGGCCGCGCCGAAGAAGGCCGCCGCCAAGAAGCCGGCCGCCAAGAAGGTCGTGAAGAAGGCCGTGAAGAAGGCCGCGCCGAAGAAGGCCGCCGCCAAGAAGCCGGCCGCCAAGAAGGTCGTGAAGAAGGCCGCGCCGAAGAAGGCCGCCAAGAAGTAGGGCCAATCGGCTCATCCAACCTGGCTAAGATCAGAGGGGCGCGCTGGCGCGCCTCTCTGAGCCGGGTGTCTCCATGATCATCATCGACCGCATTGCCGCCCTCGAAGTGCTCGACAGCCGGGGTAATCCCACGGTGCTGGCTCGAGTGCACCTTTCCGATGGGACGGTCGGTCAGGCCCTTGTTCCCTCGGGTGCCTCCACGGGGAGCCGCGAAGCCCTCGAGCGCCGAGATGGCGACAAGAAGCGCTACCTCGGGAAGGGCGTCCTCGGCGCCGTGGACGCCATCAATGTCGAACTGGCGGTCGCGCTGCAGGGCATGGATCCGCTCCAGCAAGCCGAGCTCGACGAGCTGATGTGCGACCTGGATGGGACTGAGAACAAGGCCCGCCTGGGCGCGAACGCCATCCTGGGCGTATCCATGGCCCTGGCCGACGCCGCGGCCCAGGCCTCCCGCATGCCCCTCTACCGCTATCTGGGCGGAGCCTCCGCGCGGCTGCTCCCCGTGCCGATGATGAACATCCTCAACGGCGGGGCGCACGCGGACAACAATGTGGACATCCAGGAGTTCATGGCGCTGCCGGTGGGTGCCCCGAGCTTCCGGGAGGCCCTCCGCTGGGGAGTCGAGGTCTACCATGCCCTCAAGGGCGTCCTGAAGGCCCGTAAGCTGTCGACGGGGGTCGGGGACGAGGGCGGATTCGCTCCGAACCTGGGCTCCAATGAAGAGGCCTTGGAGCTCATTGGCGAGGCCGTGAAGAAGGCGGGGTTCAAGCTCGGCAAGGATGTCTTCCTGGGGCTGGACTGCGCCGCCAGCGAATTCCACACGGGCAAGACCTACGCCCTGGACGGCGCCCACAAGACCCCGGCCCAGCTGGTGGCGTATTACGAAGGCCTGGTGGCCCGGCACCCCATCGTCTCCATCGAGGACGGCTTCGCCGAGGGGGATTGGAAGGGCTGGAAGGCCCAGACCGTCGCCATGGGCGCCAAGACCCAGCTGGTGGGCGACGACCTCTTCGTGACCAACCCGGCGATCCTCGCCAAGGGCATCCAGGAGGGCGTGGCCAATGCCATCCTGATCAAGCTGAACCAGATCGGGACGGTCACCGAGACCCTGAAGGCCGTGGACATGGCCCACAAGGCCGGCTACCGGGCCATCATCAGCCACCGGAGCGGCGAGACCGAGGACAGCTTCATCGCGGACCTGGCCGTGGCCACCGGCGCCGGGCAGATCAAGACCGGAGCCCCCTGCCGCACCGACCGCGTGGCCAAGTACAACCGCCTGCTTCAAATCGAGTGGGAACTGGGCGCCGCCGCCCAGTATGCGGGCCGCGAGGCCTTCGGATCCCGCCTTAGTTAGGAGAACCCGGGCATGAACGCCAACTGGCTCCTGAAGTCCTCCACCCTGTGGGGCGTGCTGGGAGCCTCGGGCCTGCTCTCCCTGATGGCGCTGCTCTTCTCGGAGGGCGGCCTGCCCGAACTGCGCAAGCGCGAAGCGGAGCTGGCCACCGCCCACGCCCGGCTGGTCGAGCTTAACCGGCGCAACCGGGAGCTGCTGGAGGAGGTCCAGCGCCTGGCGGCGAAGGACCCCGAGCTCATGGAAGCCCTGGCCCGCCGCCAGGGCTACGCGCGCCCCGGCGAGACGGTCTACACCTTCCGCAACCGGGAGCGGTAGCTTGGAACTGCATCTCGCCTCCGCCTCGGGCAATGTGTTCGGCTACCTCTGGGCTGATGAGGCTAAAGATTGTTCTGGCGAGGATTATGCGAAAATCTTCTGCCCGAGGGGCCACGGGTTCGGTTTAGATGGCCTTTTTTTGATGCAAAAGCCGGAATCGGGGTTCTGGCAGCTGGAGCACTGGGATACCGACGGCTCTAAATCCTTTTGTTCCAATGGAAGCCGGGCGGCCATGGCCCTCCCGGGAGCCCCGGAAGGCCCCCTGGTCGAAGCGCTCTCCAGCGGCGAGCGCATTCTCCTGCGCCGGGACGAAGACGGTGTCGGCATCCGCATGCCCGAGGGGACGGGCTTCGGCCTGCGGCCCGTTCCCATGGCCACGGAGGTACCCGCGGGCTTCGGCTGGATCGGCAACCCGCAGCTGGTCCTGCGCGTGCCATCCGTGGCGGCGGTGGACCTCCCGGTCCTGGCGCCGCCGCTCCGCCATCACGCCTCCCTCATCGGCGGAACCAATGTGAATGTGGTCGAGGTGCTCGGGCCGGGCGAGGCGCGCATCCGTTCCTGGGAGCGCGGCGTCGAAGGCGAAACGCTCTGCTGCGGAACCGGCAGCGCCGTCGCGGCGGCCTGGCTCGCCCGGACTGAAGGCCCCGGCACCTGGCGGCTCCACACGGCGGGAGGCGAGGTGGTCACCGTGAGCCTCGCGCTGGACGCGGAGGGCGCGTGGCACGACTTGTGGCTTTCCGGCCCGGTCCGGCGGTTGGGGATTGTTCATCCAGAACCCTCGCTCCTGCTGCGGATGCGCCACTGATCGCACCGGCACTTCGCCGTGGAACCCGACCTGCTAGACTGGCGTGTTCCACACCCGAAGGGATGCCGAGATGCGTGGTTTGTCCAGCGCCAGAGCGATGATGAGGGCCGCCTGATGCGAGCCCGGGTGGTGGCATTGGCCAACCAGAAAGGCGGGGTGGGCAAGACCACGACGGCCATCAACCTCGCAGCTTCGCTTGCGATGATGGAGAAGATGGTTCTGCTGGTGGACTTCGATCCTCAGGGCCACAGCACCACTGGTCTCGGGTTCCCCAAGCCGGACCACCGTGCGGGATCCTACGCGCTGATGAAGGGCGCCCCAGCCGAAGCCCTCGTGCTGAGCACGGAAGTGCCCATGATGCAGGTGATCCCCGCAGGCAAGGATCTGGCGCAGCTGGAGTTCGAACTCTTCGAGCTGCCCCAGCTCCAGGTGCTGAGGCAGGGTCTTGCGCCGCTCATGGACCGCTTCGACTACATCCTCATCGATCCGCCGCCCAGCCTCGGCATGATCACCCTGAACGCCCTCACCGCGGCGGACGAGGTCATCGTCCCCATGCCTTGCGAGTTCTTCGCGCTCGATGGACTGGCAGAACTCACCGAAACGCTCCGGCGCATCCAGGCCGGTCCGAACCCCCGCCTCCGGCTCGGTGGAATCCTGCTGACCATGGCGGAGGAGCGGACCAACCTCGGGGCGGCGGTCGCCGCCGAAGTGCGCCACGCCTTCCCGGGCAAGGTCTTCCAGACCATGATTCCCCGCAACATCCGGCTCGCCGAGGCACCCAGCCACGGCAAGCCCGTGGCCTTCTACGACCTGCGATCCAAGGGCGCCCAGGCCTACCTCAACCTCGCCAAGGAGTGGTTGGAGTTGGATGTGCCCGCGAGGAGGGAAGCTTGATGACCCAGCTGAAGCGCCCGGCCCTGGGCCGGGGACTGACCTCGCTCATGAGCCAGATGGCGCCGGACGATGCCAACCAGCGAGAGCTGCCCCTGGGCAGCCTGGTGCCCAACCGCGCCCAGCCCCGCACGCACTTCGACGAGACCGCCCTGGCGGAGCTGGCCGAAAGCCTGAAGCAGCACGGCATGGTCCAGCCCATCGTCGTCCGCAAGGTCGGCGAGCAGTTCGAGATCATCGCCGGCGAGCGCCGCTGGCGGGCGGCCCGGAAGGCCGGCATCGCCATGGTGCCGGTGGTGATCAAGGAGGTCCCGGACGACCGCCTGTTGGAATTCGCCCTGGTCGAGAACATCCAGCGCCAGGAGTTGAACCCCATCGAGGAGGCCACGGCCTACTGGCAGCTGGGGGAACACCTCCGGCTCACCCAGGAGCAGGTGGCGGACCGCGTCGGCAAGTCGCGTCCGCAGGTCGCCAACACCCTGCGCCTGCTGCGCCTCCCGGCGGAGTTGAAGGCGGATGTCTCCCACGGCCGTCTCAGCACCGGCCATGCCAAGGTGCTGCTCGGCGTGGCGGATCCCCGCCTTCAGGAACAGCTCGCCCATGAGGTCGTGGAACAACAGCTGAGCGTGCGCGCCCTGGAGGCCCGCATCCAGCACCTCCAGAAGCAGAGCAAGACGAAGGGCAAGAAGAAGCATCCCCAGGAGTTGTTTATCAAGGCCGCGGCGGAGGAGCTCACCCAGTCCTGGGGCACCCGCATCGAGATCAAGGCCAAAGGCAAGACGGGCACCCTGGTCATGCACTACGGCAGCGAAGGCGAGTTGGACCGCCTCTTCGAGGCCCTCAAGCACGGTCCGGCGAAGCGCCGCTAGCACCGTGTCCCAAGGTTAGGAGTCCCCATGTCGTCCTGGTTCGTGAAGAAGCGTCAGCAGAAGACCGCCGTCGAGGAGAAGACCGTCCGCGTGCCCGAGGGCCTCTGGATCAAGTGCGAGGCCTGCAAGGAGTTGATCTACCGCAAGGAGCTGGTCAACACCCACAATGTCTGCCCCAAGTGCGGCTACCACTTCCGCATCGGGGTGGATGAGCGGCTGGAGAACCTGATGGACGAGGGCTGGACCGTCCTCTTCAGCCACCTGCGGAGCGGGGACCCCCTCGGGTTCGTCTCCACCAAGAGCTACAAGGACCAGCTGAAGAAGCTGGAGCAGGCGGGCCAGACCGAGGATGCCGTGGTCGTGGTGGAGGGCACCCTCTCGGGCACCCCGGTGGTGGCCGCCGTCATGAACTTCGACTTCCTGGCCGCCAGCATGGGCAGTGTGGTGGGTGAGAAGATGCGGCTGGGGGCTGAGCGGGCCCTGGAGAAGCAGTGCGCCTTCCTCATCGTGAGCTGCAGCGGGGGTGCCCGCATGCAGGAGGGCACCCTGTCCCTCATGCAGATGGCCAAGGTCAGCGCCGCCCTGGCCAAGCTCGACAAGGCCGGCCTGCCCTACCTCAGCATCCTGACCGATCCCACCACGGGCGGTGTGAGTGCCAGCTTCGCCATGCTGGGCGACCTGAACATCGCCGAGCCCAAGGCTCTCATCGGCTTCGCCGGCCCCCGCGTCATCGAGCAGACCATCAAGCAGAGCCTTCCCGAGGGCTTCCAGCGCTCGGAATTCCTTCAGGCCCACGGCATGGTGGACAAGGTGGTGAACCGCGATCACCTCAAGGATTTCATCGCCGCCTGCCTGGTGTGGATGATGCCTTCGCCCAGGGACTGATGAACGGCGGCCTGGACCTCGTCAACATTCCGCGCCTTCAAGAGCGGGGACACCTCGGCATCAAGTGCGGGCTGGAGAACATCCATGCCCTGCTGGATGGGCTGGGCCGCCCCGACGAGGGCTACCCGGTCATCCTCATCGCGGGCACCAACGGCAAGGGCAGCACCGGGGCCTTCCTGGCGCACATGCTGAAGGCCGCGGGCTTCGTGGTGGGGTGGACCACCTCGCCTCATCTGGTGGATGTCACCGAGCGCATCTGGGTGGATGGCGAGCCCATCGGTGCCGGCGCCCTGGAGCTGTTGCTGGGAGAGGCCTTCGAGGCCGAGGCCCGGGCGGGCCTCCAGGCCACCTACTTCGAGTTGATGATCACGGCGGCCCTCTCGGCCTTCCGCATGACCGGCGTGGAAGTCGCCCTGGTCGAGGTGGGCATGGGCGGGCGCTGGGATGCCACCAATGCCACGGAACCCCTCCTCACCGTGCTCACCAGCGTGGGCCTGGACCACCAGCAGTACCTGGGCGACACCCGGGAGGCCATCGCCCGGGAGAAACTCTGCACGGCCCGCGACGGCCGTCCCCTCGTGCTGGGCCCCACCCTCGATCCCGCGTGGATCCGCCCCCTCCTCTCCAGCGAGCCCACCCTGCATCCCGCGCCCCACCTGGGGCCCGCCGACATCCGCTGGGACCACTCGCGAGTCGGCGGCAGGCGCGTGGGGCTGGCGGGGCTCCACCAGCTGGACAACCTGGCCACGGCCTTCGAGGTGGTGCGTCAGCTCCAGGCCCTGGGTTTCCCCATTCCCGATGACCGCCTGTGGCCGGGGGTGGCCGAGACCCGCTGGCCCGGCCGCCTCTGGAGGGTGCCTGGGCTCGAAGGCGTGTGGATGGACGGCGCCCACAACCCCGATGGAGCCCGGGTGCTCGCCGATCATGCCCTGGCTTGCGGCGTCCGGCCCCACCTCTCCTTCGGGGCCATGGGCGACAAGGACTTGGCGGGCGTGGCCGCGGAGCTGAAGCGGATGCGACCCCTGTCGGTGACCTTCATCCAGGGCGATGCCCCACGGTACGCCACGGCCTCGGCCCTGGGGCAGGCCTGGGGACTGGAGGCCCCGATGCTGACCCTGCGGCAGGCGGTGGCCCACCTGAAGGCGCCCTCCGATGCCCCGCGCCTGGTGACGGGCTCCCTCTACCTGGTGGGCGACCTGCTGCGCGAGTTCGGGATTCCCGCCCGCTGACCGGACCCAAGTTCCGGGGCGCGTCGGCCGATGAGATGGCGTGCGACGAATCCTGTTGATGGCCTGCCTCGCGGGTGCCCTGGGCGCCCAGGCGCCGCACCGCATCCTCGCGGTGGAGCGCAAGGGCCTGCCCCCCTACGAAGTCGCCGACCGCATCTACCGGCTGGAAGGAGGCCAGGACCGCGGGCTCCGGGTGGGCCACCGCCTGGCCTTCCGACATCCGGGCGAAGCCAGGACGCTGGGACATTTCCGGGTGGTCGAGGTGCGGGCCACCGAGGCCGAAGCGCGCTTCGAGCCCATTGGAGCCGCCTATCCGCTGAAGGGGGATCTGGCCTGCCGCGAGGATCTGGCGGGCCTGCCGGTCCTTGCCCTCCCGGAGCCCGGACCGATCCCCGTCCCGGTCCAACCTGACCGGCCGGCGGGGCCGCCGCCGCAGGAAGGGGTGATCTTCTTCCTGCCCCAGCGCGCCGACCTGAGTCCCGCCGGGCACCAGAAACTGAAGACCTGGGTGGAGGCCTGGGGCGCACCGGGCCGCTGGGTCGTGCAGGTCCCCGCGACCAAGGCCCTCAAGCCGACCCTTCAGAAACAGCGGACGGAGTCGCTGCTGGCCGGGCTGCGGGAGCTCGGCATCGAGCACCCGGTTGTGGAGACCGATCCGCGGACGGCGGACGGCAAGTACGATCCAGCCTGGATTCGCCACTGGGACTGAGGCGCTAACCTGGACCCATGTCCTCCGGTTCCGCTCGCGCCGTCGCCCTCGCCCTCGTCGCCAACGGGGGAATCGCCGTCTCCAAGTTCGGCGTCTTCCTGCTCACGGGCAGTTCGAGCCTCCTGACCGAAGCCATCCACTCCACCGCGGACTGCATCAACCAGGCCCTGCTCTTCCTCGGCATGCGCCAGGGCGCCAAGCCGGCCACGGCGAAGCATCCCCTGGGGCACGGCCAGGCAGCCTTCGTGGCCAGCTTCCTGGTGGCCCTGCTGCTCTTCAGTGTGGGCGGGCTCTACTCCCTGGTGGAGGGCCTCCACAAGATCCGGCATCCCGAGCAGCCGCACCAGCTCGGATGGGCCGTGGCCCTGCTGGCCTTCGCCCTCGGTCTGGAGGGTTGGTCCCTGCGCGGCGCCCTCCGCGCGGCTGGACCCGAGCGACGGGGGCGCTCCCTGCTGCGGTACCTGCGCCAATCCAGCAGCACCGAATTGGTGGTGGTGCTGGCGGAGGACATCGCAGCCCTCCTGGGCCTGCTGTTCGCCCTGGCCGCCGTGCTGCTGACCCTGGTCACGGGCAACCCCGTGTGGGACGGCATCGGGAGCGTGGCCATCGGCGTCCTCCTCATCGCCGTGGCGGGCTTCGTCGGCGTGGAGGTGACCAGCCTCCTCCTGAACGAGGCGCCGCCCCTGGCGTTGAGGGCGGCCCTCCGCGCCGCCGTGGACGAGGATCCGGCGGTGGACCGCGTGCTGAATCTGGTGGCCGTCCTCGTGGGGAGCGACCGTCTCATGGTGGCCCTGCAGGTGAAGTTCCGGGACCAGCCCAGCGGCACGGCCCTGGTGGCGGCCATCAATGCCCTGGAGCGCCGCCTCCACGAGCGTTTTCCCCAGATCCAGCACCTCTTCGTGGAGCCCGACGAGGTCTGAGGCCGATCATTCCCCGATGATCTTAATAAGGATGCGCTTGTCCCGCCGGCCGTCGAATTCGCCGTAGAAGATCTGCTCCCAGGTGCCGAAATCCAGGCGGCCGCCGGTGATGGCCACCACCACCTCCCGGCCCATGATCTGGCGCTTGTGATGGGCGTCGCCGTTGTCCTCGCCGCTGCGGTTGTGGAGGTAGCCTCCCTGGGCGGGATCGGATCCCGGATTGAAGGGCGCCAGCCGCTCCAGCCAGCGGAGGTAGTCCTGCTTGAGGCCGGATTCCTCATCATTGATGAACACGCTGGAAGTGATGTGCATGGAGTTCACCAGGCAGAGGCCCTCCTGCACCCCGCTGTCCCGGACGGCGGCGGCCACTTCCTCCGTGATGTTCACGAAGCCGGTCCGGCCGGGGACATGGAGCGTGAGGACCTTCCGATGGCTCTTCATGGGCGAAGCATAACGAAAACCCCGGGCCGGAACCCGGGGTTCGTGAAATCGGGGGGATCAGTAGCCGACGATCTGGAAATCGTCGAAATTCATGCGGTTGGCACTACCATCGGTCTTGCGGACCTCGAACCGGATGCCGCCGGCCACATTGACGGTGAAGGTGGCGGTGGCGAGCGTGGTGGAGGAGGTGGTCACGGTGCTGCCGGCCTGGGTCCAGGTGGCGCCGCCGTTGGTGGAGTACCAGAGGCCCCAGGTGGAATTGCCGTCGGTGCCGTACTTGGCGTGCTTGAGGGAGACGGTCTTGGCCCCGGTGGGGAAGGTGAAGCCCATGGTCACCTTGCCGCTGTTGCGGACGCGCACACTCTGGGCGCCAGCCTTCCGGTCGCTGGTGGTATTGCCCAGGAGGGCGTCATCCAAGGTCCAGGTGCCGGTGGCCAGGGCCACGGTGCCGATGGCGTAGGCGCCTTTGGTGCCGGTGTTGAAGGACTCGGTCAGGCTGGATCCGGCGCTGGCGGTGAAGGCCGCCGCGATGGTGTGGTTGGCGGTCACATTGCTGAAGGTGTAGGTGCCGAGCGCCCCCTGGTTGACGCCATCCACGGTGACGCTGCTGATCACATAGCCCGCGGCCGGGGAGATGGTAAAGGTCTGGCTTCCGCCGTTCGCCACGCTGACGGCACCCGCCGGGCTGATGGCTCCGCCCGTGCCGGCGCTGGCGGTGAGGGTGAAGGAGGCGGCGTTCACGGTGATGGTGCGGGTGGCCGAAGCGGCCTGCCCCTGATTGCTGGTGGCCGTGAAGGTGGCCGTGTAGGTGCCGGCCGTGGGGTAGGCGTGGCTGACAGGGCCGAGGGCCGCGGCGGTGCCGCCGTCTCCGAAAGCCCAGCCGTAGCTCAGGGTGCTGCCATCCGAGATGCTGGCGCTGCCCTGGAAGGTCACGGCACCTCCGGCGGTGATCGTCGGATTGGAGGCGGGGGAGACGATGCCCACCACCGGGACCGGAGCGCTGGCCGCCCCCGCCAGGTAGGTGGTGGCGTTGAGGAAGAAGGCCCGGTTGCTGTTGAGGGTGTAGCTGTTGTGGAGGGCCTTGCCGGAAGTGCTGGTGGTGCCGTCATCGGCCGGGGCGCTGTCGCTGATGGCCACCACCCGGCCGGCCCCCACGGTGCAGGTCACGATGAAGGAGCCGGTGTCTCCCGACACCTGGGTATGGAGGATCTCCTGCACATTCGGGTTCTGGGCGGGGTTGAGGTTCAGGTAGGAGTAGGAATGGAAGTCCATCAGGCCCAGCGAGCCGTAAGTCCCGCGGATGATGGCCTGCTCGGCGGGGCTGGTGCCCAGGGCGAAGGCCGTGCTGGTGGTGTTCGCCAGCGCATCGCCCGGCCCGTGTCCAGGCACAAACGAGAAGCCGTAGGGATTGCCGCCGTTCACTGTCACCAGATCGTTGAACACCGTGTAGGCGTCGGTTCCGCCCGTGCCGCTGTAGCGGACGGCACCAGGATGGTTGCCGACCATGAAGAGGCCGCCGCCGTTCTGCACGAAGGTGAAGATGGCCTGCTTCTCAGCGGTCGTGAACTTCAGATACGGCTCAGGGATGACATAGACCGCGTAGTTGCTCAGGTCCTGGGGATTGGTGGCATCGCCATAGGTCACACGCCCCGTGGGCGGGAGCGTCTGCACCGCATACCCGGCCTTGAAGAGGTCGAAGCCCCAGGCGCTGATGCCGCCGTTCCAGTCCGCTTCGGAGGCAGGCGCGGCCGGGCTGGGGTTGGGCTCGCTGGCGGAGCAGATCACCCACTCGGCCGAGGTGCCGGCCTCTTCGTGCCGGGTGTGGTCGAAGAGGATCTTTTTCGGGGTCTGGGCCCTCAGGCCCAGACCCAGGCTCAGGGCCAGGATCGGGATCAACAGGATGCGGAACGCGCGCATGGTCACCTCGTGGAAAGGAAGGATTCCACCCCATTCCACCCGCCCCGGGCGTGACCGCGAGGTGAATTCGGCGGTCTTAACAACAATTAACATCCGGGTCCTCTCGGCGCCTCCAGGGCACACTGGTGGGACCCTTCCAGGACCCGACATGCTCCTCGTCTCCGCCTTCCTCCTCCTGCTGCAGACGCCGGTACCCGCCCCGGCCACGACCCCGCCCCCAGATCCCGTGCCGCCCGCGCGCATCGAGCTGACCACGCCCTTTCCGGTGCACCTGGGAAGCGTGGGGCCGCGCGAGATCCGCGAGGCGGTCTACGGCATCAAGAGCACCCACGACCGGCCCTTCCACCTCCGCGTGCTGGACCTTTCCCTCGGCCTGAGCCTGGAGGGGGACCAGCTGGCCGCACCCCTGCAGCCGGGCGAGGTCCGTCGGGTGAAGGTGAAGGTGGATCCGTCGGGCCTGCTGGGGTTCATCAAGGGGGCGGTGCGCCTGGGCACGGACGATCCCGGGCAGCCCAACTACATCCTGCGCTACGACATGATCGTGCGGCCCGAGGTGTCGGTGGATGCCGAGCGGAAGACCTTGGGCGAGGTGGCACCCCACGAGAGCCCGGAGCTCCGCTTCCATTTTCGCCGCGAGGGTGGCGACCCCCTCAAGCTGGTGCTGGCCTCCGAGCTCCCGCCCCACCTCGAGGCAGACCTGATCCACGAGGGCGAGACCGGAGACTTGCGCCTGACCCTGCGGCCTGGTCGGCTCCAGCCCGGCGTGGCGGCGGGGCTGGAGGTGCTGAAAGTGGCCACCAACGCCCCCCAGCAGCCCCTGTTCACGCTGTATGTGGACTGGCGGATCGTGCAGCCGGTGATGGCCAGCCCCTCGCGCCTGGTGTTCACGGACCCGAAGACCACGCTCCTCAGCGTGGAGCTGACGGCCCGCGATGGCCGCCCCTTCCGCATTCTGAAGACTGAGATCGAGGGGCAGGGCTTCAGCCTGCTGGACGCCCCGGGGCCGGAGGCTGCCCGCCAGGTGCTGCGGATCCGCCGCACGGGCCGCACGGCCGAAGCCATGCTGGTGCTCCGGTGCTCCAACCTGGAGGCGTCCCTGAAGGTGCCCCTGCGCTATCTGGATCCGAAGGCACGGCCCGCGAAGGGGGCCGTGCCGGCCCCATCCCCCGTGGAAGAGGCGGGACCGCGGCACACGCATTGATCCAAACCCGAACTCGGGTCTGAACTTGGGCCTGAACTTGGATCTGGGCGCCGGGTCCGGGAATCAGAGGCTGGCCGGGGCGGCTTTGCTGCCTTTGAGGCGGAGGGTCACCTTGATGACCTGGCCCTCCCGCAGGACATCGAAGACGACCTCGTCGGCGGGGGGCTCGAGCTCGAGCATGGCCAGGAACTGGCCCTCGTTCTCGATGACCCGGCCCTGGTAGGCCAGCAGGATGTCGCCCATGGTCTTCACGCGCCCATCCGCATCCACTTCCAGGGGGCGGAGCCCCGCCCGACCGGCGGGTGAATCCGCATCCACCTCTTTCACCACCAGGCCACGGGTGATGCCGAAGACCCGGTGGGCCTCGTAGGCGAGAAGGGCGACGAAACCCATGCGGGGGGGTTCCAGGCGGTCCCGGGCAATGAGCTTGGGCACGATGTCGTTGAGGGTATCGACGGGGATGGCGAAGCCGATGCCCACGGAGGCCCCCGTGGCCGCGGCGATGGCGGTGTTCATGCCCACTAGGCGCCCCGTGCTGTCGAGAAGCGGGCCGCCGGAGTTGCCGGGGTTCACCGCGGCGTCCGTCTGGATGGCGTTCAGGATCCGCGTGTTGTAGCCCGTGTCGATCCCCCGGCCCAGCGCGGAGATGACGCCCTTGGTCAGCGAGTGGTCCAGGCCGAAGGGGTTGCCGATGGCCATGACGGACTGGCCCACCTGGAGGTCGTGGCTGCGCCCGATGGGGATGGGGCGCATGGCCTCCAGGGGCGCGAAGACCTGGAGCACGGCGATGTCGAGGGCGAAGCTGGTGCCGATGACCCGGCCTTTGTAGGTCTTCCCGTCGGCCAGCGTGACCTCCACCTCGTCCACATCGCGGACCCGCCGCCCACCCTCCTCCACGGTGATGACATGGTGGTTGGTGACCACATGGCCCCACTCATCCCACACGAACCCGGTGCCCGTGCCGGTGGGGACCTTGGTGATGTCCAAAGTCCGGAGGTCCTGCACGGGGGCGATGGCCGAGACATACACCACGCTGGGCTTGGCCTCCTTGAAGCGCCGGATCGTGTTCTTCTCCTCGGCCCCCAGGGGTGCCCTCTGAGTCACGGTTCGGGGCTTCGCGTGGGCCCGGAAGCGCTGGATCGTCGCATCCTCCGTGGGGGCGGATTTGGGAGGCTCCTGGCCCTGGAGGAGGGCGGTCAGGAGGAGGAGGGTGCAGGACAGGCGGATCATGGGGGCTCCCTCCGAGATTATGCGGCCTTGCCTCCGTCTGCGCCTTCACCGCGGTGAGCCGCGCCAAACCTTGTAACCTGGAGCCACCCCATGTCTGACTCCACCCGCTCTCGCCACTCGACGCTCCTGCTGGGCCTGGCCTTCCTCCTCCTTCTGGGATTGGGATCGGGCGCGGCCTGGCTGATCGCCCGCGGCAACCTCCGCGGTCCCTTCAGGGTGCTGCTGATCTCACCGCCTCCGGGCGCCGGTTCAGGCCTGGACGCCGCCCAGTGCCGCGCCATCGGGGCCCTGGTCCAGGACCACCTGGAGCAGCTCGGCGGTCTGGCCATCACGAGCGCCACCAGCGTGCCCGAGGATCTGGAGAGCCTCCGGACCCATCCCCACACCTTGGCCATCCTGCTGGAGCCGTCCCGCCAGGGGGAGTTGCTGACGCTGGCCTACCGCCACGCCGGAGTGGAACGCCCGGCGGGGACGCCCCTCGCCTGGGTCCGGCACGAGGCCCAGCCCCTGAGCCCTTCCGCATCCTTCGAGGGTTTTCTCCGCGGGTTCCCGCGGACGCTCCAGACCCAGGGTCCCCGGTTGTGCCCCCAGGCGCCGGCGGCCTTCTGGGACCTGATCCAGGCCGGGGCCTGGCGCCTCCAGAACGATCACCTGGATGAGGCCATGACCCTCGCGGATCGGGTCGCGGCAAGAGAACCGGATTGCGCCAGCGCCTGGATCCTCGTGGGCAACCTCCGGTACCGCCGAATGCTCAACAATCCGGCAGCCTTCCGGCAGGAGCAAGCGGAGGCGGAGGCCCTGCTCCAGCGCGGCCTCGAATTGGCCCCGGGCCATCCGCGGGCCACCTTCCTGCTGTCGCTGCTCAAGGCCGACAGCGGCAATCAGGCCGACGCCCTCAACCTGCTCCTGCAGGCCCGGCGGCGCCAGCCGCACAATCCGACCCTCCTGACGGGCGTCGCCTACGCGGCCCGGGGGGCGGGCCTGCTGCCCTTCTCCCGCCGGGCCATGGCGTTGCGGGACGAGCTGGCCCTCGCCAAGATCCAACCCCAGGCCGTGGACATCACCTGCCTCTACACGGGTGAGATCCAGCGCTTCGAGGCGAGCCTCCAGGAGCAGCCGGGCCACCTGCGCAGCACCTCCGGGGTGCTCCCCTTCTACCGCGGGTACCTGGCCCTGGTGCGGGGTGACCGGACGCTGGCGCAGCTGGAGTTCCGGGCGGCCGCGGCCCTGTCCAGGGGCTACCCGAACATCCTCCGGCTGAGCCAGATCTACGATCTGATCCTCTCGGACCAGAAGGATGAAGCCTGGAAGAAGCTGCGGGAGTACGACCAGGAGCGCATCGGCATGCGTGAACCCGATGGGGAGTTCACGCTGCGGCTGGCGGAGGCCTACGCGATGCTGGGAGACCGGGCCAGCGCCATGGACATGGCGGGCCGGGCCTTTGCCCGAGGCTTTGGCTGCACGGCCTGGTACGAGCGCAGTCCCATGCTGGAGCCCCTGCGGGGGCTGCCGAAGTGGAAGGCCCTGCTGCAGCACCTGAGGGAGCGCCAGTCCCTCATGGAGGAGCGCTTCCCCATCGGGCTGCTGGAGGACAACTGACCCCGGGGAAAGCATCGCTTCGGCAGGATCAAGGGCCCCGGTAGACTGAGATTTCGCCCGACTGGGGGGTTCATGACCACACTCACCGCATCCGAGACCGCCGCCGTCCTGCCCGAAGGCTACCTGCCCCGACACAAGGTGCGCTTCGTCACTGCCGCCAGTCTCTTCGACGGGCACGACGCCAGCATCAACATCATGCGACGCATCCTCCAGGCCACGGGCTGCGAGGTGATCCACCTGGGCCACAACCGCTCCGTGCTGGATGTGGTGGAGACCGCCATCCAGGAGGATGCCCAGGGCATCGCGGTGTCCAGCTACCAGGGCGGCCATGTCGAGTACTTCAAGTACATGGTGGACCTGCTGCGGGAGCGCGGCGCGGGCCACATCCAGGTCTTCGGCGGCGGCGGCGGCGCCATCTCGCCCGAGGAGGTCCGGGAGCTGGAAGCCTATGGCGTGGCTCGTCTCTACAGCCCCGAGGATGGCCGCCACATGGGCCTGCAGGGCATGATCGACGACATGGTGCGCCGGTGTGACATCGACCCCCGCACCACCCCCGAGTTCCATCGCCTGGCCCGCCGCATCACCCGGATCGAGCTCGGCGATGCCAGCGCGCTTCCCGCAGGCCACCCACCCCAGGCGACGGCGGTCCTCGGCATCACTGGCACGGGCGGCGCGGGCAAGTCCTCGCTCATCGACGAACTGTTGCGCCGCTTCCTGGTGGATTTCCCGGACAAGCGGGTGGCCGTGCTCAGCGTCGATCCCACCAAGCGCAAGACCGGCGGCGCCCTGCTGGGCGACCGCATCCGCATGAACTCGCTGTACCACCCCGAGCTGCGCGACCGGGTCTTCATGCGCAGCCTGGCCACCCGCAGCGCGGCTCACCGTGCCACCAGCGAGGCCCTGGTGGCCAGCATCGCCGCCGCCAAAGCCGAGGGATTCGACCTGGTGATCGTGGAGACCGCGGGCATCGGCCAGAGCGATAGCGAGATCTCGGACCTCGTGGATCTGTCCATGTATGTGATGACGCCGGAATATGGCGCCGCCAGCCAGCTCGAGAAGATCGACATGCTGGATTTCGCCGACCTCGTGGTGCTGAACAAGGCGGACAAGCGCGGCGCCGAGGACGCCCTGCGCGATGTGCGCAAGCAGTACCAGCGGGCCCACAAGCGCTTCAGTGAGCCGGCGGAGGAAATGCCGGTCTATGCCACCTGCGCCAGCCAGTTCAACGACCCCGCCACCAACTGGCTCTTCGTGAATCTGGTGAAGACCATCGCCGCGAAGACCGGACTGGCTTGGGTCTCGAGGCTCGAGGCCGTGGCGGGGAATCCCCGGCGGGCCGCCATCATCCCCCCGGAGCGCGTGCGCTACCTGGCCGAGATCGCCGACGCGGTGCAAGGCTACAAAGCCTGGGCCCGCCGCCAGATGGAGACCGCGGAGCTGGCCCACGCCCTGTGGACGAGTCTTGTGGCCCTGGGCGACAAGGTGCCGCCAGCAGGGAGCTTCTACGATGCCGCACACCTCGTGGAACCCGCCGAAGGGGATCAGGGCGTGGCCATCCTGCTGCTCCGCCAGCGTTACCAGGAGCACCTGGGGGAACTGCACGCCGAAAGCCGCCGCCTCATCCGCGACTGGTCGGAATTGAAGCGCAGCTATACCGAGCCTGAGAATGTCTATGTGGTACGAGGCAAGGAGATCCGAACCGCGAACTACACGGTGTCTCTCAGCGGTACCCTGGTGCCGAAAGTCGCCCTGCCGCCCCATTCGGGGTGGGGCGAGCTGCTGCGCTGGCAGCTGCTGGAGAACCTGCCGGGACGCTTCCCCTTCACGGCCGGCGTCTTTGAGTACAAGCGCGTGGGCGAGGATCCCACCCGCATGTTCGCGGGCGAGGGCACGCCCGAGCGCACCAACAAGCGCTTCCACTTCGTGAGCAAGGGCCAGCCCGCGGTCCGTCTCAGCACGGCCTTCGACAGCGTCACCCTCTACGGGGAGGATCCCCACGGCCGCCCCGACATCTACGGCAAGGTGGGCAACAGCGGCGTGTCCGTCTGCACGGTGGACGATGCGAAGAAGCTCTACTCGGGCTTCGACCTGCTCTGCCCCACCACCAGCGTGAGCATGACCATCAACGGCCCCGCGC
Organism: Geothrix sp.; assembly: GCF_020622065.1. Lineage (NCBI taxonomy): Bacteria > Pseudomonadati > Acidobacteriota > Holophagae > Holophagales > Holophagaceae > Geothrix > Geothrix sp. Next base: position 1,066,591 of record NZ_JAHRYQ010000002.1, on the reverse strand, counting down.
CCACGATGCTCGCTTTCTTCCTCAATGCGGCCATCGACCAGCGGGCCGAGGCCTGGCTGAAGGAGCATGGCCAGCTCGAAGCGGCCCAGGCGAAGATCGAGGGGATGTACGCGGCGAAGGGCCTGTCGCGCCCCCGCTACGAAGGCGCCCTGCCCGAGGGCAACGACGGCCTCGGGCTCGCCCTGCTGGGCGTCACCGCGGACGAGATCCTGCCGCCGGAGGTCTACGCGAAGCTCCGTACCGAGGCTCTGCAGACCGTGCGGGGCACGGTGCAGGCAGACATCCTCAAGGAAGATCAGGCCCAGAACACCTGCATCTTCAGCACGGAATTCAGTCTCAAGGTCATGGGGGACATCCAGTCCACCTTCATCGAGGAGAAGATCCGCAATTTCTATTCGGTGAGCATCAGCGGCTACCACATCGCCGAGGCCGGGGCGAACCCCATCAGCCAGCTGGCCTTCACCCTGGCCAACGGCTTCACCTTCGTCGAGTACTACCTCTCCCGCGGCATGCACATCGACGACTTCGCGCCGAACCTCAGCTTCTTCTTCAGCAACGGGCTCGATCCGGAATACAGCGTCATCGGCCGCGTGGCCCGGCGCATCTGGGCCGTGGCCATGAAGGAGAAATACGGCGCCAACGACCGCAGCCAGAAGCTGAAGTACCACATCCAGACCTCGGGCCGCTCGCTCCACGCCCAGGAAATCGACTTCAACGACATCCGCACCACCCTGCAGGCCCTCTACGCAATCTACGACAACTGCAACAGCCTGCACACCAACGCCTACGACGAGGCCATCACCACGCCCACGGAAGAAAGCGTGCGCCGGGCCATCGCCATCCAGCTCATCATCAACCGCGAGCTGGGCCAGGCGAAGAACGAGAACCCGCTGCAAGGCGCCTTCTACATCGAGCAGCTGACGGAGCTGGTGGAAGAGGCCGTGCTGCTCGAGTTCCGCCGCATCGCCGACCGCGGCGGCGTGCTGGGGGCCATGGAGACCATGTACCAGCGGGGCAAGATCCAGGAAGAATCCATGCAGTACGAGCACCTCAAGCACAGCGGGGAACTGCCCATCGTGGGGGTGAACACCTTCCTGAATCCCCAGCCGCCCGAGCTGGGCACGCCCGAACTGATCCGCAGCACTGAGGCGGAGAAGCAGCAGCAGATCCGGAACCTCAGCGCTTTCCATGCCCGCAATGCCGACCGGGCCCCCGCGGCGCTGAACCGCCTGAAGGACCTGGCCCGCGCCAACGGCAACCTTTTCGACGCCCTGCTCGATGCCGCCAAGGTCTGCAGCCTCGGCCAGATCAGCCAGGCCCTCTACGAAGTGGGCGGCCAGTACCGGCGGAACATGTGAGCGACCGCCGGGTGGTGAAGCAGGCTGCGGGGCAGCCTGCGAAGCCGGGGCCCGGCGAGGAGCTCATGCCACGAGCCACCAGGGGATCGGGAGAGCCTTATCATGGGGTTCAGATGGTCCGCGCTGCCCTGATCCTCGCCCTCGCCGCCCTGGCGCCAGCTCAGATGCTGGGCGCCAGGGCGCCGAAGGCCGGGCGGGCGTCCACGAAGCCCGGCGTCACCTACCTCTACACCTACTACGACCGGCAAGGCCGCCTGGTGATCAACAACCTGCCCCCCAGCTACATGAAGGGGCAGGGGCTGGTGCTGAAGCATGTGGGCGTGGGCAAGGTGCGGCTCGCGATCACCACCGCGGAGATGGCCCGGGCCCTCAAGAGCCCGGAACTCATCGCGATGGTGGACGAGATCGCCTCCGCCGAAGGCGTGGACATGCACCTGGCCCGCGCCATCATCCAGGCCGAGAGCGCCTTCAACTACAAGGCCCGCTCCAAGGCCGGGGCCCTGGGCCTCATGCAGCTGATGCCCTCCACGGCGGAGCGCTTCGGCGTCGTGGATCCCTTCGATCCGCGCCAGAACATCTCCGGCGGCGTGAAATACCTCAAGTGGCTCCACGACTACTACCAGGGGGACCTCACGCGGGTGGTGGCGGCCTACAACGCCGGCGAAGGCGCGGTGAACCGCCACAAGGGCGTCCCGCCCTTCCGCGAGACCCGGGCCTATGTCCCGAAGGTGCTGGATCTCTACCAGCGCAAGGCCGTGCAACCTGATCCCAAGCTGGCGGGCAGCATGGGGCTGCTCCAGAAGGGCCGGGGCGGCTTCAAGGTCGAGGAGCAGAAGACCGTGCCGGAGCCCACGGTTCAGCAGCGGGCGGCCACGCGCATCTACCAGTGGACCGATGCCAACGGCCGGGTCCAGATCAGCGACCAGCCCCCGCCCAAGGGCACCGCCAGCGTGAAATCCTTCGGGGAGCCCTGATCTCGCCTTGGTGAGGGTGCCCGTGAGGGGGATGGATCAGGTCCGATTCGCCTCGCCGTCGCGCACGAAGCTCTCCAGGGCGGCCAGACTCGCCTGGAAGGCCGCCTCCAGCCGCACCGGCAGGTCTGCACCGGCATCCACGGAGCCGCCGCGGCCCAGCTGCTCGAGCTCCGCGCCCAGGGTGCGGAGGGTCTTGGCGCCCAGGGCTCCGGCGCCCCCCTTGAGGGCGTGCCCGGCCCGGGAGAGCGCCTCGGCATCCTGCTGGGCGATGGCCTGGAGGATGGCCTGGATGCGACGGGGCGTGTCGTCCTGGAAGATGCCGATCATTTCCGACACCAGGCCATGGGCGCCATCGTCCAACTCCACCAGGTTCTGGAGGGTGGTCAGGTCGAGGAGGTCGGATGAGACCATGGGAGACTCCAAGGTCCCATGCTGAGGCAGGCGGATCCGTTCGTCCAACGGGATCCCAGGTGGCCCCGGGAACGCTTGGGGTTACGCTGGAAACATGACCGAAACCGCACCCATGACCCCGGCGGAGACCGCCCTCTCCCTGCTGTTCCGCAAGCTCCACCCGCACCTGGAGGATGCCGCGCACGCCCTGGCCCAGGGGGCCGCCCGGCGCGACCTGGAGCGCCTGCACCTGAAGCTGATCACGGCCCGTCTCAAGACCGTGGAGCTCCTCGAAGCCGCCGCCGAGACCCTGCCGGAGGATGCACCTCTGGCCGAGACCCTGGATACCCTGGCGGCCAACCTCACACCCGTGGGGGAGAGCTACCGGCAGAGCCTCGTGCTCACCCAGCTCTGCCTGGAGGAGGCCCCGGCGGAACTGCTGCCCCACGCGCCGGAAGGTTGCGTGGCCGGGTCGACCTGGGGAGCGCGGATGACGGACTTCCTGGCCCACCTGAGGGACCCCGACTTCCAGGCCCGGCGGCGTTGGGAGGCCGTGGCGGAAGACATCGGGGAGACCGAGGAGGAGTAATCCCTTTCCGCCGATTCCATAATTCATACTAATTTAGTCAAGATTGTGATCCCCCTCACCGGTGAGGGATTCCAGAGTGGAAGTCCGGCCCGTCGGCCGACCCTGGGGGATCCATGAACCTCGACCGCTACCATGAGCAGCATGCGGACATCCGCCAGCAGGTGAAGGACCTGCAGCAGCGGATCGAGCCCGAGGCCCTGGCCGCCGACCCCGGTGCCGCGCGGCAGAGCCTGGTGACCCTCGGAGCCCGGCTGAACATCCATCTCGCCTTCGAGGACACGGCCCTCTATCCGACGGTGCTCAAGCACCCCGACCCCCGGGTCCAGCAGCGGACCCGCCAGTACATGGAAGAGATGGGCGGCATCAAGGCGGCCCTGAAGGACCACCTGCAGCGGTGGCTGTCGACGGGGCGCGTCCAGGCGGAGGCGCCGGCCTTCCGGAAGGAAACGCTCGCGATCCTGCAGGCTCTCCGGACCCGGCTGGAAGCCGAGGACCGCGACTTCTACCCGATGCTGGAGACGCTGGCGGTCTAGCTAGACTTCGGCGATGAGCTCGATCTCGACCTTGGCGCCGCGGGGGAGCGCCGCCACCTGCACGGTGCTGCGGGCGGGCTTGGCGCCGCCGAGCGCCTTCTCGTAGACGGCGTTGAAGGCGGCGAAGTCAGCCATGTCCGTGAGGAACACGGTGGTCTTCACCACGCGGTCCCAGCCGGTGTTGGCGGCGGCGAGGACGGCAGCGAGGTTCTTCATCACCTGCTCGGCCTGGGGCTCGATGGAGCCGGTGACCATCTCCATGGTCTCGGGCACGAGGGGGATCTGGCCCGAGGTGAAGAGGTGGCCGCCGGAAATCTGGGCCTGGCTGTAAGGGCCGATGGCGGAGGGGGCGTTCGGGGTGCTGATGGTGCGCATGGGAACTCCAGGAGAGCCAGTCTAGCCCTGACCGTTCTTTTTGCCCCAGCGCCGCTTTTTGTGGCGCCAGTTGCGGTTGGGGCGGGTGACAGAGGGGATGGGGGCGTCGAAGGGGGAGGCGGGCTGCTCGGGTTCGTCCTCGCCCTCGCCGTCATCCAGCCGGCGGGGGCCCTCCTCGATCTGCTGCAGCACCCACTGGGCCGTGCGGTGCATGAGGGCCGCGAGGCAGAGGCTCGTCTCGATGCGGGCGTGGGGCAGGGGTCCGAGTTGGGTGAACACGGAGGGATCCGGCGGGATCACCCGCGGGATGCCGACTTCAGGCAGGGGCATGGGCAGCGCGTCGTAGGCCTCGTCGGGCAGGCGGCGCCAGGGTTCGGGCTGGGCCTGCTCGCGGCCGAGGAGATCCGCCACGGTCTGCCGTTTTTTGGGCGGACGGCCCCGCTTCTTCGGGGCGGCCACGGCGGCGGCATCCAGGGCCGACTGGAGGGCCTGCATCACCTCGTCGCGGGTCTTGCCCCGCAGATCGAAGAGCAGCCAGGGGTCGCGGTCCAGGGCTTCCGCCATCACATAGCAGACCGCCGCCACATGCTTGCAGGGATTGGCCCAGTCCGGGCAGTCGCAGTGGGTCTGCAGTTCCTTGGGCACGCGCGGGTAGAGGCTGGCGCCCGCCTCGCGGAAGGTCTCGTCCAGGCCCTGGGGCATCTCGCCCGCCAGCAGGGAGGCCACGAAGCGGCTCTCCTGGGCGATGCGGTCCAGGGCCTTCTCCCACTGGGTGGGGGTCAGGGCGGGCAGGCCGAGGGTCACATTGTAGGTCTTGCGGCCGTGGACGCGGGCCTGGATCTCGCCGGGCTGCACGCCGAAGTGCGACACATGGCCGTCCTCCGCGTACTTCTTGCCGCGAGGCAGCCGGTTCTCGTAGTCGTCCCCCAGCTTCTCGAGGCCCTGGATCCAGAGGCGGCCCCACCAGGTGGCGCCGAAGCGGTCGGCGTGGCTGATCATGGCGCCACCTCCTTGACCTTGCGCCGAACGGGCTTGGGCTCGGACTTGGCCTCGGGCTCTTCGCCGTTGCCTTCATCGGGATCCAGCAGCTCGGCATCGGGATCCAGGGCGACCAGGCGGCGCAGGGCGTCGTCGTCCAGTTCCGTGAGCCAACCTTCGCCGGTGCCCACCACGCGGTCCGCCAGGTCCCGCTTGGATTCCAGCAGGGCGTCGATCTTCTCTTCCAGCGTGCCGATGGTGACGAGCTTGTGCACCTGCACATTCTTCGTCTGCCCGATGCGGTAGGTGCGGTCCGTGGCCTGGTCCTCCACGGCGGGGTTCCACCAGCGGTCAAAGTGGAAGACATGGGTGGCCGCCGTGAGGTTCAGGCCCACGCCGCCGGCCTTGAGGCTGAGCAGCAGCACCGGGGAGGAATCCGGGTCCTCCTGGAAGCTGCGGACCAGCTCGTCGCGGCCTTCGCGCGTGGTGCCGCCGTGGAGGAACGGGGGCTCGAAACCAAGAGCGTCGTGGAGGTGGATCTGGAGCCGGTCGCCCATCTCCTTGAACTGCGTGAAGACGATGGCCCGCTCGCCGGCCTCGACCACTTCCTCGAGCATTTCCGTGAGGCGGTCCAGCTTGCCGCTCCGGCCCCGGTAGGGCCCTTGCGCCTTGAGGAACTGGCTGGGGTGGTTGCAGATCTGCTTGAGGTGGGTCAGCAGGGCCAGGATGCGGCCCCGACGCTCGATGCCGCTGACGGCGTCCAGCTCCTCGTCCATCTTCTCGACGCGGTACTGGTAGAGCTCGGCCTGTTCGCGACTCAGCGTGGTGAAGACCTTCATCTCCTGCTTCTCGGGCAGGTCCTGGATGATGGTCTTGTCGCTCTTGAGGCGGCGGAGGATGAAGGGGCCGATGCGCTGGCGCAGCTCGGCGGCGGCGTCCGGATCGCGGTACTTCTCGATGGGCGTGGCGAAGTGCTCCTTGAACTGGGATTCGCTGCCGAGGTAGCCGGGCAGGCCGGCGCTCATGATCGCCCACAGCTCCGTGAGGCGGTTCTCGATGGGCGTGCCCGTCAGGGCCAGCCGGAAGCTCCCCCGCAGCTTGCGGATCGCCTTGGCCTGGGCCGATCCGGCGTTCTTGATGGCCTGGGCCTCATCGACCACCACCATCCCCCAGGCCCGAGAGGCGAAGGTCTCCTCCTCGCGGCGGACGACGCCGTAGGTGGTGAGCACCAGGGTGTGGGGCTTGAAGGTGGCGGGCAGGCGGTTCCGGTTGTTGCCGTGGTGGACGAAGACCGGGACGCTGGGGGCGAACTTGGCCAGCTCGCGCTCCCAGTTGCCCAGCAGGGAGGTGGGGCAGACCAGCAGGGTGGCGGGGCCGTGCTGAGGGCTTTGCTCCTGCCGGTGCAGCAACAGGGCCAGCACCTGGATGGTCTTGCCGAGGCCCATGTCGTCGGCGAGGATGCCGCCCAGGCCCAGGCGGGAGAGGCCCTCCAGCCAGGCAAGGCCCCGCAGCTGGTAGGGGCGCAGCTGGCCATGGAAGGTGGCGGGCTGGGTGATGGGCTTGTCGGGGAGGACCTTCAGGTCGTTGAGGGCCGCGCCGAAATCGCCGGCGACTTCGACCTCGATGGCCTCGCTGACGCCGGGGATGCGGGCCGTGCCCGTGAGGGCCGCGGCCAGGGCCTCGCCCTTGGTCATGCTCTCGAAGCCCGCACCCCGGCTGGCCTGGATGACCGTCGAGATCTGCTTGAGGGTCTCGGGATCGAGGGCCACCCACTTGCCCTTCCAGGCCACCAGCGGGTGCTTGAGGCTCGCCATCTGGGCGAAGTCCTCCACGCTCAGCGCGTCGTCGCCCAGCATGAGCGACCAGTCGGCGCTGACGCTGCCGTCGAGCCCGGCCTGGGCCAGGGGCTCGTCCTCCTCCACGCTGCGGGCCCCCAGGCGGACCTTCGCGCGCAGGCGCTTGGCCCCGCCGAAATCCGCCAGGTCCCCGGGGATGTGGACGAGGAAACCGGCTTCCTTCAGCTGGGCGGCACCGCGGGTGAGGAAGCTCCAGGCCTCCGTGGGCCGGAGGACCAGATCTTCGGGGCGCTGGCCGGAGAGGGCGCGCTCCAGGGCGGGGAAGAAGGGGACGGCGCGGGCCAGGCCGCGCAGCAGGGTCTGGCGGGCCTGAAGCACCTCGGGCTCGGTGGACGGCTCCCAGAGCCGGGCCACGCCCAGGTCGGTGCCGGCTTCCGTCTCCAGGCCCACCTTCAGGATCCAGCCCTCTTCCGCCAGCCGGTCCGCATCCTGCACGGTCTGATCGGCCGCGGGCACGGGCGGGGCCTCCAGCCGCAGGCTGGGGCGCACCCACTGGGGCCGCGCGCCCTCGCTCCACTGGGCCAGCTGCTCGCCCAGGGTGCGCTCGGTGATGCCGATGGTCGGGAATTCGGGCAGCTGGTGGGACAGGGCCACCATCAGGCGCTCGTCCCAGGGCAGCCGGTCGCGCTTGTGGCCGCGGAGCCGGTGGATGAGGCCCAGGCGGGGATCGTCCCCGGCCCGCAGGCCCCCGGCCACGAAGCGCATGATGAAGTCCGCGCCGTCCTCCAGGAAGGCCGTCAGCACGGCGTCGGCGGCGGGGGGCATGGCCAGGTCGTCCTCGATGTCGAAGGCATCCAGGTCGCCCAGGGCCACGGTCTTGGTGAAGGCCCAGGTGTCGTTCTCGGGGAAGGCCAGGGCCGCCGGGGGCATGGCCTCGGCGAGCTGGCGCAGGGCGGCCCGGTCGGAGGGGCTGGTGAGGCTCACGCCCCAGCGGGCCTTCCAGGGCTGGCCCTTGGTGTCCAGCTGGGGCAGGATGGCCCCGCGGACCACCAGCGACTGGAGCAGGCGCAGGGCCGTGGCCCAGTAGCGCAGGGTGGGACCGGCATTGCCCGGGTGGAGGGCGAGGGACGACAGCCAGGGATAGGCCCGCTGCCACCGCAGGGGCACGGCGTGCATCTCCACCAGGGTGGCGTCCGGCAGGAAGATCTGGGCCTTGGCCGGGGTGAGGCGTTCGCGGCCCTGGAGCTCGCCCGGCAGGGTGCGGAGGGCACGCACCCACTCCGCGGCCCCGACGGCCTCGGGCATGCAGAGCAGGAAGCCCCGATCTTGGGGGCGGTACTGGATGAAGGGGTTCAACATGAAGGGGCTGTAGGCTGTAGGCAGCAGGCTGTGGATGAAAGGGTTGAAGGATGAAACTCGGGTTTGCAAGCGATCATGCGGGGTTCGACCTGAAAGAGCGGCTCAAGACCTGGGCCCTGAGTCAGGGGCATGAAGTGGTGGATTTCGGCACGGATGGAACCGCCTCGGTGGACTACCCGGATTTCGCGCATCGGGCGGCGGAGGGCCGGGACCGGTGGGAGCGCCTGGTGCTGGTCTGCGGATCCGGCATCGGCATCAGCATCGCGGCAAACCGCCATGCTGGCATCCGCTGCGCACTGGTGACCTCCCCTGAGCACGCGGCGCTGGCTCGGCAGCACAATGACGCGAACGCCATCGCTTTCGGCCAGCGGCTGACGGATCCGCTCAAGGCGGAATACTACCTCAAATCGTTCCTGGAAACACCTTTTGAAGGAGGGCGCCACCAGGGGCGGGTGGACAAGATCGAATGGAAGGGCTGCTGATGCGCGGGAATGGCGAGCTTCGAAGCCTGGCCTTTGAGACGGGCGTGCAGCTCCACGCGGCCGGCTCCTGCCTGGTGAAAGTGGGCCGGACCCATGTCCTGTGCGCCGCCAGCCTGGAGGCCAAGGTGCCGGGGTGGATGAAGGGGCGGGGCACCGGCTGGCTCACGGCCGAGTACGGCATGCTTCCCGCAGCCACGAACACGCGGTCAGACCGCGAGGCCACCAAGGGGAAACAGCAGGGGCGCACCGTGGAAATCCAGCGGCTCATCGGCCGCAGCCTGAGGCAGGCAGTGGATCTGGCCGCCCTGGGCGAGCGCACCCTCTCGGTGGACTGCGATGTGCTGAACGCCGATGGCGGCACCCGCTGCGCCGCCATCACCGGCGCCTGGGTGGCCGTGGCGCTGGCGCTGCGGTCCCAGGGGCTGGAGGCGGCCCTGATCCGCCAGTTGGCGGCCGTGAGCGTGGGTCTCGTCGAGGCCGGTGAGGGCCGCCGGGGCCTGGTGCTGGACCTGGAATACGAGGAGGACCATCGGGCTGCCGTGGACTGCAACTTGGTGGCGGCCCGCCCGACGATGGGGGCGGGCGGGGACTTGATGCTGGTGGAATGGCAGGGCACGGGCGAAGGCCGCCCGTTCAGCCGGGCCGAGGCAGATGGCCTCGTGGACCTGGGGCTGGCCGGGTGCGCCACGCTCATGGAGGTTCAGCGGGCGGCCCTCGCATGAGGAGGGTGCGGCTGGCCCTGGCCCTGGGGCTTCCAGCCCTGCTGGCGGGCCAGGCTGCGCCTGCAACGCCCCCTTCGGCGGCACCACCCACGGCGCCCCGGCGCATCGAGGTCACGGTGCAGCCCCCGGACATGGTGTTCCGCTTCGCGCCCCGGGTGGTGATCCCGGGGATGCCCAAGGTGGCCCTGGCCCTCAGCGGCGGCGGCGCCCGCGGGCTGGCCCACATCGGCGTGATCCAGCGCCTGGAGGAGGTGGGATTTCCCCTGGGCAGCGTCACGGGCACCAGCGCCGGAGCCCTGGTGGGCGCGCTCTACGCCAGCGGCTTCTCGGGGCGGGAGATCGAGGAGCTCTTCCGCAGCCGGGACCTCACCCGGGCCTTCCTGGAACCCCTGCTCCGCAACCCGGGTGAGACCCTGGGCGAGCAGGAGGAACACGAGTCCACCTTCCTGTCCATCGAGCGGCAGAAGGGCCAGACCACCCTGGCCCAGGGGCTGCGGACCGGCGCCGAGGTCCAGCGCACGCTCCAGGGCCTGCTGGCCCGGGGCGCCTACTTCTCCGGCGGGGACTTCGACCAGCTTCAGCGGCCGCTCCGCATCCTGGCCACGAACCTGGAAACCGGGCAGGGGCGGGTGTTCGGCAACGGCGACCTGGTGGAGGCCGTGCGCGCATCCATGGCCGTCCCGGGAGGCTTCCGGCCCGTGATGATCGATGGCCAGCAGTATGTGGACGGCGCCCTGGTGGAGAACCTGCCCGTCTTCACGGCCAAGGAGGCCTTCCACCCGGATGTGGTCATCGCCGTGGACATCAGCTCGCCCCTGGAGCGCCGGCAGGCCACCAGCATCTTCTCCGTGGCCACCCGCAGCCTGGATCTGGTGGTGGAGCGCCGCCAGTGGGAAAGCCGCGCCGAGGCCGACTTCCTCATCCGCCCCGAGATCCGGGATGCGCCCTTCCTGGAGTACGGGGGCCTGGCACCCAAGCTCGTCCTCCAGGGGCGCGAAGCCTTCGACGCCCGGCTGGAAGAACTGGGCGCCCTCCTGCGCCGGAAGGCCGGCGGGCAAGAGCTCGTGGCGGCGACCCGGGTCGTCTTCGAGAGCCCCTACCCCATCGACGCGTCCCTGGAAGGGCTGCTGGCCGCCACCTTGAAGCCCGGCGCCGAAGGCTACCGGCTCCTGGACATCCAGATCCTCCTCCAGCAGATCCTCGTCCACGGGTTGGCCCAGGACGCCTGGGCCACGGTGGATGCAGGCCAGGTGCTGACCATCCACATGCGGCCCTACCCGGCCATGACGGAGCTGCAGGTGGACGCCCCCGCCGCCTGGCTTCCCCTGGTTCACCAGGCCCTGGCCGAGGAGGTGAAGCTCGGCGCACCCTTCAACCCCCAGGTGTTCGGCGGCCAGATGTCCCAGCTGGTCTACCGCCTGCTCATGGAGGGCAGCCCCTTGGTGGATGCCCGGGGGTCCAGCTTCGATCCCGCGACGGGGCGCCTCCGGGTGGTGCTCCAGGAACCCCTGATCTCCCAGGTGGAGGTCTGGGCCGTACCTGGCCCTCCCGTGGATGAAGTCCGCCTGCGCCGGCTGCTGGGCGAACTGGAGGGGCGGCCCTTCCGGCCCAGCGAGCTCCAGAACCGCATCGCCCTGGCCGAGCACCGCCTATACCTCTCCGTGCTGCACTACCTGATCCGCCCGGACGGCAAGGGCGGCTGCATCCTCACCCTGGTTCCCGTGCCCCAGCAGCGGGATCGGCTGGACATCTCCCTGGGTTACGAGAGCACGCTGGGCAGCCAGCTGGGCCTGTCCTACCGGGCCCTCAACCTGGGCTTCCAGGGCACCGAGCTGAACCTGAGCGCCGCCCGCAACCGACTGCAGGAGCAGGCGAGCCTGTCCCTGCGCAGCCCTTTCGGCTTCGCCCCCGGGGCGGGCGTCGAACTGACGGGGAACTACTGGCAGCAGCGCCTGGAATTGCCCTTGAACTGGACGGCCCCGGAACTTCCCAACGGGGGCGCGGGCGCCCGGATCAGCGCGTCGGATCTGATCCTGCGGACCTATGCCGGGTTCAGCAATCTGGGCACAGGCAAAGTCAGCCTGGACCTGGGCCGCCGGGATGCCGCCTACCGGGAGACGGGGCTGCGCCGGACCCAGGCCCAGAACACCGCCTACCTGTCCGCCGAGTGGGACAACTTCGACCGCCATACCTTGCCCCGGGAGGGTCTGCTCCTGAGGGGGCGCTTCGGATTGGGCGAGACCCGGGCCGGGGCCCTGCCTGCGGGGGACTTCCAGCAGGTCTATTTCCGGGCCCGGGGCGTCCACCCCTTCAGCGAATTCCTGGGGGCCGACCTGGATCTGGAATGGAGCCAGGGCCGCCACCTGCCCCTGGACCGCTGGTGGGCCCTCGGCGGCCCCTCCTTCGTCATCGGCTCCCGGGCCGTGGGCTACCTCGCCCCCAACTTCGCCGCCCTGCGGTTCGGGGTGCCCTTCCGGGTCTATGCCGGGCTGGGGCTCACGCTGGAGGCGGTGCCGCGCTTCGACATGGCCTGGCTGTCCCGGGAGGCGAGCAGCCTCTTCCGTTCGGACGCGAACCTCCGTCCCCAGGGAGCAGGCCTCATGCTGCGCACCACCCTGTCCAATTTCTATGTGGAAGTGTCCTACGGCTTCCTCCGGCAACGGTCACCCCAGGAAACCGGACAGGTCTCCGGCAGCTTCAATGTGCTCATCGGAACCCAGCCCTTCGATCTCTGGAAGCGGCGGTAGCCGCCTACCCGGGCTCCCACCTGGGCTTCGGGGCAGGTTCTTGGAGCGGGCGGTCTGCACCGGGTGGTCTGTGATCCCCTGCACAGGGGCCCCCGGCGCCCCGGGCTGATAACCTGAAGTGCTGCGATTCACGCGCTCTTTGCCGAGGCCGCCATGCGCTACCTGCCCTCTTCCCCTGTCGAGGATCGTGCCCTCCTGGACACCATCGGCGTCGCCCGCGCCGAGGAGCTGCTGGCGGGCATCCCGGAGGCCCTGCGGTTGAAGAGGGACCTGAACCTGCCCACCCAGGGCTCCGAGCAGGAGGTGGCCTGGGAGATGGTGGGCCTGGCCAACAAGAACACCCGTTTCTGCGCCCAGTTCCTGGGGGCCGGCGCCTATGACCACTTCGTGCCCTCAGCCATCGACGCCATGGTGAGCCGCCAGGAATGGTTCACGGCCTACACGCCCTACCAGCCGGAGATCAGCCAAGGCACGCTCCAGCACATCTTCGAATACCAGACCCTCATCTGCGACCTCACCGGCCTGGATGTGACGAACGCCAGCCTCTACGACGGCGGCACGGCCTGCGTGGAGACGGCCCTCATGGCCGTCCGCGTGGCGAAGAAGCGCAACACCGTCCTGGTGAGCCGCGGCCTGCACCCGCTCTACCGCGAGGTGCTCAAGACCAATTTCGCGCCCCATGACGACCTCCAGCTGGTGGAGGTGGGGCTCAAGAACGGCGTCACCGACCTGGCCGACCTGCAGGCGAAGCTGAATGGCGATGTGGCCGCCGTGATGGTGGGCTACCCCAACTTCCTGGGCGCGGTGGAGGATCTGACGGCCCTGGCCGGCCCCGTCCACGCCGCCGGCGCCCTGCTGGTGAGCGTCACCCAGGAGGCTTTCGCCTTCGGCTGGCTGGAGGCCCCCGGCAAGGCCGGCGCCGACATGGCCTGCGGCGAGGCCATGTCCTTCGGCAACAAGCCCACCTTCGGCGGACCCTTCCTGGGCTTCCTCGCGGTGAAGGACGCCCACAAGCGCGAGATCCCGGGCCGCGTGGTGGGCCAGACCAAGGATCTGGAAGGCCGCACGGGCTATGTGCTCACGCTGACGGCCCGCGAGCAGCACATCCGCCGCGACAAGGCCACCAGCAACATCTGCTCGAACCAGGGGCTCGTGGCTCTGCGCGCCAACATCTTCCTCCAGCTGGCGGGCCCGCAGGGCCTGCGCGGCCTGGCGGAGCAGAACGCCGCCAAGGCCCAGTACCTGCGCCAGCGCCTGCTGGAGCTGCCGGACATGGAGCCGGTCGATGACCCGCCCTTCTTCAACGAGTTCGTGCTGCGCTACCGGGGCGACATGGCGGCGCTGCAGGAGGCCTGCCTCGCGGAGAGCCTGCTGCCGGGCCTGGACCTGGGCCGCTTCTACCCCGAATACGAAGGCTGCATCCTCTGGTGCGCCACCGAACTCCACACCCGCCGGATGATCGAGAGCCTCGTCGAAATCCTGGCCCGCGTCCCTGCCACCGTCTGAGGAGATGGCCATGTTTCTGCGTCAGCGCGAACCCCTCTCTTTCGAACGCTCCGTCTCCGGAAAGCGGGGCATGGATCTGCCCAAGCTCGATGTGCCCGAGGCCAAGGACACGCGTCCCACCCACCTCAAGCGCAGCGGCTTCGACGCCCTGCCCGAGCTGAGCGAGGTGGAGGTCATCCGCCACTTCACGCGCCTCTCCAAGTGGAACTACGGCGTGGACGACGGCATCTACCCGCTGGGCTCCTGCACCATGAAGCACAACCCGCGGCTCAACGAGAAGGTCGCCGGCCTGCCGGGTTTCACCGACAGCCACCCCATGGCCCCCGATGCGCTGGTGCAGGGCAACCTGGAGATGATCTACACCCTCCAGGAATGGCTGAAGGAGATCACCGGCCTGCCCGGCGTCACGCTCCAGCCCAGCGCCGGCGCCGCCGGCGAGCTGACGGGCGTCATGCTCATCCGGGCCTACCATGTGTCCAAGGGTGCCAAGCGCCGCGTGATCCTCATCCCCGACAGCGGCCACGGCACCAACCCTGCCACCGCCGCCATGGCCGGATATGAGGTGGTCGAGCTGCCCTCCCTGCCGGATGGCACCATCGCCTTCGACGATGTGACCGATCCTGTGAATGGCAAGGTCCGCAAGGGCCTCAAGACGCTCGTGAGCGAGCTCGGCACCGAGATCGCCGGCGCCATGATCACGAATCCGAACACCGTGGGCGTTTTCGAATACCGCTTCAAGGAAGTCAGCGACCTCCTGCACAGTGTGGGCGCCCTGGTCTACATGGATGGGGCCAACATGAACGCCCTGGTGGGCGTGGCCCGGCCTGGGGATTTCGGCGTGGATGTCATGCATCTGAACCTCCACAAGACCATGTCCACCCCGCACGGCGGTGGCGGTCCCGGCGCCGGCCCCGTCTGCTGCGGCGAGAACCTGATGCCCTTCCTGCCCGTGCCCGTCGTGGTGCGCGACACCGTGAAGGTGGGCGAGGGCGAGGTGCCCAGGCACTCCTACCGCTGGGACTGGAAGCGGCCCCAGAGCATCGGCAAGGTGCACACCTTCTACGGCAACTTCGGCATCCTCGTCCGGGCGCTCACCTACTGCCTGAGCCACGGCTCGGACGGGCTGAAGGAGGCCACGCTGCGGGCCATCGTGAACGCCAACTACATCCGCGCCCGGCTCAAGGGCGCCTATGCCCTGCACATCGATTCCCCGAGCCTGCATGAGGTGGTTTTCAGCGACACGCTGCAGGCCAAGCACGATGTCCACACGCTCGACATCGCCAAGCGCCTCATCGATCACGGCTACCACCCGCCCACGATCTACTTCCCCCTGATCGTGCCCGGCGCGCTGATGATCGAGCCTACGGAGAGCGAGGACAAGGGCGAGCTGGACGCCTTCTGCGACACGATGCTCGCCATCGCGAAGGAGGCCGAGACCGACGCCGAGGCCCTGCACCAGGCGCCGACCCTCGCACCCCTGCGGCGCATGGACGAGACCACCGCCGCCCGCAAACCCGTGCTGCGGTGGGCGAAGGGCTGAGCCGCGCCGCTTATGTTGGGAAAGGGACTGGCGCTTCTGCTTCTTCTGTCCATGGCTGCGCCTGCGGCCACCGCAGAGGAGCGGAAGAAAGCCCCTGTATCGTCCATCACCCAGGATGAGAGTGGCCTTCTGATCGTGTCGGTGACGCTCCACTCCATGAAGAGTTGGGACACCACGAGGACCTTCCGGTTCCTGCTAGATACAGGAGCCAGCTGCTGCATCGTGGATTGGTCCGTGCCCTCCGAATTCTTCTGGGACGAGCCCCAAACTGAAACCACTGCTAAGGACATCGCCAACCAGAGCATCGTGGCCCCGACTGTGCTGTTAAAGCGAGTGGAAGTGGGCACCGTGATCCGAGATGGGGTGTTTGCCACACGCATGGACCTCCGAAACCAGATCGGACGGTTCCAGGACCAACCAGTGGACGGCATCCTGGGCATGTCGTTTCTGCGTGGCACCCGATTCGTAATCGATCCAAATACCAACCGCCTGATTTGGTGGGGTTATCACTTCAGTCCTGGTGTGGCGGTTCCCTTGTCCGAGTCCCCGGGCGGTCCCTGGATCCACATTCGTCTCGGAAATCAGGAGGTGTTGGCTACGGTGGATACCGGCATGAGTGGTGGTGTGGATCTTCCCATGGCTCTTAAGCCCAAAGGGGAAGGTGGGGCGACCGTATCCATGGGCCTCTCGGGGGTCCTAGTCGCAGGTTCGGATGTAATGGTGAACCGCCTGGAAGCTGGATCCTCGGCCTGGGTCAACCTAACGGTGGGTTTTCAGAGCGAGGACAAAATGGGCCGCATCGGTGTCGATGTCTGGATGGCAGCACCGGTCTGCTTTGATTTCATCACCAACCACCTGACCTTCTCTCAGGATGCGGCGGGAAACCTGCCCATCCGCCGCGAGTCCAACCGGAATCTGCCCCTGCAGTGGGACCGGAACGGCCGTGTACCACGGCTCCTGGTCTTCCTGGTGAAACCCGGAAGTGCCATGGAAAGGGCCGGATGCAAGCCTGGTGATGAACTGATCCAGGTAGGCAGCCTCCAGGGCCCAATGCTTACGCGGCGCGCGGTCCAGGATCTGGTGGCCTCTGGAGTTCAACACATTTGGATCATTCGCCGGAATGGGGTGGAACTGAAGCTGAACTTCGGACCGGTCTGAACCCCTCAGGCCAGCCTTCACCGATTTCAACGGTTCAGCGCCGGTCGAAGCGCGGGGCCATCACGAGCAGCGTCTGGGTGGAGGCGATGCCGGGGAGCCGGGCCACCTCATCCCGGATGCGGTTGAGGTCCTCCAGGTGCTCCG
The DNA here is from genome assembly GCF_020622065.1 of Geothrix sp. Lineage (NCBI taxonomy): Bacteria > Pseudomonadati > Acidobacteriota > Holophagae > Holophagales > Holophagaceae > Geothrix > Geothrix sp. Next base: position 1,049,940 of record NZ_JAHRYQ010000002.1, on the reverse strand, counting down.
CCTCCAGCTGCAGCACCAGATCGATGTCTCCGCTCACGCTGTCGGCCACCCGCACCTCGGGGAAGGCCTCCAGCATGCGCAGGGCCCGCTCGTGGCTGGGCCCGCTGCCGCGCACCAGGAGGTAGGCCCGTACACCGGGCTTGGCCTCGAAGCCCAGGCGCAGCGTGTAGCCCAGAATGACGCCCTCGCGCTCCAGGCGCTTGAGGCGCTCCTGCACGGCCGACCGCGAGAGGCCCACCCGCGCCGCCAAGGCCACCTGCGTGAGGCGGGCGTCGGTTCCCAGCTCCGCGAGGAGGCGGCGGTCCATGTCGTCAAGGTCGGGCCTGGGCATGTCCCCATTCTGGCAGTTTGCCGGTGTTCCGGCACCCTGCCGTCTACACGGCGGCAGGCGAACCGCGAACCCTGGAAGTCCGCCGGGCCGAGAAGCGGTTTAGAGGAATCCGGCCGGGTCGTTCATCACATCCCCCTTCGACCACTCCCTTTCCCACGGAGGCCCCATGCGCCTGAAAACCACCCTCATCCTCTCGGCCCTGGTGGCCGGGCTCGCCGCGCGCGAAGTCGCCAAGGATTCCCCCCTGACCCGCCAGGAGCAGCAGCAGGCCCTTGCGCGGATCATCGAGCTGGTCCGCGACGAGTATGTTTTCGCGGATGTGGCGGCCAGGGCCGCCGAAGCTTTGGGTGAGCGCGCCTCGGCCATCGTGGCCGAGGGGTCCGCCGAGCGGTCGGCCTTCATCGCCAGGGTCAACGCCGAACTCAAGGATCTGACCCGCGATAAGCATGTGAGCGTGCGGAAGGCGATCCCCAACTTCGACAAGCCCGTGGGGCGACACGGCATCGAGAAGGTGGAGCGCCTCAGGGGCGAGGTGGGCTACCTCCGGGTGGACCGGTTCTTCCAGGCGGACGAAAGCCGCCCGCTCTTCGACCAGGCCATGGATCAGCTAGCCGGCAGCAGGGCGATGATCATCGACCTCCGGGAGAACCGCGGCGGCGGCGATGCCCTCGCGCTGCTGGCCTCCTACTTCCTTCCCGAGCGTGTGCTCCTGAACAGCCTCGTCTTCCGGAAGGACGAGACCATGGAAGTCTGGGCAGGTCCTTCCACCCGCGCGGCCTTCACCAAAGTGCCGGTCTATGTGCTGGTGAGCGGCACCACTTTCTCGGCGGGCGAAGCCTTCGCCTACGGCCTGCAGCAGCGGGGCCGGGCCGTGCTGATCGGCGAGCGCACCAAGGGCGGCGCCAACCCGAACCGCTTCTTCCCCGTGGGGCAGGGCCTGGAGTTGTCCCTGTCCGTCGGGCGCACGGTGAACCCGGTCAGCGGCACCAACTGGGAGGGCGGGGGCGTGCAACCGGATGTGCTGGTCCCAGCGGACCAGGCGCTGGACAAGGCCCTGGAGAAAGCGCTGGAAAAACTGTCTGCCACGGCGGCCAGAGCCTGAGGTCTTCCCGCCCGCGCCGTTCCGGCTGCGGCGAGGTTGAGTGGCCCCCTCGATTTGTCTGTTCCAGGAATCCCATGCCCCTGCCTCGACTTTCGCTCCGTACCTCCCGATTCCGCCGGGGCCCCGGCCCGGATGCCGGCCGCCGGGTCCTGGCGGGGCTGCTTGGCCTGGTCGCGGTGGCAGGTTGCGGGGGGGCCGCCGGCCAGAGGAGTGGGCCGACTCCGGCTCCCCGGCCGCCGGCCGCCTACGACCTGCTGTTCGACGGCCAGAACCCTGAAGGCCGGCGCCTGCTCTACCGGGTTCGCCTGGAAGGTGGCGAGCCGGAGGTGCTGGGTCCCGGCTACGAAGGCACCCGGCCCCAGGCCCGGCCCGACGGCCGGACGCTGGTCTATGCCTCGATCCCCACGGCGGAGGACCCCGCACAGCTGATGCTGGTGGATGACTTCGCCCGGCCTGCCGCCCTCCTGTCGCCGCCCGGAAGCCCCACTGAGCGGGAGGGCGCCTGGTCGCCGGATGGCACACGCCTCGCCTTCCACTCGCAGCTGGAGGACCCGGCTGGCGACATCTTCACGGCGGATCTGCGGGGCCGGAGTCTGGAGAACCGGCGCAACCTCACGCCACACCAGGCCGGGGACCCGATGATGTCGCCCGATGTCACGCCCGCCTGGTCGCCGGACGGCACGCGCCTCGCGTTCACCTCGTATCGCCAGGGCAGTCCAGCCCTGTGGCTGATGAATGTCGACGGCACCGGGGCCCGCCAGCTGACGCCCACCAGCAGCGTGTCGGGCGACTACTTCCCCACCTGGTCGCCGGATGGCCGCTGGATCGCTTTCCAGCGCCTCACGAGCGAGGGTGCCCAGATCGGCATCCTCCCGGCCGCGGGTGGGACGCCCACCTTCCTGCCCTTCGCGGGCAAGGCCTACGCGCCAGCCTGGTCCCCCGATGGCGGCTGGATCGCCTTCAGCGGCCTCGTGGACGGGGAGTACGACATTCACCTCCAGACGCCGGACGGCCGGGGCCTGCGGCGCATTCCGCGGACCGGCGAGGATCGGGGCCCCAGCTGGATCCGGCGCACGGGCCCCTAAGCTCCGGCAACCTGCCGGCCATCCGGCATCCTGCCGCCTAGACCGGGCGGCCCCCCGGCCGAAACCTGAAGGACTCAGGAGGTTCCATGCGTCGCGCCCTGTTCGTCCTGCCTGCCCTGGTCCTGACCCTCGCCGCCCAGGAGGCCGCCCCCATCGCGCCCCCTGTGACGGCCGATCAGCGGAAAGCCGTGGTGGAGACCCTCGCCAGGGAACTGAAGGCCCGCTATGTCTTCCCTGAGGTCGCCGAGACGACCAGCGCCGCGCTGAAGGCCAAGGCGGCCCAGGGCGCCTACGATGGCGCCGTCACGGCCCAGGCCTTCGCCGAAGCCCTCTCCAGGGACCTGCGGGAGGCGGGCCGGGACGGCCACTTCCGGGTGCGCTTCGATCCGGCCTTCAAGCCCGCGAGCGACGATGACGACAAGCCGCCCACGCGCGACGAGGTGGCGCAGATGCGGCAGTTCTCCCAGCGGCGGGGCTTCGGCATCGCCAAGGTGGAGCAGCTCCCGGGCAATGTGGGCTACCTGGACATCCGGGGCTTCGGCCCCACGGAGTTCGTGGGACCGGCCTTCTCCGCGGCCCTCTCGCTCCTGTCAGGCACCGAGGCCCTCATCCTCGACCTGCGCCAGAACGGGGGCGGCGATCCCGAAAGCGTGGCCTACCTGGTGAGCCACTTCTTCGAGGAGGGCGACACCCGGCACCTCAACTCCATCTACAACCGGCCGAAAAACACGACGCGTCAGTACTGGACCACGGCGACCGTTGCCCCGCGCTACGCGAAGCCCGTCTATGTCCTCACCTCGGCCCGCACCTTCTCCGGCGGCGAGGAGTGCGCCTACGATTTCCAGACCCAGAAGCGCGCGACCCTGGTGGGCGAGACCACGGGCGGTGGCGCCAATCCCGGTGGCGCGGTGCTTTTGGGGCATGGTTTCAACGCCTTCATCCCCACGGGCCGGGCCATCAACCCCGTCACCGGCACCAATTGGGAGCGTGTGGGGGTGAAACCGGACCTGGCCGTGCCCGCCGCCGAGGCGCTGAAGGCGGCTCATGGGGCGATCCTCCGGGGCATCCTCGAGAGGGAGAAGGATCCCGACTACCGCAAGCGCCTGGAGGGCATCCTGGCCCGCGTGGAGAAGGGTGAGGCGGAACCCGTCCGCTACGCTCGGTAGGTCTCCTCGGAGACCACGCGACCCTCTTCCAGCTCGACGAGGTGCTCGCCGAAGGCCTCGGCATCGCCGGGATCGTGGCTCACCACCACCAGGGGCAGGTTCTCCTGGGCGGCCAGATCCTTCAGTTCGAGGCGCAGGCGGTCCCGCATGCGGTGGTCGAGGGCGGAGAAGGGTTCATCCAGCAGCAACAGGCGGGGCCTCGCAGCCAGGGCGCGGGCCAGGGCCACGCGCTGGCGCTGGCCGCCGGAGAGCTGGCCCGGGTGGGCCGCGGCGAAGCCCCCGAGGCCCAGACGGTCGAGCCAGGGCAGGGCCTGCGCCAGCGCGGCGCGGGAAGGGCGGCGCCAGGTGCGCGAGAAGCTGAAGGCCACATTCTCCGCGGCCGTGAGGTGCGGAAACAGCGCGTAGTCCTGGAAGAGGTGGCCCACATCGCGGGCCTGGGGCGGGAGGTGCAAGCCCGTGGCGCTGTCGAAGAAGGCGCACTCGCCCAGCTGGATGCACCCGGCCTCCGGGCGCAGAAGGCCCGCGATGGCGCGGAGGGTGAGGCTCTTGCCAGCACCGGAGGGGCCCGACAGCACCAGCGACCGGGCCGAGGTGGCGAAGGCCACTTCCAGGTGGAAGGGCCGCTCCCGGCCCCGCAGGGTGCCCCGAATGTCCACGCGCAGCTTCATGGCCAGGGCTCCCGCCCCGCGCTGCGGGCGTCGTGGCCGCGGAGCAGCCGCGCCGCGACGAGGAGGACCAGCAGGCAGGTGGTGGAGGTCACGATCACCAGCGTGGTCGCCAGACCGTCCTGGCCCGCCTGCACGGCCTCGTAGACCGCCACGGACAGCGTCTGCGTGCGGCCGGGGATGCTGCCCGCCACCATGAGGGTGGCGCCAAATTCGCCGAGGGCCCGGGCGAAGGCCAGGAGGGTGCCCGCCAGGATGCCGCGCCAGGCCAAGGGAAGGGTGACGCGGAAGAACACGCCCAGGTCGGACACGCCCAGGGTACGGGCCGCCCGCTCGTATTGCGGATCCACCTGCTCGAAGGCCGCGCGGGCGGCCTTGAGGGCCAGGGGGAAGGAGACGATGGAGGCCGCGATCACGGCCCCCTGCCAGGTGAAGATGAGCTGGATCCCGAAGGTGCGGTCCAGGAATCCCCCCAGCGCTCCGCGTCGTCCCAGCAGCACCAGCAGGTAGTAGCCGAGCACCGTGGGGGGCAGCACCATGGGCAGCGTGCAGAGGGCGTCCAGCAGCTCCCGTCCGGGGAAGGGGCGGCGGGCCAGGAGGAAGCCCAGGGCCGTCCCCGCCAGCAGCACCAGCAGCGTGGCCAGTCCCGCCACCTTGAGGGACAGCAGCAGGGGGATCCATGCCTGGTCCATCAGGGCCCGATCCATCAGGGGGCGGTGAAGCCGAAGCGGGTGAGGACCGCCCGGCCTTCCGGCGAGAGCACCAGGGCCACGAAGGCGCGGGCGGCCTCGGCCTGGCGGGTGCCCGTGACCACGGCGAGGGGATAGGTGACGGGGGTGCGGGTGGGCACGGTGGCGACCACCCGCACCTTGCGAGTCTGGATGGCGGCATCCGTGGCGTAGACGAAGGCGGCGTCCACTTCGCCCCGGGCCGCGTAGTCCAGGCACTGGCGGACGCTCTGGCCGAAGACGGCCTTGGCCTCGACGGCCCGCCACAGCCCCAGGGCCTCCAGGGCCTCACGGGCATAGCGGCCTGCGGGCACGCTGGCCGGGTTGGCGATGGCCACGCGGCGGACCTGGGGCTGGAGCAGTTCAGCCGGGGTGGCGGGGCCCCGTGCCTCGAGGGGGACGATCATCACCAGCGCGTTCCCCGCGAAGGTCGCGCGGGAGGCCGCATCCACGGCCCCCTGGGCCACGGCCCGGTCCATGGCGGTCTGATCCGCGGAAGCGAACACATCCACGGGGGCCCCGGCGAGAATCTGCTGCAGCAGCTTGTCCGAGGCGCCGGTGTTGAGCACGACCTTGGTGCCCGGATGCCGCGCTTCATGGCGTTGGGCCAGCTCCTGGAAGGCTTCGGCAAGGCTCGCGGCGGCGGAGACCACCAAGTCGCCCGCCCGCCCGGCGGTGGCCAGGGACAGGGTGAGGAGGAGGCAGCGCAGCAGAGGGGGTCGGGCGAGGGGCATGAGACCTTCCGGGGGTCCGCTATATCCCACTGAATATATCGGACCCGAAAGGCCCCGGTCAAAGGCCGTCCTGCCCCGACAGCAGGGTGGTCAGCGCCTTCAGGTCCGCCGCGGCTGCCCGGGCCGCCTTGGCCTCCAGGCTGCGGTACCGGGCCAGGACCTTGATTCCCAGCGGCGTGAGCGTAGCTCCGCCCCGGGTTGCCCCGCCCTTCTCGGTGGCGACCAGGGCCTCCCGGAAGCAGCGGTTCATGGTGTCCACCAGCAACCAGGCCCGACGGTAGCTCATGCCCATCAGGCGCCCCGCCGCCGCGATGGAGCCCGTCTCCTGGATGGCCTCCAGCAGGTGCGCCTTCCCGGGGCCCAGGGCGATCTCGCCGCCCAGGTAGAACCGGACGCGGAGATCGAGGGAGGGGGCGGGCTTGGACATGGGGGCTCCGGCGGTGGCGCGTCCCCATGATCCCCCCGGGGACGCGATCCGTGAATCCACGGATCGCGCAGGAAACCGAATCCCGTCGTTCGGGATTTCCGTCATGCTGCAAGGCGAACCACGCCATCAGTCGGACCCACCCCTGGATGTGCCCATGGTCTCCTTCCTGAGTCGAATCCGGATTGCCGCCAAGCTTTGGCTCGGCTACAGCATCGTGGCGGGCATCCTCGCGGGGCTGGCCCTGATCCAGCTCGGCGTGTTGCACGACGAAGAGAACCAGGCCCTGCGCATTTTCGAGAAGCGCATGGTCCCGGTGCGTCAGCTCAAGATCGTGTCGGACGCCTACAGCATCCGCATCCTCTTCGCGGCCCGTCAGGTGCGGGGCGGGACCCTGGAACCCGCCGAGGGCCTGGCCCAGGTCCGGGCTGCGCGGAGGGAGGCGGGGGAGCAGTGGGCCGCATTCAAGGCCACCGCCCGGGACCTGTCGAACCCGGAAACCGTGGCCCGCGTGGATGCCCTCTCCACCTACCTGATGAGGGATCTGGACACCCTGGAGCAGCTCCTGGCGGAAGACCGGCTGCCGGCCCTCGGGCGCTTCGTGGACGATGATCTCCTGCCTCAGATCCTGCCCCTCACGAGCCTCATCTCCGGCCTCGTCCAGGTTCAGGAGGACGCCGCCCAGCGCAGCGTGGAGGCCATGTCGGCGCGGGCTTGGCGGACGCGGACCTGGTCCTACATCACCATCCTGGGGGGGCTGACCGCAGCCCTGGTGCTGGGCTATCGGATCGCCCGCGACCTGTCCGGCAGCATCCGGCGGATGGTGGAGCAGGTGCGTCGGGCGGCCGAGGGTGACCTGGAAGTCCGGGTCCACATCGGCGGTCGGGACGAGCTCGCCGACATGGGGCGGGAGCTGAACCGCATGATTGCGCGGCTGAGGGACACCATCCACGCCCTGGCGGAGCGCGAAGCCAGCGAGCGGGCCGTGCTCCACAGCGCCCAGGTGGCCATCATCGCCCGCGACAACGACGGCACCGTACGGCGCTTCAATCCCTACGCGGAACAGCTCCTGGGCTTCCGGGCCGAGGATATGGTCGGCCAGACGGCTGCGCCTTGGGTCGACGCGGAGGAGATGGAGGCCTGCGCCCGGGTGCTCTCAAGGCAGCTGGGTCATCCGGTGACCTCGGGAACTGAAGTGATCCGGCTGCTCACGGAGGCGGGTCCCGATCAGCGGGAGTGGACCTTCCTGACCCGGGACGGGCGGCGCGTACCCATGCTGGTGGCCCTTTCGACGATCAGCGGGGCCCGGGGCGAGCGGGTGGGATTCCTGAGCATCGGCTCCGATCTGACGGAACGCAAAGTCCTGGAGGCCGAACTCCGGGCCAGCGAGGCCCGAGCCCAGGCCGCGAACCACGCCAAGAGCGCCTTCCTGTCGAACATGAGCCACGAGCTCCGCACCCCCCTGAACGCCATCCTCGGCTACGCCCAGTTGATGAATCGCCGGACGGAGCGCAGCCCCGAGGACCGCGACCAGCTCGGGCGCATCCTGTCGGCCGGCGAGCATCTGCTCTCTCTGATCAACGATGTGCTGTCCCTCAGCAAGATAGAATCCGGGGGCCTGGAGCTGCGCCTGGGATCTTTCCGCCCCCTCACCCTGATCGAGGGCTTGGTGGACCTGCAGCGGATCCGGGCCGAGGCCAAGGGGCTCGAGCTGAAACTGGAGGCGGACCCCTCCCTCCCGGCCTACCTGGAGGGCGACGAGGCCAAGCTGCGCCAGGTCCTGGTGAACCTGGTGGGGAACGCGGTCAAGTTTACGGCCAAGGGATCCGTCACCCTGAGCGCCCGCTACGCGGCGGGTCGGGCCGCCTTCAGCGTGACGGACACGGGGGCGGGGATCAGCGAGGAGGATCAGCGCCAGCTGTTCCAGCCCTTCTTCCAGGCAGGCAGCCAGGCCGGGAACGCCGAGGGTACGGGGCTCGGTTTGCACATCAGCCGATCCCTGGTGCACCTCATGGGGGGCGACATCGCCCTGGAAAGCCGGGTGGGGCAGGGCAGCTGCTTCACCTTCAGCCTGCCTCTCCCCGAAGGGGAGCCGCCCCTGGAGCTGGAGGACCGGGGGCAGGTGGTCGGCCTGGAGCCCGGCCAGCGGAAGGTCTCCATGATGGTGGTGGACGACCGGCTGGAGAACCGCGATCTGCTGGCCCGGCTGCTGGGTTCCGTGGGGTTCCAGGTCTACAGCGCGGCCGATGGCGCCGAGGCCGTGGAACTCTGGGAGCGCCACCGGCCGGAGCTCCTCTGGATGGATCTCCGCATGCCCCGGATGAGCGGCTTCGAAGCGCTCCAGGTGATCCGGGGGAAGGAGCTGGAGCAGAACCTGCCCCACACCTTCATCGTGGCGATCTCCGCCAGCGTCATCGATTTGGATCGCGAGACCCTGCGCAAGGCAGGCTTCGACGACTTCATGGGCAAGCCCTTCCGGGAGTCGCAGCTCTTCGAGCTGGCGGGCCGCCTGCTCGGCCTCCGCTTCCTGACCCGGGAACCCGAGGTGGGGCTGTCGCCGCCCGGGGCCCTGCTGGACTGCCTGCATCTTCAGTCCGCGACTTGGCGCGCCGATCTGAAGGAAGCGGTGTTGATCGGAGACACCGAGGCCGCCTTGGCCCTGGTGGGCCAGTTGGGGGCCGATCCCGTCGCCGAGGGTCTGCGCCAGCTGCTCAAGGCCTACAAGCTCCAGGAACTGCTCGACGCATTGAACGGATGAGGAGGGAGACGACCATGCTGGTGCCCCAAGGCGACATTCTCATCGTCGACGACAACCCCGACAATCTGGACCTGCTGAGTGCCGTCCTGCGGGAGCGGAATTACCGGGTGCGCGCAGTCCCCTCGGGGGCGATGGCCCTCGAGGCGGCCCGCCGCCACCCGCCGGAGCTGGTCATGCTGGATGTGAACATGCCCGGCATGGATGGCTACCAGGCCTGCCAAGCCTTCAAGGCGGATCCCGTGCTCCAGCGGATCCCCATCATCTTCATCAGCGCCCTCGACGATCCGCTGGACAAGGTGAAGGCCTTCCATGTGGGAGGGCGGGACTATGTCACCAAGCCCTTCAGCGCTGAGGAGGTGCTGGTGCGGGTGGAGCACCAGGTGAACCTCGGCCGCCTGCAGCGCGAGCTGGAGATCCAGAACCAGAACCTGGTGGACGCCAACCTCAAGCTGAAAGAGGTGAACACCCTCAAAACCAACTTCACTTCCATGCTCGTGCACGACCTCCGCTCGCCGCTCACGGTGCTGGGGCTCGTCTTGGAAAAAATAAAAAACGGCGGGACCGTTCGCGAGGAGGCCATCGAGAAGGCGGAGGAATCCTGCACCCGGATCAAGACGCTGCTCGACGAGATGCTGGAGATCTACCGCAGCGAGAGCGGCCAGCTCCCCATGGAGTTCTCGGAGATCGACACGACTTCCTGGTTGTCGGCCCTGCTGGCCCCGTACAACCTGCGTGCCGCCGCCACCGGGGTGGAGTTCCAGCCGGCCGTTCCCGAGGGCCTGCCCGTGATCCAGGGAGACCGCCTGAAGCTGGACCGCGCACTGGTCAACCTGGTGGACAACGCCTTCAAGTTCACGCCCCGGGCCGGGGCGGTGCGCGTGGAGGCGGGAGTCGAGTTCGGATCCGGCGTGGAGGCCGGCATGCGCTTCCTGAGGCTGTCGGTGATCGACACAGGCCGGGGCATCCCGGCGGGGGACCTGCCCTTCATCTTCGATCCCTTCCGTCAGGCCGAGCGCAGCGACGCCGCCAGGGGCGTAGGGCTTGGCCTCGCCATCGTCCAGCGCCTGGTGGCCGCCCACCGGGGCCAGATCCGGGCGCAGAGCCAGCTGGGCTTCGGGTCGAACTTCACCATCCTGATCCCCTGCTGACGATCCCGTCGGCCGAAGGCACAATAGAGGGTTCCCTGGAGCCCCCATGCGCATCCTTCCAGCCCTGATCCCCAGCCTGGCGTTAGGCATCCCCCTGGTGGCCCAGATGACCGCTCCCGTGCAGGCCCAGTACCAGGAACGGGCGGACCGCTTCCTGAAGCTCGTGAATGCGGGCTACCAGGCGCTCTACTATGTCAATTCCGAGGCCACCTGGGCGGCGGCCACGGATGTGAAGCCCGAGCACGATGCCGCCGCCGAGTGGGCGGGCAAGGCCTTCGCCGCCTTCAACGGCAATCCCCTCGTCATCACCGAGGCCAAGGAGCTCCTGAAGCACCGCGCCCAGCTCGACGAGAAGACGGTGCGGCAGCTGGAACGCGTGCTGCTCATGCCCTACGGTGCCGAGGGCCCCATGACCCAGCCCAAGCTGGTGGCCGACCGCATCGAGGCGGAGACGAAACAGATCTCGCTCATGAACGGGTTCCAGTTCAAGGTGGCCGGGAAGCCCGTGACCGCCAACGACATCGACAACAAGCTCTCCTCCAGCCGCGACCTGGCGGAACGCCAGCTGTGGTGGGAGGCCAGCAAGGAGATCGGCCTTCCCCTGAAGGACGGCCTGGTGCGTCTGCGGGACCTCCGCAACGGGGTGGCCAAGGAGCTGGGCTACCCCGACTACTTCGCGCTCCAGGTGGCCCGCTACGGGCTGACCAAGGACGAGATGGCGGCCTTCAACCGGAAGTTCCTGGCGGAGCTGAAGCCCCTTTACCTTCAGCTGCATACCTGGGTGAAGTACGAGATGGCGAAAAAGTACGGCCAGCCGGTGCCCAAGGCCATTCCCGCCCACTGGATCAACAACCGCTGGAGCCAGAACTGGACCGGCTTCGTCAGTGCCGTGGACTTCGATCCCTACTTCAAGGGCTGGCAGCCCGAACGCATCGTGAAGACCGCCGAGGCCTTCTACACGGGCCTGGGCTTTGAGGCGCTGCCCGCCAGCTTCTGGGTCAAGTCCGACCTCTACCCCGTCAAGGCCGGCGATCCCCGCAAGAAGAACGCCCACGCCTCCTGCTGGCACCTGGACCTGGACAAGGACATTCGCTCGCTCATGAGCGTGGAACCCAACGCCCAGTGGTTCGAGACCGTGCACCACGAGCTGGGCCACGGCTACTACTTCATGAGCTACACCAACCCGAATGTGCCGCCCCTCCTGCGGGACGGGGCCAACCCCAGCTTCCACGAGGGCGTGGGCGAGCTCATCGCCATGGCCACCCGGCAGATCCCCTACCTCAAGGGCGCAGGCGTGCTGCCGGCCGACTACAAGGTCGACCAGATGCAGGTGCTGCTCAACGACGCGCTCGAGGTGGCCATCCCCTTCATGTACTGGGCGTGCGGCACCATGCCCGAGTGGGAGGCCGAGTTCTATGGCGGCATGCCGGCGGACCAGATGAATGCGCGCTGGTGGAAGCAGGTGCGCGACCTGCAGGGCGTGGAGCCGCCGAGCCCCCGCGGCGAGCAGTTCTGCGACGCCGCCACCAAGACCCACATCAACGACAATCCCGCCTATTACTACAGCTACGGCTGGGCCACGGTCTTCAAGTTCCAGATGCACGACCACATCGCCCGGAAGATCCTCCACCAGGATCCCCGCGCCTGCAACTACGCGGGGAACAAGGAGGTCGGCGCCTTCCTGAAGAAGATCCTGGCCAAGGGCGCCACGGAAGATTGGCGGAAGGTGCTGAAGGAGGCCACCGGCGAGGACCTGTCCACCCGGGCCATGATGGACTACTTCAAGCCCCTGATGGCCTGGCTGGAGCAGCAGAACAAGGGCCGGCAGATCGGATGGGATTGAGCATGGCGGATCGCTCCCAGGCCCAGGTTACCAGGGCCCTCACGCGGGACCACCAGGTCCGGTTGTCCTCGCTGGATGCCAGCCCCCTGTGGGATGGCGTCCGGCGCGCCCATCCCCACCTGGATCCGGAGGCCTGTGCCTGTCTGACGGAGCTGCTCTCGGCCACGGCCCTGCTGCAGGGGCGGACCCTCTTCGCCGAGCGCCTGCAGCTCCTGGTGAAGGGCTCGGGTCGTGCCAAGGCCGTGGTGACCGACTGCTGGCCCGACGGCACCATCCGGGGTGTGCTCGACCTGGGGAAGCCCGAGGCCCCGTCGTGGATCGCCGGGCCCGGCGTGTTCCAGGTCATGCGCTCCAACACCTCGGGTCAGCCCTATGTGGGGCACCTGCCCCTGGTCGAGGGTGGGATTCAGATCCAGGTGGAGCACTACCTTCAGCAATCGGAGCAGATCCAGGCCAGCCTCACGCTCTGGTGCGACCCGGGCACGGGCGAGGCCGGGGGGATGCTGGTGGAACCGCTGCCGGACTGCCCACCCGCCCGCCTGGCCCGGCTGGTCCAGGCCATCGAGGGCCTGGAGGTGGTGCCCTTCTGGGAGCGTACGCCGGGCTTCCTGGCTTCTTGGGTCTCCCAGGGGGAGGGCGTCGAGGAATTGGCCTCCTCGGATCTCTTCTACCGCTGCCGATGCACTCGGGAGGCCCTGCTGGAGACCCTGCGCCGCTTCCCCGCCGACCAGAAGGCGGACCTCTTCAAGGAGCCCGGGCCCCTCGAGGTCCGCTGCGATTACTGCGGCACCCTCTATCCCATCACCCGCGAGGATCTGCTGGCAGGGGAGGCCTGATGGCCGTTCGCGTGGCCATCGCCGGCCGGGGGCGGCCCCTGGGCTCACCGGTCTCGGTGTGGGTTGCCTTCCGCGCGGTGCCCTTCCTGGTGGCGGGGATGACCAAGCTCTGGTCCTACACCCTGCGGGTGCGTCGCGAAGGCTTCGAGGCCGTCGAGGATCTCGTGGCCCGGGATGAACGCGTCATCCTGAGCTTCTGGCACCGGCGCCTCTTCATGATGCCCCTGGCCTATCCCTTCCGCCGCCGGAACGCCGCCGGCGAGGTGCGGGGCGTGGCCATCCTGTCGAGCGACAGCAAGGATGGCGAGCGCAGCGCGGCCACCTGGCGCTGGTTCGGCATCCATGCGGTGAGGGGCACCGCCAGCGACGACGGCGCCAAGGCCCTGGTGCGGATGATCCAGGCCGTGAAGCAGGGCTGGGACTTCGGCATCACGCCCGATGGCCCCCGGGGCCCCCTCATGGCGCTGAAGCCTGGCACCCTCGCCCTGGCCCGCAAGACCGGCGCCTGGATCGTGCCTGTGAGCCTGGCCTTCGACCACAGCTTCCAACTGAAGACCTGGGACCGCATGGTGATCCCGTTTCCGTTCGCCACCTGCGTGATCAAGTACGGAAGGCCGTACCAGATTCCGCCGAAGGCGGATGACACTGCGGAGGCCGTGCGGCTCCAGCGGGAGATGGATCTTCTGGAAACCTGGGCTGAAGGGATCTCCCATGCCTGAACTCGCCGTGGTCTCCCTCTCTGGCGGCATGGATTCCTGCGTGACGGCCGCCATGGCGAAGGCCCAGGGCTTCGAGCTGGCCCTGCTCCACGCCGACTACGGGCAGCGCACTCAGGAGCGCGAGAAGCAGGCCTTCCGTGACATTGCCGAATTCTACGGCGTGCCCGCGCATCGGCGCTTGATCATCGGCTTCGACACCCTGAAGACCATCGGCGGTTCTGCCTTGACGGACGCCTCCATCGCCCTGCCCGAAGGGGAGTTGGACCGGCCCGGTGTGCCCGTGAGCTATGTGCCCTTCCGCAACGCGCACCTGCTGGCCACCTGCGTGAGCTGGGCCGAGGTGCTTGGCGCCACGGCCATCTTCGTGGGCTTCGTGGAGGAGGACAGCAGCGGCTATCCCGACTGCCGCGAGGCCTTCCTCCGCAGCTTCGAGCAGACCGCCAACCTGGGTACGAGGCCCGAGACGAACCTGGCTTTCCACGCGCCGCTCCTCCACCTCCGCAAGGCCGAGATCGTGACGAAGGGCCGGGAGCTCGGCGCGCCGCTGCACCTCACCTGGTCCTGCTACCAGGGCGAGCAGGAGGCCTGCGGTCACTGCGACTCCTGCCACCTGCGGCTGCGGGGCTTCCAGCAAGCGGGATTCCCCGATCCCATTCCGTACGCGTTCATCCCCGATTCCCTGAAGGTGTGACCATGGCCATCAAGAAGAGCCCCCAAGCCTCCCTCCCCGAACAGCTGCCACAATTCGTGGTCACGCGGCCCACGGGGAAGCTCGATACCTTCGTGAGCCCCCGGCCGGGACGGCCCTTCACCATCACCTTCGAGACGGAGGAGTTCACCTGTCTCTGCCCGCTCACGGGCCAGCCGGACTTCGCGAAGCTGCGCATCCTCTACCAGCCGGACCAGCTCTGTGTGGAATCCAAGTCGCTCAAGCTCTACCTCTGGAGCTTCCGCGACCGGGGCGCCTTCCACGAGGCGGTCACCAACCAGATCCTCGACGATCTGGTGGCGGCCCTTCAACCCCAGTGGATGCGCATCGAGGGCGACTTCCTCATCCGCGGCGGCATCCGGACCGTCGTCGTGGCGGAACACGGGACGAAGCAGTAGGCGCCCCCATGAAGGCCGTCATTGCGCTCGGTTCGAACCTCGGTGACCGCCGGGCGCACCTGGAGGCGGGGTTGGCCGCTCTGCGCACGCTCGGCCCGGTGGTGCCTTCGCCCCTGGTGATGGAAACGCCGGACGAGTCCGGTCGGGGGCCCGCCTACCTCAACACCGTGGCGGTCCTGGTGACGGGGGAGACGGACCCTCGCCGCCTGCTGGAGGCCCTGCTGCGCCTGGAGCTGGGCGAGGGGCGGGATCGCAGCGCCGGACGGAACGCGCCCCGCACCCTGGACCTGGATCTCATCACCACGGACGGTCCGCCGGGAAGTTGGACCTGGGCGGCGCCGGAGGACCTGCGCGCGCTGGGTCCCGAGCTGAGCCTGGACCTGCCCCATCCCCGCGCCTTCAGCCGGCCCTTCGTCCTCGAACCCTGGCGTGCGCTGTCCGATCCCGGGGCATGCGGCGGAGTGATCCCAAGAAACTGATCAGCACCAAGACACCAAGGCACCAAGAACAGGCGATGCCGTTCTTGGTGCCTTGGTGGTTCAGCCTTGCTCTTTACTTGGTCCAGCGCTCGCACCAGCCGAGCACGGTCTCATACCAGAGCTTGCTGTTCTGGGGCTTGGCCACGAAATGGGTCTCGTCGGGGAAGTAGAGCAGCTGGCTGGGGACGCCCCGCACCTGGAGGGTGTTGTAGAGCTGGAAGGCCTCGGTGACGGGCACGCGGTAGTCCAGCTCGCCGTGGATGACGAGCATGGGCTTGGTCATCTTCGCGATGGCGCTGCTGGGGCTCTGGGACTGCCAGCGGGCCTTGGTCTCGGCACTCTCCCAGGGCCAGCCCTTGAACTCCCAGTGGGGGAACCAGAGCTCCTCGGTGCCCAGCTGCATGGACTCGGTGTTGAAGATGCTGGCGTGGGTCACGAAAGCGGCGAAGCGCTCGGGATAGTGGCCGGAGATCCAGTTCACGGCGTAGCCGCCATAGCTGCCGCCGGCGGCCACCACGCGCTTGGCATCGGCGTTGGGGTACTGCTTGAGCACGGCATCCAGGGTGCTCATGAGGTCGGTCATGACCGCGCCGTTCCAGTCGCCGCTGATGGCGTCCGTGTAGGCCTGGCCGAAGCCCGTGGACCCGCGGGGATTGGGCAGCACCGTGATGAAGCCGCGGCCGGCCCAGGCCTGGGCGTTCCACCGGGGATGCCAGGCATCGGCCCAGGCGCCCTGGGGGCCTCCGTGGATGACGAAGGCCACGGGATAGGTCTTGTTGGGGTCGTAGCCCACGGGCTTCACCACGAAGGCGTGGGTCTTGGCGGGCTTGCCGTCCACGGCCACGGTATCGATCCACAGCTCTTCGCCGGGGTTCAGGCTCAGGTCCTTGGCCAGGGCCTCGTTGTGCGTCGTGGCGCGCACGGCCTTGCCGGTCCTGAAGTCCACGGTGTAGAGGTCCTGGGGCGTGGTGAGGCTGGTGGAGACGACGATGGCCTGGCCCTTGGCCAGCGCGAAGCCCTCGATGTGGAGGCCCGTGCTGAGGCGCTGGAGGGCCTTGCCGTCCCAGCGGAAGAGGTCCGTGTGGCCCTGCTGTTCGGAAGTCCCCACGAGGTCCTGGCCCTGCCACTGATAGTCGCCGAAGCTCTGGTCGAAAGCCTGGGTGGTGCGGACCACCTGGCCTGTGGCCCGATCCATGACCCAGAGTTCCCACTTGTCGGCCTCGAAGCCGGGGCGGCGCTGGGCGCGCCAGGCCAGGTACTTGCCGTCCGGCGAGTAGCGGGGCGAGTTGTCCATGGCCTTGTTGGTGGAGAGCAGCTTCGCGGGGCCGCCCGTGAAGGCCACCTCGTAGATCTCGCCGTTGGTGCTGGTGGCCTTGGTCTGCTCGGGGGCGGATTCAAAGGCCAGCGCCTTGCCGTCTGGCGCCCAGGCGAAGCCATCTCCGGCGGAGACATCGGCGTAGTTTGGGACATCGGTGGTGAAGCCGGCCGTGAGATCCCGGGGCGCGGCGCTGCCGTCGGCGGGCACCACGAAGAGGTGGCTCACCTGCTGGGGATCCTTCCACTCGTTCCAGTGCCGGTAGCTCAGGGTCGTATAGAGGCGCCCCGAGACCTTGGAGGCCTCCTTGGCCTTGAGGTAGGCCGCGTTCTCCGCATCGACACCGCTGGGGACGGTGGTGCTGAGGAAGGCCAGCCACTTGCCGTCCGGGCTCCAGACCTGGCCCGAGGCGCTGCCGCTCAGCTTCGTGACCTGGTGCTTGGCTTTCGTGCCCAGGTCCACCACCCACACCTGGCCGCCGGACTGGTAGGCCAGCCGCTTGCCGTCGGGGCTGAAGCGGGGGCGGCTCTGGCTGCCCGGGCCGAGCTCCAGTTCCTTCGCCTCGCCGCCGGCGGGCTTGAACCAGATGCGGCTCACGGACTTGTTGGCCGCGAAGTCCACGGCGCCCACCTGGTAGGCCAGGTCGCCGGAGGCCGACAGCTGGGGTTCGGTGACGCGCTTGACCTTGAACAGGTCATCCACCTGGAGGGGGCGGCTGGCCAGCAGGGGCAGCGCCGCGGCGAGAAGGAGGATCGGGGTCTTCATGGGTACTCCGGACATCAGTATTCGGATTGCAGGTAGCGGGCGATGACGGTGCGCTGGATCTCGCTGGTGCCTTCGCCGATGGTGCAGAGCTTCACATCCCGGTAGTACTTCTCCACCGGGTAGTCCTTGGTGTAGCCGTAGCCGCCGAGGATCTGCACCGCCTCGTTGGCCACGCGGCAGGCCACCTCGGAGCTGTAGAGCTTGGCCATGCTGGCGGCCTTGGCGTAGGGCAGACCCTGGTCCTTCAGACCAGCGGCGCGGTAGATGAGCAGGCGGGCGGCCTCGATCTCTGTGCCCATGTCCGCCAGCTTGAATTGGATGCCCTGGTGATCGGCCAGGGGCTTGCCGAAGGTGTAGCGGATCTTGCTATAGCGCACGGCCTCCTCGAAGGCGCCCTGCGCCATGCCGAGACCCAGGGCTCCGATGCTGATGCGTCCGCCGTCGAGGGTCTTCATGGCCTGCTTGAAGCCCAGGCCGTCCTCGCCCAGAAGGTTGGCCTCGGGCACTTTCACATCCTCGAGGATCAGCTCGGAGGTGTCGCTGGCCCGGAGGCCCAGCTTGTTCTCCTGCTTGCCGGCCCGGAAGCCGTTCATGCCCTTCTCCAGCACGAAGGCGCTGATGCCGTCGGCGCTGCTGCGGCCGGGCTCGGCGGGGCGGGTGCGGGCCATCACCACGAAGATGTCGCCCACGGTGCCGTGGGTGATGAAGGTCTTGGTGCCGTTCAGGATGTAGTGCGAGCCTTCCTTCTTGGCGGAGGTGCGGAGCGAACCCGCGTCGCTGCCGGAGCCCGGCTCGGTGAGCCCCCAGGCGCCGAGGGCCTGGCCGCTGGCGAGGGGCTTCAGATACTTCTGTTTCTGAGCCTCGCTGCCCATCGCGAAGATGTGGTTGCTGCACAGGCTGTTGTGCGCGGCGATGGTGATGCCCACGGACCCGTCCACCCGGGAGAGCTCCTCCACCACCACGGCGTATTCCAGGTAGCCCATGCCGGCGCCGCCGTACTCCTCGGGAAAGATGATGCCCATCATGCCCATCTCACCCAGCTGCTTCACCACGGCCATGGGGAAGGTCTTGGCCTCGTCCCAGGTCATGACATGGGGGCGGATCTCCTTTTCCGCGAACCTGCGCACTTCCTGGCGCAGGGCTTCAACATGCTCGGGGAGCGTGACATCCATGGGGGCCTCGCTTCAGCGGAGGGTGGCGACCGTCGTGGGGGTAGCGCGGGTGGTGAGCTGCTTCTTGTGGAGCAGGGCCTCGGCCTCCGGCATCACCTCCAGGGCCCGGAGGATGGCGGGGTCCTTCTCGCACTGGATCTTGAAGCCCGCCTCGATGCCGAAGGCCACATTCTGCATCTCGATGGAGAGCTGTTCCTGCATGGCGGCGAGGTTGGCCTCCCACTCCTGATCGGTGATCGGCAGCTTCTGTTCCAGAGCCCAGGCGCGGAAGCGGGCCATGACGATCTCGTCCGCATGCTGGCCGGGCTTGATGCCGAAGTGCTCCTTCTCGTGCACGGCGTAGCGGAAGAAGGCCGAGTGGCGGAAGCGGAGGTTGACCATGAAGTCGCTGAACTTGACGGAGGGGATCGAGTAGTCGGGGTTGATGCCGCCCCCGCCGTAGACCGTGCGGCCCAGGTCGGTCTTGAAGGCCGGTCCCTGAGGCTTGGTGTCCTTTTCGTCCTCGGGATTGTAGTAGTCGTCCAGGCCGTGCGTGTAGTCCCGCTGGATGCTGCGGCCTGAAGGCGTGTAGTAGCGAGCCGTGGTGAGCAGGAGGCCCCGGGAGCGGTTGATGGTCACCACGCTCTGGACGAGGCCCTTGCCCCAGCTGGTCTGGCCCACGACGAGGCCCCGGTCGTGATCCTGCACGGCGCCGGTGACGATCTCGCTGGCGCTGGCCGAGCCCCGGTTGATGAGGATGACCAGGGGGAACGGGTCGAGCTGGGCGCCCTTGCTGGTGCGGGTCTGGTTCTCGTCCCGGCCGTCACGGCCCTTCTGGCTCACGATGAGCTGGTCGGGGCCGAGAAGCTGGCGGCAGATGCCGATGGCCGCATCGAGCACGCCTCCGCCGTTTTGCCTCAAGTCGAGGATGAGCTGCTTCATGCCCTGCTTCTTCAGGGTGGTCACGGCCTTCTCGAACTCCTCCGAGGTGGTCTCGCCGAAGTCCTTGATGAGGATGAAGCCCGTGGTGGGGTTCAGCATGAAGCTGTAGTAGACGCTGTTGGTGGGCACCTCGGCCCGGGGGATGGAGAAGCGGAGCAGGTCGGGGACGCCGGTGCGCTGGACGGCGATCTCCACCAGGGTGCCCTTTTCGCCGCGCAGCTTCTGGAGGGCCGCATTGGAGCTCATGCCCTCCGTGTTGGCGCCGTCGATCTCCTTGATGATGTCGCCGGAGCGCACGCCCAGGCGCTCGGCCGGGCCGCCCTTCATGGGGCTGATGATGGCGATGCCCTGGTCGTGCTGCTGGATGATGGCGCCGATGCCGAAGAAGGAGCCCTTCTGCTCTTCGCGGAGCAGGCGGAACTCGCTCTCGTCCATGTAGTTCGAGTGGGGATCCAGCGTGTGCAGCATGCCCTGGATGGTGGCGTGGGTGAGCTGCCGGGGGGCGGGCGGCTCGGGGCTCTGCTTCTGCACCAGATCCATGACTTCGGTCAGGGTCTCGAGGCTGCGCTGCCGCGCGCCCTCACCGTTGGTCCGGGCCAGCAGCGGGCCCGCCACGGCGACGGTGACCGCCATGACCATCCACATCCAATTGCGCTTGACGAAACGGGCCATGAGGCTCCCGGGGAGAATGCCTCCAGGATACCCCTGCTCCGGGCTAGAAGCCTTCCAGGATCCTCTGGGCCACGGGGGCCATGCGCTCCCGGCTGGTCCGGGTGGCGTAGACGATGCTTTCGAACTGCCGGTAGGCGAGCTCGAGGTCATCATTCATCACCAGGTAGTCGTAGGCGTGGTAGAGCTCCATCTCGTGCCGAGCGTGGCGCATGCGGATGCCGATCTGCTCGTCGGAATCCTTGCCGCGGCTGCGCAGGCGCTGCTCCAGGGCCGCGGCTGAGGGCGGCAGGATGAAGATCATGCGGGCATCAGGAATGGCCCGCCGCAGGTTCAGGGCGCCCGTGGTCTCGATGTCCAGCAGGACATCCAGGCCCGTGGCCAGCACGCCGTTCAGCCAGTCCCGGCCCGTGCCGTAGCGGTGGCCGTAGACCTGCACCCACTCCACGAAGCCGCCCTCGCGCACCATCGCGTCGAAGCGGTCTTCGTCGATGAAGAAGTAGTCCCGGCCATCGACTTCGCCCGGCCTCGGCTTCCGCGTGGTGAAGGAGATGGAGAAGATCAGGTCCGGCACGCTCTGCACCAGCCGCTGGGCCAGCGTGGACTTGCCCGCCCCCGATGGGGCGGAGACCACGAATACATTGCCGGGATGGTGGATCAAGGGCCCCTCCAGCTTCCACTTTAACGGAAGGAAACCTTGGAAGGTCATGGGGATGGAGGGCCCTGGCTACAACCCGTCCTCGGCCTCCGGCGGAACGGGCTGGGGCGCCTGCTTGAAGATCGCCGAGGCGCTGCGCCGGCCGTCCATGACGATGTGGACGGGGGCCTCCACCCGGCTGTGGACGAGGCAGCCCGAGCGCCAGATCTCAGGCTGCCGGCGAAGCCAATCCCAGTCCAGGAGGCTGGAGCCGCGGGGGTAGGGCACGGTGAAGTAGCCGATGTTCAGCGAAGTCACATTGTGGAAGAAGTGGGAGCCCAGCGAGGCGTCCGCCTGGAAGTTCTCCATGGCGTACTCCACGATCACCTGGGCGCAGGAGATCATGGACCACTGGATGGGGATGCCCAGGTGGCGGTCATTGCTGCCCCAGCGCCCGGGGCCGAGGAGGACATACTTCCCGGCCTCCGCCCGAAAGCGGTCGTTGAGCTTTTCCAGTTCCGCGGCGAGCGCGGGGGTCTCGAACTTGTCGAAGCCCTCGGGGTCCACCCAGACGATGTCCCGCAGGCCCTCCACGATGCCGTTGCCCACGCAGCGTTCCGAGAAGAGGAAGAGCTCCGCCGGATCGAGGTCCGCCGTCGAGAGGTTCACATCACCGCTCTCGAGCAGCTGATGCTTGATCTGCAGGAGGGTGAAGGTGGGCTTTCCAGTCTGGGGGTCGGGATCGAGGTTCACCGCGAACTCGATCTCCACGGGTGTCTCCATGGCTTCCCGGACAAGCTCGAGCAGGCGCTGGAGGATCTGAGCCAGGGGGAACTGATCGTACTTGAGGATGTTCCGGAAGTTCACGATGCGCGGCCCCGGCGCGTCGAGTCCATCGTGGATGCGGTCGTCGTTCCAGTCCCAGACGGAGGCGCAGTGGTGCAACGCGCCGTCCTTCTCCGCTTCCTGAATGTCGAGGTGGAGGAGGGTTCCATCCTCGCCGCCGTAGAGGTCGACGGAGGTCCGGCTCATGTCCAGGGCATAGAAGTGCTTCTGGGTGGTGCGCAGCTGCTCCTTGGGCGGGAGCATGTCCATCTCGGGGTAGGGCGGCGCGAAGCGGTAGGCCTTCCCGCCCTCGACCACATACTTGCCCAGGCCCACGGCGATGTTGGCGATGCCGTCCTGGGGCTGGGTGTAGGCCACGGGGTAGTAGTTGAAGGATTGGGCCACCCCGGAGAGGTGCGGATAGAAGCGGTCGCCGAAGCGGCTGCCCGACACCTCCTGGATGAGGATGGCCATCTGCTCCTCCTCGATCTTGTAGTCGATGGCCTGGAAGTAGGAGCGGGAGGCCTTGGAGTAGACGGAGGCGTACACCAGCTTGATGGCCTCGGCCAGCTGCGCTTCCCGCACGGCGGGATCCGGGTGGTTGTTGGGCAGGAAGAAGGTGTTGTAGAGGCCCGCGAAGGGATGGGAGAGGCTGTCCTCCAGCAGGCCCGAGGAGCGCACGGCCAGGGGCACCGTCGCGTGCTTGGCAAGGAAGAGGCGCAGCTTGGCCATCAGCTCCGGGGTGAGGGAGCCTGCGAGGAACCGGCGTTTGATGACATCGTCGTCCGCCTCCTCCTGGAGCATCTGCCGGAGGTCGTGGCGGTTGATGAAGTCCGTGAACTCCCCGGTGCCGATGATCGCCGACCGCGGGATGCGGATGGTCGCCCCGGGGATCTGGCTCTCCAGGTCCAGGCGCGAGAGCAGGGAGTGCGTGAAGGCCACACCGCGGCCCTTGCCGCCCATGGACCCGGCGGCCAGGCGGAGGATGTTGGGCTCGTCCTTGGGGGTGGAGTCCGTGAGGGGCACCACCTTCCCGAGGGTCTTCATGCGCTGCACATAGTCGCCCACATTGATAAGGAAGGTGCGCATCTCCTCGGGGTCGCGGTAGTCCGAGATGCGGAACTTGGCGAGCACCTTGGCCACCTGGACCTCGCCGCGGGCCATGATCCACGCCGAGAAGTGGTTGCGGGAGGCGTGGTAGACCAGGGTTTCCACGGGCACGCTGCGCAGCTTCTCCCGCAGGTCCTCCATGTTGGTGGCCCGGGCGATCTCGGCCCCCTGCTTGTCGCGGAAGATGAAATCGCCGAAGCCCAGCCGCTCGTAGAAGAAGCTGGAAAGCTCGGCGCCCAGCGTGTACGAGTTCTTGTTCAGAAAACCGCTGTTCAGGGCCGTGGCCCAGGATTCCTTGAGGGGATCCGAGGACTGCAGCAGGGTGGGCAGGTCGGGGATCCGCTCCTTGAGGGCGCGGATCAGCTTGATGCCGGCCTCTCGGTCCAGCACACCGCCCTTGGGGTACTTGCGGTCGGAGATCACACAGAGCAGGCAGTCCTGGAACTGGTCGCAGAAAGCCATGGCCTCCTCGTACGAGGTGGCGAGGATGACCTTGGGCCGGACGCGCATGGCCAGGGTGCGGGCCATGCGGTCCACATTCTGGTCCTTGGCCAGGCGCGTGGTCTGCTTGAGGATCTCGCTGTAGAGGATGGGCAGGTACCGCGAGTAGTAGCGGATGCTGTCCTCCACCAGCAGGATCACGCGGGTGAGGCCGACCCGGGTGTCGTTGAGGACATTCGCGCTGTCCTCCATGAACTTCACCATGGCCATGAAGATCTCGGAGTTGCCGTTCCACACGAAGATCTGGTCGTAGTGGCGCAGCAGATCCTGGCGCCGCCGGTCCATGACGCCCACCTCCACATTGTCGTTCAGCAGGAGGTAGATGGGGATCTTGGCGTCGGCCTTGCGCAAGGCACGGGACAGCTCGATGTGGCCACCCTGGCCCAGGCGGCTCATGACGATGATCATGTCGAAGTGGCGGCTGGCGCACTTTTCCAGGGCCTCATCGACGGTGGACACATTGGTCACCCGCGGCGGGTTGCTCATGTTGAGCTGGTAGTACCCCTCGAAGAGGATCTCCGTCAGCAGGCCGTCCTGCTCCAGCGTGAAGGCGTCGAAGGCCGGCGCCACCAGCAGGATCTCCCGCGCGCGCAGGGGCATCAGGTCATGGAAAATTTCCTTGTCCGTGGCGTATTTGTGGAAGATCTCGTTGAATTCGCGGCTGATCATTGGGGCCCCGGCGATTTCAGGCAGTGTAGCGATCTACACAGAAAAGGGGGGCCGCATGCGGCCCCCCTTTTCTGTGTACGGGAAAGAACGGGAACTACACGAGCCCCTGGTCGATCATGGAGTCGGCCACCTTGATGAAGCCGGCGATGTTCGCGCCGTTCACATAGTTGCCGGGGGTGCCGAAGCGGGCAGCCGCGTCGGCGCAGGACTTGTGGATGTTGATCATGATCTGGTGCAGGCGGGCATCCACTTCCTCGGCGGTCCAGCCCAGGCGCATGGAGTTCTGGCTCATCTCCAGGCCCGAGGTGGCCACGCCGCCGGCGTTGGAGGCCTTGCCGGGGGAGAAGAGGATCTTGCCCGTGTTGGCCTGGAAGAACTCCACCGCATCCAGGGTGCTGGGCATGTTGGCGCCTTCGATGACGGCCTTGCAGCCGTTGGCCATCAGGTTCTTGGCCTCGTCGAGGTTCAGCTCGTTCTGGATGGCGCAGGGCAGGGCCACATCGACCTTCTGCTCCCAGGGGCGCTTGCCCGCGTGGAACTGGGCGGTCTTGAACTTCTGGGCGTAGGGGGCCACGGACATGCGGTCGATGCGGAGCATCTCGGTCATGTACTCGATCTTCTCGCCGCTGATGCCGTCGGCGTCATAGATGTAGCCGTCGGGGCCGGAGATGGTGACGACCTTGGCGCCCAGCTGGGTGGCCTTGGTGACAGCGCCCCAGGCGACATTGCCAAAACCGGACACGGCCACCTTCTTGCCCTGCATGCTGTCGCCCTTGGTCTTCAGGGCCTCTTCGGCGAAGTAGACCACGCCGTAGCCCGTGGCTTCGGGGCGCACGAGGCTGCCGCCCCAGTACTGGCCCTTGCCGGTGAGCACGCCGGTGAACTCGTTGGCGAGCTTCTTGTACATGCCGAACATGTAGCCGACTTCGCGGCCGCCCACGCCGATGTCGCCCGCGGGCACATCCGTGTCGGGGCCGATGTGGCGGAAGAGCTCCATCATGAAGGACTGGCAGAAGCGCATCACTTCAGCGTCCGACTTGCCGTTGGGATCGAAGTTGGAGCCGCCCTTGCCGCCGCCCATGGGCAGGCCGGTGAGGCTGTTCTTGAAGATCTGCTCGAAGCCCAGGAACTTCAGCGTGTCGAGGGTGACATTGGGGTGGAAGCGGATGCCGCCCTTGTAGGGCCCGATGGCGCTGTTGAACTGCACGCGCCAGCCGTTGTGGATGCGGATCTGACCCTTGTCGTCCACCCAGGGCACGCGGAAGGAGATGGCGCGCTCGGGCTCGACCATGCGCTCGAGGATCGCGTTCTTCTTGTACTTGGGCTCCTTCTCGAGGACCGGGGCGAGGGAGTGGAGGATCTCGGTGGCCGCCTGGATGAAGAGGCTTTCCCAGGGGGCCTTCTTCTTGAGGCCCTCAAGGACTTCGTTGACATACTGGCTCATGGTTCCTCCGGTGAAGGAAGGGGGGTGAAACCGGCGCCGGAGCACCGGTCGGAAGGGGGCATGAAGGGAAGGTCCGCGGTGCCCGTCCCGAGGCCGCGCGGCATGGTTCAAAGGCCGGAAACAGGACGACATGACTCTAGCCGCAGGAGCCGGACCCGGGGAGGGGCAGGTCTCAAGAGGTGATGGGAAGCACTAAATCGGGGGCTATTAGCGGGGATTTGATTCGATTGTTTGACGGAATGTCAAGCGGCTCTCCGAAGGGAATCTCACCCCGGGGCCGTCGTAGGTACCGATCCTGAGGGGCCCCATCGATCAAGTGGTGAGATGAAAGATGCTCAGAAGTGCATGGCCTCGCCAGCTGCCAGCCCAGGACCACCTTCCGTCTCCGCAAAGGCATGGAAGGTGTCCCGGAAGCGGTGGTGATGGCTTCGGAAGGCATCGAGGATCATGGGGTCGAAGTGGCCAGGACGGGTCCGGCCATCCCCCTGCGTGATGATCGTCATGACCGTCGGGTGGTCGAGGGCGGGCTTGTAGGGGCGACGGCTGCGCAGGGCATCGTAGACATCACAGATGTTCATCAGCCGCGCCGCCAAGGGAACCACCGCCCCCCTGGCGCCACTCGGGTATCCGCTGCCATCCCAGCGTTCATGGTGATACAGGGCGATCTCGGCCCCCATCTTGAGGTAGGGGGAGAGGCTGTTCCCCAGGATGTCCGAGCCCATCCGGGGATGCTCCCGCATGAGGGCCCACTCATCCAGGGAGAGGCTGCCCCGCTTGAGCAGCACCTGATCCGGGATGCCGATCTTCCCGATGTCATGCATGGGACTGGCGAAGAAGATCTGGTCGATGAACGCCTCATCCATGCCCAGCACGCCAGCCAACTCCCGGCAGTAGTAGCTGATGCGCTGGACATGGGCACCGGTCTCCTTGTCCCGATGCTCCGCGGCGCGGGTCATGGAGAAGATGGCTTCCAGGTAGCTGTGCTGCAGCTCCAGGGTCCGCTCGGCCACCCGCTGTTCCAGCACCTCGTTCTGCCGGCCCAGCTCCTTATGCAGCAGGCGCACCTCCAGGAAGTTGTGGACCCGGGCCAGGACCTCGGCGAGATCGAAGGGTTTGGTCACGAAGTCCTTGGCGCCGGCCTTGAGGGCCCGCAGCTTCTGATCCGGTTGGGCGGTGATGACCAGTACGGGCAGGTAGCCGCCCGGGGCGTCCCGCTGAAGCGCTTCCATGACCTGGAAGCCGTCCATCCCCGGCATCCGGAGGTCCAGGAGGATCAGGTCGTAGGCCCATTGGGCATGCAGGTCACGCACCCTGGTCGGGTCCATGGTCGAGCTGAGGGAACCGTATCCTGCATCCCGGAGCATGCGCTCCAGCAGGAGGACATTGGCCTCCTGATCGTCCACGATGAGGATCTTGCCCTGGAGGATCTCGGAGAGCTTGATCATGGCCACCGGCCCGTGACGGGATGACTGGTCGGCTGCCCATTCCGCCGTACGACCACCCGGGCCCATTCGCGAGGCCCCGCATTGGCAGCGACCGTGAGGACGGGAGTCGGCCGTTCTTTGAAGGCCTTCTTCCCGGGGCCATGATCGGCGAGGGCTCGCATGGTGGATCCTCTCTTCTGGCCCGGTTCAGCCGGGCAGATCGTCCACCGAGATCGGGTGGCCGCCCTTCGCGTCTGGGGTATGCCAGACATAGGTTCGGCGCGGCCGTGGATCAGGCCCGAGAAGCTCCCTGGCGACCCGATGGCCGCGAGCCCGGCCTCGGTTGGCCAGGCCCTTCAAGTCTCGGCGGAGGCGGGGACCCGACTTGGGTGTGGTGAGGGCCACCACAACGGCGCCGAGTGCTGCGCCCACCAGGAATGTGATCAGGGATGGGAGGGCGGATGGGTGCGGGTTCTGGCTCATCAGGAAGACTCCGGAAGGGGTGCAGAGGATGAGTGGAGCCGGGGGGCCTTTCGGCTTGGCCCGGCCCGGAATCCGGCCTATTCCCAGTAAGGGGAGTGGCCGTAGTAGGTGTGGAGATCCCGGTTCCACTTCTCGTCCGACATCGAAGGCCAGTGGTCCGCATCGAAGCCGGGGGCCCGCTCCAACCGGTCCTTGGGAACCTGGAGGACATACTGGTTGTTCGTCAGGTCGTACTCGAAGGAACTGAAGGGAATGGCGAACAGCTTTTCCCCCAGGCTGAGGAAGCCCCCGAAGCTCATGACCACATAGGCCACTCGGCCGGTCCGGGGGTCGAGGACGATCTCCTTGATGCTGCCCAGCGTCTCCGCATGAATGTCCACCACACGGGTGCCGAGGATGCTGGAAGCTTTCACGGGCGAATTGGAAAACAGAATGAGCTGGCTCATGTCACTGCCCCTGGGACGCATGAAATGGAAAGACGGGCCTCAAGGATTGGTGGCCTTGAGGCCTTGAGGGGGAGACAATTCAAGGCTTCTCGCTGGACCGGTGGAATTCCGAACTGAAGCGGGTCCAGGCCTTCTCCGTACCCAGCTTCAGGCTCTCCCAGGCCTCCTCACTCGCCTCCTTGAGGCTGCTCAGCCGGTGGCCCGCATCCTCGTGGAGGCGTTGAAGGTGATCGATGGACTGGTCGTAATGAACCTTGGCGGCCACTTCTGCGCGGCTGGCCTTGGCCTTGATGACATCGATATCGGCCTTCCACTGCGCCAACTGCGCCTCCAATTGGCTTTCATAGTTCTTGCGGTGCTCTAACATGGGGGCCTCAAAGAAAAGGGCGGAGGCCCGGCGGACGGAAGAAATTCGCCTGCCGGGGGCGCGGGTGATGGGTTACTTCTTCGTCGTGTCGAGCGGCGTCTGGTCATCCCTGCCGGGCGTGCCACCGGGCTTGACGGAGCCACGGTCCTTCTCGCGGGCATTGAGCTTGGGCTCGTGCTTCGGGGGCAGGTCGTGATTCGACTCGTGGCGGGACAGGTCATCGACTTTCTTAGAGGCCGTGGTCTCCCGTGGTTTGGGGGTGTCGCCGATCTGGGGATCCAGCCCCGGGGGGGGAGTTTGGGGATTCGGGGTGGGGCGGGACTGGATCAGGGGAATCTCGTGGATCGTCATGGTGGCTCCTAGAACGGGGTGGGATTGGGAGGGTGCATGGAGGTGTCGACCCGGTGGCTCGCCTGCCGACCCTCGCGGGTCGAGCGACAGGCAAACTGCAGGCTGAAGAGGGCGAGGCCCGTCAGCCAGGCAAGCCCGAATGCAACTCGGCGGACGAGGGTAGTGGGCACGCTCAAGGCAGGACTCCTCTGGGTGGAGTCTCTCTGCGCACGATTCAGGCCATTTCCTAAGGCGCTATTTATAAGTGGTTAAGTCATCTCGGGGTCGAGGCAGGGGTGATTTCTTCCATCAAGATGAAGGACCCATCCTTCAGTCCGGAGGGAGGGGGGCTCACCCTCAGAAGCGCATGGCGTTGCCGACGGTGAACTGCCAGCGCGCCTGGTAGGGCTCACGGTTCAAGGGCACGGCCACGCTGAGCAGGATGACGCGACCCAAGCTGCTCTTCAGATTGCCCAGGCGGAGCCCCAGACCCGCATCCGAGTAGGTGCGGGACCAGCCCAGCCCGTCCAGGCGGCGCACCGAACCCAGATCCACGAAGGCGCT
Organism: Geothrix sp.; assembly: GCF_020622065.1. NCBI lineage: Bacteria > Pseudomonadati > Acidobacteriota > Holophagae > Holophagales > Holophagaceae > Geothrix > Geothrix sp. Next base: position 1,021,173 of record NZ_JAHRYQ010000002.1, on the reverse strand, counting down.
GTAGCCCAGTCGGACGAGGCCCCACCACCGCTGATCCGTCAGCAGCCGGTAGTTGAACGAGGCGGTCCACCGGGCATCTCCCGGGTGCAGCTGGTTCGGAAACCCTCGCAGACCCTGATCGCCGCCGAGGTAGTACCAGGTCTCGGGATCGGGTCGCTGGGCCCGGTCCACGGTCACCATGCCCGCCAGGATGTGGTCGGGTGCCAGCTTGTGGTATCGGATCAGCGAAACACCCAGGTGGCTGTTCTCCAGGCCTGTGGCGGGCCGCCGACCATCCCAGGAGAGGGCGACTAGAGTGAGGTCCTCGCTGGAGCTGGACCAGCCCCGGGCGGCCTGGACCTTGAAGAACGGGGCAGCCAGGGAGGAGCCCCAGGCCCGACTGTAGGTTCCCAGCTCCGCATCGCCATTCCAGGCCAGGTTGTAGTCCTCGGGGGTGTCCATGCCCTGCAGATCCAGGAAGCTGTCGAAGGCATCCTTCTGGGTGGAGAGGGTGAGGGCGGGACCTCGCAGGCGGCGATTGGTCAGGGTGGGCGCGAGGAGAGGGCCGGGGAGTGCCGTACTGGTGATGGAGCCATAGGTGGTGTCGGCGCGATGCAGGGCCAAACCCAGCCGCCACGCCCGATGATTGGCGGCATAGACAGCCTTGGCGCCCATCAGGCGGATCTCATCCTGGATGAAGGGGGCCTGGAACACCTGCTTGCCCTGATCGTACAGGTAGAGGCTGGCGTGGATCTGGGACAGCGAGGCCCCCGTGGACCAGGGCGTGTCCAGGGCGAAGAAGGGTCTCTCCAGCTTCAGGCTGCGCGTGTAGCCATCGGTGAGGTACTGGGTGTGGAGGGCCAGGGTCCAGCGGCTGCCGAAGACCTGCGGGTCGCCGTAGGCCAGGCCCCAGGTGCTGCGCTCGTGATCCTTCGAGAGGTCGAAGGCGACGCTCTTGCCCCTGCCCATGAAGTTCTTCTCGTCGAGGCCGAAGTCCATGGCCCGCTGGCCGCCCACCTGGGAGTAGCCCCCATTGATCTGGGTGGTCCAGGCATCGCGGACCCGCACGCGGGCCGTGAGGGTTCCATCGGGCTGAACCTCGGGATCGATGTGGGCATCCTTGACGAAGGGCAGGGCGCGCAGCAGTCGCTCGGTCTCATAGATCCGCCGCTCGTGCACCCGCTCCCCTTCGGAAAACAGGAGCGCCCGACGGATCACCGCTTCCCGCGTGGAGGCGTGAAGATGGTTGGCCGTTCGGCCGATCCAGGTGTTCTCGTCGGGCTTGCTGAGGTCGAAAACATCACCGATGTCCACGACGATGCGCCCGATGCGGGCCTGGCTGGCCTCGTAGCCCTGCCAGGCCCGCGGCATGGAGGCAGCCGCGAAGGCCAGGCTCGCCGTCGCGGGAACCATCCAAACTCCAAGCCAGCGGAGGTGTGACGATCGGTCGTCCATGGCGCTGGCCTGGCTAAGGGCGGCCGCTGATCTGCTGGAGCATCAGCACCACCATGGCGATTGGAAAACTCCCGGGCATGTCGATCTCCTAGGGTGTCCGCTTGCTTCCCACCAGCAGCAGGCCCAGACCGCCGAGAATGGCCGCGGCCCCGAGGATGGGCGGCCACCGAACGGCGTGAGTCCGATCCGCGGTCACATGGATGGCTCCCAGCTCGGCCACGGTCTCGCGGGTCGTGAAGGTGATGCCCTGGTACATGATGGCTGCGATGCCGATGACGATCAGGCCGGCCGCGAAGGTGAGGTTCATGCGCATGGGGTCATCCAAGGTTGATTTGTGCAGGCGCAGGACGGACAGTCCCCGTCGCCGGCCCGCAGCGGTTCGGTGGTTGTCATTCGAGAAGCGGCTCATCGATGCCGGTCCCCGCCCCGCATTCGGGTCTCGTGGGACTCGTGGGTGCGGGCCACCGCCCTGCAGGCCGCAAGCGCGAGCAGGGAAAATCGGGAACTGGGAGCCTGTCGGTTCATGGGTCACTCCAGGGGGGCCTGCTGTCAGACGGTGCTGTCTCCCCGATCAGGAAGGAACCCCGGTCATTCGTGATCCCCAGGGCTGAGCCCGGGCGTGTCTGATCTAGGCGGAGCAGGTTCCGGGCCATGGCTCATGTCCCCTTGGTGCAAAGGTTGGCGCTCGCCGTTCCGCCGGTGACCCCAAGGCTTCCATCAAGTTGATGGGATCCGCCTTCAATACGAAGGGGGCTCCATCCCCGCGTCCAAAAAAAAGTGGCGCCCCCCGCCGTGGCTACCCATCTTGATACGCCAATACATCAAATCAAACCAACCAAGGATGTGACCTATGGCCCCTCTCACCCACCTCCGTCGCAGGGTCCTCGTCCTGGTGGCCGGCGCGCTGCTCCAAGGCGCGCTGGGCGCCCAGGAATCTGCTGCCAAGGCGGCGCCTTCCGAGCTCTCCCGCTACCGGGCGGCGGAGAAGCTGGGCAGGGCCCACCTTGCCAAGTTCGACACGCTGGACTTCGATGTGTACTCGAACCAGAGGTGGGATCGCTTCCCGGAGAGCCACGCCCCGGACATCCTCGTGCACTACCCGGACGGGCATACGACGAAGGGGCTCGAGGCGCACATCGCCGAGCTGAAGCCGATGTTCGTCTTTGCCCCGGACACCCACATCAAGGTCCATCCCGTGAAGATCACCCAGGGCGAGTGGACCAGCGTCATCGGCGTGATGGAAGGCACCTTCACCCAGCCCATGCCGATCGGCGACGGCAAGACCATCGCACCGACGGGCAAGGCCTTCAAGCTCATGATGTCCACCGTGGGCCACTGGAAGGGCGGCACCATGGATGAGGAATACCTCTTCTGGGACAACCAGGCCTTCATGAAGCAGCTCGGCCTGGCGCAGTGATGAATCCGGACTCGAATTTCCAATCCATTCCCCACGGGTGCCGTGTTGTCGCGAAAGGACCATCCATGAAACGACTTGTCCTGGCCGTTCTGTCCGTTGTCGCCTTCCCGATCTTGGCCCAAACAAGCACCTGGACCATTGACCCCAACCACACGCGGCCGTCCTTCGCGGTGCGGCACCTCTTGATCAGCACCGTCCGCGGCGATTTCGGGCATACGGAGGGTCAGATCAAGATCGATGAAAAGGACATCACCCGATCAAGTGTCGAGGTCACGATCGATGTCACTTCCATCGACACCCGGGTGGCGGCACGCAACAAACACCTGCTCAGCCCGGACTTCTTCGACGCGGCCAAGTTCCCGAGCATGACATTCAAGTCGACCAAGGTTAGCCACGCGGGCCCGGGCAAGCTGAAGGTCACCGGCGACCTGACCATGAAGGGCGTGACTCAGTCCGTGGTGCTAAATGTGGTGGGACCGACCAAGGCGGTCACGGACCCCTGGGGCGGTACTCGTCGAGGCTTGGCTGCCACCCTCACGGTAAGCCGCAAAGCATTCGGCATTGCCTTCGACCCCGTCGGCATCAGTGATGAAGTGATGATCATCATCGACACGGAGTTCACGAAGGTCCAGCCGACTACGGCCAAGTAGAAGGCCGCGGGTCCTGGCTAACCCTTGAAGGCCACCTGCCGGTGCGATCCATCGCAGAAGGGCTTCCGCCCGGAGGCTCCGCAGCGGCAGAAAGCCGTGGTCCCCACGCAGGCCTGCTCACCGCCATCCGGCAGCGCCAGGGTCAGTTCTCCGCGGAGGACCAGGGGACCATCCGGCACCAGCTCGGCCCGGACACCGACCGGGGGCGGCCCAACCTCGTTCCGCTTGATGCTGAGCGCGCCGGAGGGGCATTTCGAAACTTGATCGAGGATCTGCTCCAGGTCAGCCGCATCCAAGTCCACCCAGGGGCGGCGAGACGGATCGAACACGGCGGGGAGGCCGTGGAAGCAGCGGCGGGCGTGAATGCAGACACCAGGTCGCCAGACGATGGTGACGCCGTCACGGGTGTAGTGCTTGACGATCCCACGCCGCATGGGCTCCTCCTCGGGCCCCAGCATACGAGGGCCGATGGGATTTGAGCGAACCACCAGCCAGGCGCTCCGGCAGGGTGCAGGACACCGCTTTGTGAAATGTAAAAAGCAGATGCCAAAGTCAATCGCAACCCATTGCCCGTCTGTCGCTACAACCTAGCTTCTACGCTGTACCGCCCATGGGTCGAGTTCACCATCCACCGTTCATAGACCACAGGGGAGTCCGACATGAGCCGCTACCCCATCGCCGTGATCGTCGGCAGGCTGCGCAAGGAGTCCTTCAACCGCAAGCTGCGAACGCCATCGTCAAATTGGCGCCGTCCGATTTCGTATTCAAGCAAGTGGAGATCGAGGATCTGCCTCTCTATAGCGAGGAGGATGATGCCCATCAGGCCGCCTTGGTACTGCGCTTGAAGGCCGAGATCGCCGCAGCCCAAGGCCTGCTGTTCGTAACCCCGGAATACAACCGTTCGATCCCCGGTGTCCTCAAGAATGCCATCGACCATGCCTCGCGCCCGTACGGCCAAAGCGCCTGGACGGGCAAGCCCGCAGGGGTGCTGGGCGCCTGCCATCGACAGCATTGGTACCCCCTTTGCGCAGCAGCATCTGCGCAATGTCCTCGCGCACCTGGATGTGCCCACGCTCGGCCAACCGGAAGCCTTCATTCCTGCCAAAGAAGGGCTGCTTGACGCCCACGGCAACATTGGGGCGGGCAGCCGAGGGTTCCTGCAGGACTGGATGAATGCCACGGATGGCCGTGAAGGACTCGCCTCTGAGGGACGGCGCGCAATAGGTCATGGACAACCGAAGTGACCGGAATCCTTCAGGCGGCCTAGACAGAGGGATCTTTCGAGGATCACCCGTCGCCGCGTGAGGTATTAACAAAATCCTAACGCCGCGCGTCCAAACCCTAACGCCGCCCTAATGTCCTGAAGCTCATTCTGCTTCGACTGGCTGGTGAGCCAGGCTTGGAGCCTCGATGAAAGCCTCTCTTCTCCTGTGTGCATGGGCAGGCTTGCCGGTGCTGGCTCAGATTACATCTCCAGCTCCTGTCGGCCCCGGGCCAGCAAAGGCCGCGGAGCCCTTCGCCTTCGCCGACTTCACCTGGCTCAATGGGAATGCCCGCACCAAGGAGGCCGTGCTCGATTCGAAGTATTTCACGGGCGAATTCCGGGCCGATGTCAACGCGATCTACAGCTTCAACCACCCGCAGGACCACACGCTCGTGGGTTCCTGCGAGACAGGCCGGACCAATGAGATCCAGGTGCAGCAGGTGGGCCTCGGCGGAGACTTCCACTGGGACAATGTCCGGGGCCGAATCATGACGCAGTTCGGGATGTACTCCACGATGACGCCCCGCAATGACGCAAGCCCGACCCGGGGCCAGTGGCAGGCGGACAACGCCTACCGCTATCTCTCCGAGGCCTACGGGGGATACCACTGGGATGTGATGAACGGCATCAACCTCGATGCGGGCATCTTCATGTCCTACATCGGCCTCTTCAGCTACTACAACTTCGACAACTGGGCCTACCAGCCCTCGTATGTTTCCGCCAACACGCCCTGGTTCTTCAACGGCATGCGCCTCCAGGTCTTCCCCACGGACAAGCTGAAGTTGGAGCTTTGGCTCATCAACGGCTGGCAGTCCTACAACACCTTCAACAACACCCCCGGCATCGGCGCCTCCCTCAACTGGCGCCCAACGGGCAGCCTGAATGTCATCTCGAACAACTATTTCCTGGGCGCGGACACGCCGGGTAACCCGAAACGCACCCGCCGCCACACGGACAACAGCATCCAATGGAAGTACTACGACCAGCCCGAGTCCCTCCTGAGCAAGATGGCCGCGACATTCACCTTCGACCTGGGTGACGAACAGGGCGGCGGAGTGAGTCGTTCGGGGACTGCGGCCGAGCCCAAGCAGTATTTTGCCGGCTGGATGCTCTACAACCGGTTCTGGTTCGCCCACGACCGCCATGCCATCACCATCGGCGGCGGCGCCATCACGAACCCCGGCCGGTACCTTGTCCTGGTGCCCCCAGTCAACGGGGCCACCGCGGCCTCGGGAACCCCCTATTTCACGGCCAACCCGGGTGATCCCTTCCATGCATGGGATTACTCGGTGACCTACGATTTCATGCCCAGTCCATACATCACCTTTCGCGGCGAGTTCAACAGGCGTGGTGCCAGCGTGCCCTATTTCGCCGGAGCAAACGGCGTCACACCTCCGGGAGGCAATCAGGGCCCTCTGGGTTCTACCGTGGCTGGCTGGGCGCCCGATCTCCGCCGGACCGAAAGCCGTATCAACCTGGCCCTGCTTGTGAAGCTCTGATCTTGGCCCCTCCCCATGCGCCTGCTCATGCCGTGGTCCCCCCCTCTCGCCGCCTTCATCGGGTGGTTGGGAACCCGGATTGCACTGGAGATGGGGTCTCACGACTCGAAACGAATAGGGGAGGTGGTCTTGGCCTTGGCAATCATGTGGTTCCCCTTGGTGGCCTGGCTCCTCACTCAATGCTTTGGGGACTAACCATGGAGCAGCCATGACACCTGCTTTGTTCATCGCCGCCCTGCTGGCATTGGGCCTGCTCGCCTACCTCGCCTTCGCCCTTCTCAGCCCGGAGTCCTTCCAATGAGCTACGCCTGGGCCCAGAACCTCGTCTTCCTGGTCGTCCTTCTCGCCTTGGCCTTCCCGCTGGGTGCCCACATGGCCAAAGTCCTGGAGGGGGATCGGACCTTCCTGCATCCATTGCTGGGCCCGGTGGAGCGTGGAATGTATCGCGCCATGGGCCTCCGTTCTCAGGAGGACATGGGCTGGAAGGCTTATGCCTGGTCCATCACGCTCATCAAGCTGATCGGACTTGGCGCCGTGTTCCTGCTGCTGAAGACCCAGGCAGCCTTGCCGCTGAATCCTGAAGGGATGGGCAATGTCGCCACCGATCTGTCCATCAACACGGCTGTGAGTTTCATCACCAATACCAATTGGCAGGCCTACAGCGGCGAGAGCACCCTCAGCTACCTCACCCAGATGCTGGGCCTCGCCGTGCAGAACTTCCTGTCTGCTGCCACGGGCATGGCCGTGTTGACGGCGTTCATCCGGGGAATCACTCGGCGAAACGCGACGGGCCTGGGCAATGCCTGGGTGGACCTGGTTCGAAGCACCCTCTATATCCTCCTGCCCCTGTCGTTTGTGTTCGCCCTGTTCCTGGTATCCCAAGGTGTCATCCAGAATTTCAGCGCCTATGTCCACACCAGCGGCGGGCAGGTCCTGGCCATGGGGCCAGCCGCCTCCCAGGTCGCCATCAAGATGCTGGGGACCAACGGGGGAGGCTTCTTCGGCATGAACGGTGCGCATCCATTCGAGAACAGCACGCCCCTGTCGAACTTCGTACAAACCGTGAGCATCCTGCTCATTCCCGCCGGCCTTTGCGTCACCTTTGGACGCCTGGTCAAGGACCGCCGCCAAGGATGGGCCCTCCTTGCGGCCATGAGCGCCATCTTCATTCTGGCCCTGACCGTCTGCACACAGGCAGAGTTGAAGGGGAATCCGTCCCTGTCGAACGCGGGCGCCACTCAAGCCGCAGCCCTTTCACAGACCGGCGGCAACATGGAGGGCAAAGAGGTCCGCTTCGGTGCAGGCGCGTCGGCCCTCTGGGCCACGGCCACCACCGCCGCCTCGAACGGATCCGTGAATGCCATGCACGATTCCTTCACCCCCCTGGGGGGACTCGTCCCCATGCTGCTCATGCAACTTGGCGAAGTGGTGTTCGGAGGTGTCGGTTCGGGTTTGTACGGAATGCTGATGTTCGTTCTGGTGGGCGTCTTCATCAGCGGGCTGATGGTGGGTCGCACCCCGGAATACCTGGGGAAGAAGGTGGAGGCCTTCGACATGAAGATGGCGGCCCTCGCCATCCTCCTCCCCTGCGCCGCGGTGCTGATGGGTTCCGCCATCTCCGTGCTGTCGCCTGCGGCCACCGCTTCCGTCAGCAACCCGGGGCCTCACGGGTTCAGCCAGATCCTCTACGCCTGGAGCAGCGCCGCCAACAACAACGGAAGCGCCTTCGGCGGGCTGAATGCCAACACCCCCTTCTACAACTACGGACTCGCCATCGCCATGCTCCTGGGCCGATTCGGCGTCATCTGGCCGGTTCTGGCGATGGCTGGATCCCTTGTCCAGAAGAAGCACACACCCGAAGGCCTCGGGACCCTGCCCACCCACACGCCCCTTTTTGTCGGCGTGCTGATCGGGGTGGTGCTTCTGGTCGGTGCCTTGACCTTCATCCCAGCCCTGGCGCTTGGCCCCATCGCCGAGCACCTGTCCCTGCGTTGAGGTGCGGCATGGATGGTTCACATTCCCTTGTCTCGATAACCGAACCCTCATGAAGGAGGGCATGGTGGTTTCCCATTCCCGGCAGGACATCCAGGCTCGCCCCCTTTTCAAATCCCTCATCGTGCGCCGGGCGGCAGTCGACGCCTTCCGGAAGCTCAATCCGCTTCATCAGCTCCGCAATCCGGTCATGTTCACGGTGTGGGTGTGCAGCGCCTTCACCACCGGGCTGTGGATCCAGGCACTGGGGGGCCATGGCGAGGGGCGGCCCTCCTTCATCCTGGCCATCACCTTGTGGCTCTGGTTCACCCTGCTCTTCGCCAATTTCGCCGAGGCCATGGCGGAAGGTCGGGGCAAGGCCCAGGCGGATTCCCTCAGGAAATCGAAGAAGGATGTGAAGGCCCGCCGGCTGCTCGGGAAGGACCGGACAGGACCTTCCGAGATGGTCGGCGCTACGGCATTGCGCATCGACGATCTCGTGCTCGTGGAGGCTGGCGAGACGATCCCGGGAGATGGCGAGGTCGTGGAGGGCGTCGCGACCGTCAACGAGAGCGCTATTACGGGCGAGAGCGCACCGGTGATCCGGGAGAGCGGCGGGGATCGCTCCGCTGTCACAGGAGGAACCCTGGTGCTTTCGGACTGGCTGCTCATCCGCATCGCCTCCAACCCCGGCGAGAGCTTCCTCGACCGCATGATCGCCATGGTGGAAGGCGCCAAACGCCAGAAGACACCCAATGAGATTGCGCTGGACATCCTTCTCGCGGGACTCACGATCATTTTCCTCCTGGCCACGGCCACCCTGCTGCCCTACTCGATCTACGCCACCCGGGCGGCGGGCCAGGGCCACCCGGTGAGTCTGACGGTTCTCGTCTCTCTGCTGGTGTGCCTCATCCCCACCACCATCGGCGGGCTCCTGAGTGCCATCGGCATCGCTGGCATGGATCGCATGATTCAGGCCAATGTCATTGCCACATCCGGCCGAGCCGTGGAGGCGGCGGGGGATGTGGATGTGCTGCTGCTCGACAAGACCGGCACCATCACCCTGGGTAACCGGCAGGCTGTGGCGTTCATTCCGGCGGAAGGCATCGAGCCGGAGCATCTCGCGGATGCCGCACAGCTCTCCTCCCTGGCCGATGAGACACCCGAGGGACGAAGCATCATCGTCCTGGCCAAGGAACAATATGGTCTTCGCGAGCGGGATCTCCACGCCCTGGACGCCCACTTCATACCTTTCACGGCCCAGACCCGGATGAGCGGGGTCAATCTGGGCGACCGCCAGATCCGCAAAGGTGCGGCGTCGGCCATCGAGGACCATGTTCAGGGCCTGGGCGGCAGGTTTCCGGAGGATGTGCGACGCGCCGTCGACCAGGTATCCACGGCGGGAGGGACTCCGCTCGTCGTGTCGGAAGGACCACGCGCCCTGGGCGTGATCCAACTCAAGGACATCGTGAAGGGCGGCATCAAAGAGCGCTTCGCCGAACTGCGCGGCATGGGCATCAAGACCGTCATGATTACCGGTGACAACCCCCTGACGGCCGCTGCCATCGCGGCCGAGGCGGGCGTGGACGATTTCCTGGCCCAGGCCACCCCCGAAGCCAAGCTCAAGCTCATCCGGGAGTACCAGGCCGGCGGCCGGCTGGTGGCCATGACGGGCGACGGCACCAACGATGCACCGGCCCTCGCCCAGGCCGATGTGGCCGTGGCCATGAACAGCGGCACCCAGGCGGCCAAGGAGGCCGGAAACATGGTGGACCTCGACTCGAACCCCACCAAGCTCATCGAGATCGTCGAAATCGGCAAGCAGATGCTCATGACCCGGGGATCGCTGACCACCTTCAGCATCGCCAACGATGTGGCCAAGTACTTCGCCATTCTCCCGGCGGCCTTCGTCGCCACCTATCCCGCCCTGGGAGCCTTGAACATCATGCGGCTGCACAGCCCGGAGAGCGCCATCCTCTCAGCGGTGATCTTCAATGCCCTCGTGATCGTCGTGCTCATTCCGCTGGCGCTCCGCGGCGTGACCTACCGGCCGGTGGGAGCCGCCCAACTGCTTCAGCGCAACCTGCTGCTCTACGGCGCCGGCGGCCTCGCCGTTCCGTTCGTGGGCATCAAGCTCATCGATTGGCTGCTCGTCACCCTTCACCTTGCCGCCTGAGGCTCACCCATGAACCTGCAACTACGACCGGCCCTGATCTCCTTCCTGGCGCTGAGCCTCCTGACGGGAATCGCCTATCCCCTGGTGGTCACGGGGCTCGCCCGGCTTCTGTTTCCCCGTCAGGCCGCAGGGAGTCTCATCACCAAGGATGGCCGTGTCCTCGGCTCAGAGTGGATCGGCCAATCCTTCTGCTCGCCCGGAGAGTTCTGGGGCCGCCCCTCGGCCACCGTGGATGCCGCAGGAAAACCGCTTCCCTATAACGCGGCCAACAGCGGCGCGTCGAACCTGGCCCCCAGCAACCCGGCGCTGGGGAAGCTCGTCCAAGAACGGATGGCAATCCTCCGAGCCGCCGATCCGCAGGCCACGGGCCCCGTGCCGGTAGACCTGGTCACTACATCAGGAAGCGGCCTGGATCCCCACATCAGCCCGGCCTCGGCCGAATTCCAGATCCCCCGAGTCGCCCGGGCCCGCGGACTGGAGGTCGCGCAGGTGAGGGCGCTGGTGGCCGCTCACACGGAAGGCCGGCAGCTCGGCTGCCTGGGGGAGCCCCGCGTGAATGTCCTCAAGCTGAATCTGGCACTAGCAGAGCTGAGGTAAAAGGCAGGACACTGCGGTGACTGCGCTGCGATAGCCTCCCCATGCCCGAACCCCGCCGGCCCGACCCCGATCAGCTGCTCCGACAGGTGCAGGAGGCAGAGGCCATCCAGCAGCGTGCGAAGCTGAAGGTGTTCTTCGGGGCGGCGCCCGGTGTCGGCAAGACCTACGCCATGCTCTCCGAGGCCCAGGAGCGCCGGGCAGAAGGGGCGGATGTGGTCATCGGTGTGGTGGAAACCCACGGCCGCAGCGAGACGGCCGCCCTGATCGAGGGCCTCGAGGTGCTTCCCCGGAAGGAGCTCGCGTATTCCGGCCAGTTTCTTCCGGAGTTCGATCTGGAGGCGGCTCTGGCGCGAAGGCCGAGCCTGATCCTCATGGACGAGTTGGCCCATGCCAATGTGATGGGCTCCCGCCACGCAAAGCGATGGCAGGATGTGCTCGAGCTGCTGGATGCGGGCATCGATGTCTACACCACCATGAATGTGCAGCACCTGGAGAGCCTCAAGGATGTGGTGGCCCAGATCACGGGCATCATCGTCCGCGAGAATGTTCCGGACACACTCCTCGAACGGGCCGATGAGATTGAACTGGTGGATCTGTCGCCGGATGATCTGCTGGTTCGCCTCAAGGAGGGGAAGGTCTACCTGCCCGATCAGGCCCGGCATGCGAGAGATCACTTCTTCCGGAAAGGGAACCTCCTGGCACTTCGGGAGCTTGCCCTTCGCCATACCGCGGAGAATGTGGATGTCCAGATGCGGCGCTACATGGAATCCGAGGGCATTCGGAAAACCTGGGCCGCGGGTGAACGGCTGCTGGTCTGCGTGGGCCCCGATGGCCTCTCCGAGCGGCTGATCCGCGCCACCCGCCGAATGGCCGGCGCTCTCGGAGCCTCCTGGATCGCCCTTTATGTGGAATCACACCGGCATCTCCGGTTCAGCGAGGAGGAACGCAGCCGGGTGGAGGCCAACCTGAGGCTGGCGGAGAAACTAGGGGGGGAGACGGTCGTTCTCGAAGGCTGCGGACGGGCGGAGGAAGACATCCTGGCCTTCGCCCGGGACCGCAACATCACCAAGATCGTGGTGGGGAAGCCCACCCGTTCTCGCTGGCTCGATGTGCTGACAGGCTCTCCGGTGGATGACCTGATCCGGACCAGCGGCGATATCGACATCTATGTCATCACGGGCGAAGCCGTGGCCTCCAACCCCAAACCCAGCCTGCGATCTCACATTACCAGCCCGCTGCGGAACTACCTGTTGAGCGTCCTGGCGGTCGCCGTATCAACGGCCGTCGCGGGGCTCGTCTTCCGGCGCGCGGAATTGGCCGACATCGTGATGGTCTACCTGCTGGGGATCCTCATCGTGGCGACCCGGTTCGGTCGGGGGCCTTCGCTGCTCGCCTCCCTGCTGAGCGTGGCCGCCTTCGACTTCATCTTCATCCCACCCTATTTCACCTTCGTCGTTTCCGACTTCCGCCATGTGGGAACCTTCTCGGTGATGCTGCTGGTGGGGGTGGTCATCGGAAACCTCACCGAGCGGATCAAGGCCCAGGCCCGCCTGGCCCGAAGCCGCGAACAGCGCACCCAGGCCCTCTACCGGCTCGGGCAGGAGCTGGCCCAGAGCGCCAGCTCCACGGCCCTCGTGGCGACCGCCATCCAGACCGTGGCGAACCAGTTCCATAGCCATGCGGTGGTCCTCCTGCCGGAACCCAGTGGAAGCCTGGCTGCCCTCGTCCACTCCCAGGGATTTCCATTGAGCAGCCAGGAACATGGGGTGGCCCAGTGGGTTTTCGAACACGGGGAGCCCGCGGGCCTCGGGACGCTGACGCTGCCCGGTGCCCGCGCCACCTACCTGCCCCTTCGGGGCACTCGCGGCACCCTGGGGGTGATGGGGGTTCTGCCCGATGGCGCGCCCCAGTGGAGCGAGCCGGATCAGCACCAGCTGCTGGAAGCCTTCGCCAACCAGACGGCCCTGGCCCTGGAGCGGGCCATTTTGGCCGAGCAGAGTCATGCGGATCGCCGACGCGCCGACGAGGAACGCCTGAGAAATGCGTTGCTCAGCTCCGTCTCGCATGATCTGCGGACCCCGCTCGGCGTCATCACGGGTGCCGTCAGTACCGCCCTGGAGACCCCCGACCTGCCGGAATCCACCCGCCGGGACCTGCTGACCACGGCCCAGGAGGAGGCCCAGCGTCTGCACCGGCTGGTCAGCAACCTCCTCGACATCACCCGCCTGGAGTCGGGGGCGCTCGACCTTCAAACGGAATGGATCCCCGTGGAGGAGTTGATCGGGGCCGTGCTCAACCGCCGGGAATTGGGTTCAGATGCCGCCCGTGTCAGGATTCACCTTCCGGAGGCTCCGCCTCTCGTCTCCATGGACCCGGTCCTCATGGAGCAGGTGCTCATGAATCTGCTGGACAACGCCATGAAGTATTCCCCGGCCGGATCTCCCGTGGACATCAAGGTCTGGACGACCCAGCACACCCTCACCATCTCGGTGACGGATCAAGGGCCGGGCATCGCCGAAGGTGAAGCGGAGCGGATCTTCGAGAAGCTGGCCCGGGGCGAAGCCGCCGCCAGCCGCCCCGGCGCCGGCCTGGGCCTGGCCATTTGCAAAGGCATCGTGACGGCCCATGGAGGGCGCATTCAGGCGGTCAACCACCCCCAAGGCGGGGCCCAGTTCCTGGTCACCTTGCCCCTGGGAGCGCCGCCGTCCCTGCCGGAGGAAGGTTCATGACCGCTCCGGCCCCGCTTGTCCTGCTCGTGGAGGACGAACCTCAGATGCGGCGTTTCCTCCGGGTCGCGCTTGAGGGCGGTGGCTACCGTTACCTTGAGGCCGGTACGGCCAGGGAGGGGCTTGAACAGACGGCCCAGCACCAGCCCCAGGTCATCCTGCTGGACCTCGGCCTACCCGACCTGGATGGGCTGGAAGTGCTGGCCCGCTTGCGGGAGTGGAGTCGGATTCCCGTGATCGTCATTTCGGCCCGGGGTCAGGAGGCCGACAAAGTGAAGGCCCTGGACCTGGGTGCGGATGATTACCTCACCAAGCCATTCGGCACCAGCGAATTGCTGGCCCGGGTCCGGGTGGCCCTGCGCCACGCGGATCCGAGCTCCCAGTCCGATCCGGTCTTCCTGCTGGATCGTTGGCGCGTCGACTTGGGCAAGCGCCAAGTATGGGTCGCGGGAGAGGAGATCCACCTGACGCCCTTGGAATACAAACTCTTCACGACCCTGATCCGCCACGCGGGCAAAGTGGTCACCCAGCGGCAGCTGCTGAAGGAAGTTTGGGGTGGCGTCGCGGCGGCCCAGCCGCTTTACCTGCGCGTCTACATGACCCAACTGCGGCACAAACTGGAAGTCGATCCATCCAGACCGACCTATCTCCAGACCGAACCGGGTGTTGGCTATCGCCTGCGGACCGATGAATAGGAGTAACTCTCAACGCTTCTCGGTTCTTCAGCCTCGTTCAACACCTGGGACAGCGGGAGGTGGATATCTAGGCCATGCGGTTCCTCCTTCGAAAAAGGGAGGGCCGCCGACCTCCGGAGGGCCGTGGCGTCATTGCGGCGGATCTTCGGGGTGAGCGAATGGCGGGAGGGCCAGGTAGTGGACCTGCCGAGGTGCGTTTGCTGGTAGCTGATGAAGCTCCGACCTTGCGCTGATACTCGGGCTCCGAAATCCTGAGCCACTTCATCCTGTCCTGCCGGACCTCAGGTTTGGGTATCCAATATGCCCCGTTCAATACCTTCTCGGTAAAATCAGTAATTACACTCTCCTCAAAACCGGATTGGGCGAATTACGAATACCTTCGTCCCCGCCGTCCAATTTGAAGTTAGCTGCCCCCCATTGGAGCATTCACATGAGTAAGAACAAGTCAGTCGTCAAAAGGTTCAATCACGAAGTCATCGAAAACCTCGATATGGTTGCCTTCTCCGATCTCGTCTCACCAGAATTCATTAACCATTCAGCACCGCCTGGGGTCTCAAAAGGACCAGATGGATTTGCAGCATTCTTCACCAATGTCCTTCACCAAGCTTTCACAGATATCAAAGTTTTGATTCATGATCAGCTTGAAGAAAACGGTAAGGTTGCCACTCGAAAAACCATCGAAGGTACACATTCCGGGCCGTTCTTTGGTCATGCCAAGACTGGCAGACGAATCCTCATACAAGTAACCGACATCGTGCATGTGAAAGATGGTAAATACATTGAACACTGGGGAAGTGCCGATATTTACGGGGCCATTGCCCAAATTTCGAAAGCTTGATTGTCGTTCTCGTGGCGTCTAACCCTCAGCTCAACTCGGACCCCGCCTGCATTGCCTTCCGTTCTCTCTCAGCTTCTCGCTTTCTCGGCTCCGCTCCGCGCCTCGGTGCAGGCGGGGCCGGTTCGCTTCACTCGTAAGAGGCCTTTGGTCGGGGCAATTGGTCCAGTCATCCCAGTGCCACCAGGATGGTTGGGAAGCGTAAAATGTCCGTACCAGATTAGGAAGCATAAGGTGTCCATTTGGCGATCTTATGCTTCCCACCACCTCCACCAAACAAAGGGACCCTCACGGGTCCCTTTGTTTGGTGGAGGTGGTGGGAGTCGAACCCACGTCCAAGACATGCCGGTTGGCGGTTCATCCACAGGCTTGGTCCGTTCTTGGAGCCTCCCGGCGGGGAACGGACGAGCCGCTCGGGACGCTTGCCTCCTGGATTTCGGCCGCCGTCAGGGGGCGTCGCGGCAGCCTATCTGGTGCCTCCGTCCGGCAGGCCGAAGCCACCCTTTCGGAGGTTTAACGAGCCCGCTACCCAGAGATCGCGAGTACTCGCTCGGAGCCTAGGTTGCCCTAGGCAGCGAGAGCCAGTTCGAAGTTATCGTTGGCAGTTTGATGTGGGCGGCTTGATGAGGGGGCCAGCCGTCCAACCCCCGCCTGCACCGGACACCCGGATCACGACCTGTCGAAACCGGTCACCCCCGTGTGTGGTGTTGCTCCCCTTCGCCCCCTCGAGGGTTCAGTTGAAGCGGAGGTTGAGTATGGTGGGGGGCGGGGGGATGCACAAGCCCCGGGGGCTACTGCCCTCGCTTTCGCCGCACGGTGACGGACTCTCCGCCGATGCCCCAGTTGTCGGTCTCCACCTCGTCGATGACCA